>CAYSGF010000304.1:0-21512 GCA_964430275.1 uncultured Gemmatimonadaceae bacterium
CCTGATCATTGGCGCACTCGCAGTCATCGTCCTCGTGGCAGGCGTGCTCTACTGGCGCAGCTCCAGCAATGCGTCGGAAGCGCGTGCCGCGGCGGAGCTGAACACGCTTCGCGCCACGCTCGCGAGCGGGAATACGCAGCTCGCCCTGCGTGACGGCCAGACGTTCCTGGCGCAGTATGGCGGCACGGACGCGGGGAGCGAGGCCCGGGTGCTCGTCGCACAGCTCCAGATCGATGCCGGCCAGCCTGCGGCCGCGGTCGACGTGCTCGAGCCCATTGCGGATGACGTCGATGAGCCGCTCGGCTTCAACGCCGCCATGCTGCTGGGTGCTGCGCACGAGGCGGCCGGCCAGACCGCGGAGGCCGAGCAGGTCTACCTGCGGGTTGGCAGTGAGGCCCGCTTCACGTTCGAGCGGGTTGCCGGCCTGGAAGACGCCGCGCGACTACGCGCGCAGAACGGCGATGCGGAGGGTGCCACGACAATGTACGAGCAGATCCTCGACATCCTCGAGGACGATGCGCCCGGCCGCGGCATTTACGAAATGCGCCTAGCAGAACTCGCCGCGGGCGGCACGCGCCCAGTGGATGGTGCGGCCACGTCCGGCGATGGCGCTGCACCGGCGAGCACGCCGACCCCGCCCGAGGGCGACGGCAACTGATCGGCTGAATCTAGATCGCGCCGACCTTCTTGCGGACCGTCGCCGTGATCGACTGCTTCACGGCGGCGTAGTCGTTCCACGGATCCCGCGCGAGCGACGCCAGCCGCTCGGCAACATTGCGCAGGTTGAAGTGGTCCTCGCGCACGTCCGGTCCCAACTCCTCCCAGCTCAGCGGAACGGCCACGGGCGCGCCTGGTCGCGCGCGCGTCGAGTACGCCTCGATCGCCGTCGCTCCCTGGCCGTTGCGAAGATAGTCGATCAGGATCCGCCCGCGCCTCTTCGCCTTCGAGATGTTCAGCGTGTACTCGCCGGGCGACGCCCCCGACACGGCCTCCGCCACCGCCTTCGAGAACGCCTTCACCTCGTCCCAGTCCGGTCCGCGGCGGAACGGCACCACGACATGCAGTCCCTTGCCGCCGGTGGTCTTCACGAAGCTCTCCAGCTCGAGCAGCCGGAATGCCTCACGAACCTGCCGCGCTGCTGCCACCACGCGCTCCCACGGCACCGACGGATCAGGGTCCAGGTCCAGGATCAGCCGGTCCGGCCGCTCGACACGGTCGCGACGCGCACCCCAGGTGTGCAGCTCCAGGACACCGAGCTGCACCAGCGCGACGATCCCTTCGAGCGTGCGTACCGCGCCATACGGCTGGGCGTCCCCCGGAATCGGCACCCGCGCGATCGCGTCATGCGCACTCTCGTCGATGTGCTTCTGGTAAAAGCAATCGCCATAGCCGGACGGACAGCGAACCAGGGTCAGCGGCCGGTCCTGGATGTGGGGCAGGATCCAGTCAGCCACCGACTCGTAGTAGTGCGCGAGATCCAGCTTCGTTACCTGCTGATCCGCATACAGGACCTTGTCCGGATTGCTCAGCGACACCCCGGCAACATCGACACGCCCGCGCCCGCGCGACGACGTCGCGGCCGAAGCGCCCGCCTTCTTCCGCCCCGCTCCCGCCGCGCCCCTCCGCGTCGAGCCCCCGGCGGCCTGCTTCCCGCCCGCCTTCTTCCGGCCAGCTCCTCCCCGCTTCGCCATGTCCTCCTCGGTGGACGCATCGGCCGACAGGGCAGGGGACTCGAACACGACCTCCCCGGCCGGCTTGTCCTCGCGCAGTCCGCGAAACGTCGGATGCCGCAGGTTGCGCTCATTCGTAAAGCCGGTAAACGCCACCTGCGCCACCAGCTCCGGGCGAACCCACCGCACGCCGCGCGCCTGCGCACCCCGGGGCGGGTCCTGCAACGCAGAGGCGCGCCTCTCCAGTCCGCGCAGCCGCCGGTGCAGTGAGCGCAGCAGCGCGTCGTCGAATCCCGTGCCCACCTTGCCGACGGACAGCAGCCGCCCGGACTCGTCGTGAGCACCGAGCCAGAGCGCGCCGAAGCCCGCCCGCGACCCCTGCGGCTCCGTGTACCCCGCAATGACGAACTCCTGCTCCTGCATGCACTTGACCTTCAACCAGTCACGTCCTCTCCCGGACTGGTAGGGCGCCGTCCGCCGCTTCGAGATGATCCCCTCGAGCCCCAGCCGGCACGCCTGTGCGTGAAATGCGGGACCCTGGCCCTCCACGTGGTCGCTGTAGTGAACCGCCACGCCCGCCAGCCCCCCGACAATCACCTCCAGCAGCGCCTTGCGCGCCTCCAGAGGTTCGCGCGCCACATCAGCACCATCGAGATGCAGGAGATCGAAGGCCATGAACCGCAACACACCGTCCGATCCGCCCGACTGCACGTTCTGCAGCGCCTGAAAGCTCGTCTTCCCATCCGCCCGTACCACCACGACCTCGCCATCCAGGACCGCCGCCTCGGCGGGCAGCTCGGCGAGCTCCGTCGCCACGGCCGGGTACTGCGCCGTCCAGTCCTTGCCGTTACGCGTGATCAGCCGAACCGCACCGTCCTCCACGATCGCGTGCAACCGATACCCGTCGTACTTGATCTCGTGCAGCCAGCCGTCGCCTTCAGGCGCCGCGTCCACGAGCGTTGCCAGCTGCGGTGCTACGGCGTGGGGGCCGGGCCGGCTGGATGGGGGTCTGGACTGTCTGGAGCGCTGCGTCATATTCGCTTCGTATAATATATATTATGTAAACTTCAAGCGTGGACAACCGTGGATATCCCAGCGTGGCTGTGACTTGTCCGCGACCTGCCCTCCTCGGGCGGCGCCGCCACGGACCGTAGGCGGAACTCCGCAGGCGAGCGGCGCGGCGGCCAGGAAGGTGCCGCGACGATGGCGATTGTGACGTCGGCCCACCGACGTCGGGTCGAGTACGGTTCTGCTGTCGGCCATCTCGACGACGCTCCCAGTCGAGGCGCACAGAAGAACGGCCCCGTCCCCTTTTCCTTCGGCAGCCGCGCGCGTCAGGCCGCGGGAGCAAGAGCCGCACCGCTCGTCAGGACGGCACCATGGCCGGTGTGGATCGTGTGGACAGCGGCGTTGTGGAGGTTGGGGATAACGTCGTGGACCCGGTGCCAACCAAATGATATAACCGGAGTTAGCCTTCTCTACCTGATGTAGATTCCCTTGTGGATCGCAATGTGGACGCCGGGCGGGACGCTGCTGGCGGGATCCAGCCGCCCGCCTGGCGGAGCTGCCGTTCGAGAGCGCCCATGACTGTGGCAGCCGCCTCGTCGACAGCCGCGTCGCGGGCGGCGCGCTCGCGGATCAGGGGCAGGCGGAAGGGGGCGCCGAAATCGATCCGGATCGGCTCGAGGCGGAGCCGGCGGTCCCACCGAGGCCAGACGTTGTAGGATCCGGTGATGGTGCATGGGACGATGGGCACACCGGCGTGGAGCGCGAGGCGGATGGTTCCGCGGCGCGGCGGCTGAAGGCGAGCATCCCAGCTGCGCTCCCCTTCCACGTAGATACCGACGACCTCGCCCTGGTCGAGGCGACGGAGGGCGAGGCGGACTGCCTGTGGATCGATCTGGTAGCGGCGAACGGGGAATGCCTTCAACCGGCGCATGAGCCACGACATGAACGGCGAGGCGAACTGCGTGCTCTTGGCCATGGCGTGAATCGGCCGCGGGCACACCGCCTCGATCATGATCGGATCCATGATGCTCTGATGGTTGGCGAACAGCAGGAACGGGTCGGTAGGCGGGATATTCTCCAGACCATTCACCTCGAGGGTACCGAGCGCGCGCCAGATGGTCCGCGGCAGCCACTGCACGAGCCGGTAGAACCAGTCGCCGCGCTTCATCGGAAGGAGATGCGCGGCTGGAACTCGATGATCTCGCCCCTGCCTGCGGCGCGATGTGCGCGGCGCAGCGCGTCCTGGATGCGCTGCTCCCAGAGCCGCACGGAGCAGTCGGTGAATTTGAGCGTGATGACGGGCCGGTCGCGGACCTTGAGCTGGAGGGCGCTGGAAGCGGGCTGTACGGCCGTGAGGTCGAGCAAGGGCCAGGTGCGGTGCTCGCCGGTGCCGTCCGGCCGGAATGCGATCGCGTCCGCCGCCAGTGTGACCGTGCCGGGCACCTTCGCACCGAAGCGTTCCACGAAGCCGAGCAGCTCACGGTTCGTGCGCAGCGGCCAGGCCGCCTCTGCCTCGCGCAGAATGGCGCGTCCTTCCATGCCTGCGGCGTCGTCCACGGCGGGCAGGTCGGCACACCATTCCCAGGCCGGGCGGGCAACGGGCGGCTTCCCTGCCGCTTCGACGAGGATCGTAGCGGCGCGCCCGCGGCGCACGCGGGCGCCGCACGCGCGGCACACCTCTCCGCCCCGTGCCGGTATCAGGCCGTTCGGCTCGCCGCACGCGGGACATGCCCAGAGCAGGTCGCGGATCGCCACGGCTACATCCGTCCGGTCAACGCCAGCCAGCGCAGCTTCCAGACACGCCAGACCGCCTCGCGGATGATCTTCTTCGACATCTTCGACTCCCCCTGCGTCCGGTCGACGAACACGATCGGGATCTCGCATACGCGGAAGCCCTTCCGCCACGCGCGCATGCTGATCTCGATCTGGAAGGAGTAGCCGTTGGATTCGATGCGGTCGAGATCGACCTCCTCGAGGACGGGGCGGCGGAACGCCTTATAGCCCCCGGTCGCATCCGCGACGGGCAGGCCTGTCACCTTGCGGGCGTACACGTTCGCGAAGTACGAGAGCAGCAGGCGCGCGATCGGCCAGTTCACGACGGTCACGCGTCCGCCGAGATAGCGCGAGCCGAGCACGACGTCGTGCGTGCCGAGCTCGGCAATGAACTGCGGCAGATGTGCCGGATCGTGGGAGAAGTCGGCATCCATCTCGAACAGCCAGTCGTACCCGCGTTCGATGCCCCAGCGGAAGCCGGCGATGTAGGCCGTGCCGAGACCCAGCTTGCCGGCACGGTGGATGACATGGACGCGCGGGTTGCGTGCGGCGATCTCGTCGGCCATGGCACCGGTGCCGTCGGGCGAGCCGTCGTCGATGACGAGCACGTCGAGCCGCTCGTCCTGCTCGAGCACCAGGGGGATGATGCGTGGCAGGTTCTCGCGCTCGTCGTAGGTCGGGATGATGACGAGCCCGCGCTCGCGTGCATTCGTCACCATCACCGCGTCCTTGTCGGGTCGGAATCCACGGGCTGCACGGGCGCGCCGTTCGGCAGGAGCGGAACCACCGCGAGGGGCAGCAGCTCTGCCGCGGTGAACCAGATGCGCGAGGCCACCGAGATGAGGATTGCCGCGCTCGCCGGGATCGCGGGATGCTGCGCGAGCAGCGCCGACATCGTCAGCTCACGCACGCCGGCACCCGCCGGCATGACGACGACGACGTAGCCGGCGAGGTAGCTGGCGGCGACGACGCCAGCGCAGTAGCGGGCCGCGTCGAGCGTGGCTGTCTCCGGTACGAAGGAGGCGACGAGCAGGGCGAATGCACCACCCAGCACGAGCCACGTTGCGGCGTACAGCGACTCCCAGCGGACCGCATCGGCGCCGCGCACGCGATCGGCGATTGCGAACGCCGTCTCGAGCTTGCTCCGCGCGATCCCGGCGCGGCGCAGGATCACCTCCCGCACGCGATGGCCGAGCGGCGTCGCGGCGACGGCGTACAGCGCTGCGGCCGCGAGTGCGAGCGCGATCGACGCGATGAGTGCCGGCCAGAACTCGGCGTACGAGGGGAGCAGGAGGGCAAGGAGCAGCA
This sequence comes from uncultured Gemmatimonadaceae bacterium, assembly GCA_964430275.1. GTDB lineage: Bacteria > Gemmatimonadota > Gemmatimonadetes > Longimicrobiales > RSA9 > DASTYK01. The sequence continues at coordinate 5,760 of CAYSGF010000304.1, forward strand.
GTCCCGTGGTCAGGAAGGCGAACTGGCCGAGCACGGCGGCACCCATGGACGTGCCCGGCGGCAGCCCGGCCCGCTGTGCGAGCACGGCGAGTCCGGCGAGCTGCCAGACCCTGCCCGGCACATACCGGCCCAGGCTCGCGAGAAAGTAGACGCGAAACGTGGTGCGCAGCGACGCCCGCGGCGAGTGCAGGTCGACGGCGATCGAGCGCCACAGCAGGGCGTGCGCTGTGTACACGCCGAGCAGGAGCACGAAGGACGCGAGCAGCAGACCGGGCGCCGGACGCCATTGCAGGAAGTCCGCGAGGCGGACGCGTGCGAGCTCGGATGCGAGGCTGCGCCATACGAGCCAGCCGATCAGCCCGAGGAGCGCGACCTGCAGCGCGCGCAGCACCCAGCGTCGCTGTTCGGTGCTCACGGCTTCCTCGCCACGATGCCGATGCGGCGCCGCAGCAGTGGCATCCAGCGCGCGAACGCGCGTTCGAGCAGGTTCCAGCCCGGCAGGTGCGAGGGCAGCCAGCGGACGGTGATCACCTGCAATCCGGCATTGCGGACCGCCGCCGCGAGCTGTGCGGCGGTGCGGATGCCGATGTGTGACGGGTCCTGCGCCATCACCCCCGCGTCTCGCAGCCGCTCGAAGAGGTGCGCGTTCTCCGGTGTGTAGATGACCAGTGCGCCACCGCGCTCGAGCACACGCGCCGCATCGCGCAGCACGCCCTCCAGCGTTTCGTCGTCGAGGTGCTCCGTCAGGTCGGCCGCCAGGACGACGTGCGCGCTGGCATCGCGCAGCGGCAGGCGCACGGCGTCCGCGCGCGTGAACCATGCCCGGTCTGCTCCTTCGGCGTGCGCCACGGCCGCGGCCGCACGCAGCGCTTCGGGCGCGAAGTCCACGCCGATGGCGCGGCCGTCGCGGCGCGCTGCCTCGATCGTGAACGTCCCCATGCCGCAGCCGATGTCGACCAGGGTACGCCCCGCGAGCGGTGGCAGAAGTGAGAAGACGTTGGCAATGCGCCGGCGTGCGAACCGGTTGCGCGTGCGGTAGCGGCGCGCCAGATCGTCGTAGTAGGCTGCGTCGTAATGTCCTGCGACGTCGTAGGCGGTTCGCGTCATGCCTGCACGCTCGCGTCCCCCGCCCTCACCCGCGCCCGTTCCCTGAGCACGCCGACCATGCCCACGCCCATGAGCAGGAGCAGCAGCGTTGCCGATACGAGCACACCAGCGCGCAGGGTGTCGGGCACGTAGCGCAGCGTAACGACGTGCTCGCCTGCCGGAACGGGCACCGCGCGGAACGCCAGGTTCGCCCGCACGAGCTGCGCCGGCTCGCCATCGACATCGGCCTGCCACGCCGGATAATAGTTGTCGAGCACGACCAGCATCCCCGGACGATCCGCGCGCACGCGCAGCGTCATCGCATTCAGCCGCCGGTCCACCCATTCGACGCTGCCCTGCACCCCCGGCTGTGGCGCGCTGCCCGGCACGGCGTCCGCGAGCAGCACCGTGCCGGCCGCATCGAAGGAGGGCGCGAGCATCCGCTCCAGGGCGACGTCGTCCGCAACCACCTCCGTCGTGCCCGCCAGGTACGCCCGCGGCAACACATCCGCCAGCCGATAGACCGCGCTGCGCGACCCGACGAACACCTCCTCCATCAGCGGATGCTGCAACCTCTGCGGCGTGACGAGGTACATCGCATTCGTGCGCTGCAGCATGCTGAAGTCTTCCGCTGGTTCGCCCGGCGCCGGTGCCTGGCTGATGCGCACTGCATTCGGTGCATGGTCTTCCCTGCCGATCAGTCGATCGTAGTATCGCAGCTCGTTGCCGTGATGACCGCCCACCTGTTCGATGCCGTGGATCGCAAGGATGTTGCTGCCGTACGTCGCCTGCCCGAGCGCCGGTCCCAGGTCATACACCCGGAACACCTCGCCCGCCGCCTGTCGTTCCTGGAGGAAGCGGATCGACTCATCCGGCTCCAGCATGACCGGGTCCGTACCGAACCGATTCAGCAGCACGGTCGCACGCACGAACGGGCGGCCGGCGCGGTACTCGTCGAGCAGCGCCGTGCCGGTGACGAGCCAGAGGGCCAGGACCGGGCCGAGCACGGCGCGCGAGAGGCCGAACCACGTCGCGCCGACGATGAGCACGAAGAAGAACGTCAGCCAGAAGCCGAGCTGGATGTTTGCCGCGTTCGCCTGCAGCGCGGCAAGGCGCTGCGCCGTGATGTCGCGGTACACGACGCTCTGCCAGATACCGGTGAAGCCGCCGGCGGCCTCGAGCAGCGCGAGCACGCCCGCCAGAGCAACGGCGATCGCCAGATAGCGTGTCACCGCGCGACGCTCCGCATCCGTGCCCTGCGCCCAGTCCAGCATCCGCTGCAGCGCCAGTGCGCCGAGCGTCGCCACGCTCAGCCCGTACAGGAAGATGATCAGCGAGGGTGCACGGAAAAGGGACACGCCCGGTATCAGGTAGAACAGCCGGAACAACGGCGTATTCGCGCCGAGCGCGTACAGCAGCGACAGCACGCCGAGCCCGGCGAAGAACCACGCGCGTGGCTCGCGCCGCCGCAGGAAGAGGAGCGGAGCGAGCAGCAGCGGGATGAACCCGGCGTACTCGTGATTCAGCTTGAACGGGTTGCGTCCCCAGTAGGTGTTGCCGCCGCGCGTCTCCGTCGGCGCATTGTCGCCCACGAACTCGGGAACGACGAGCGCCATGATCTCCTCGGGGTGGAGCGAGTAGGACGTCGCATACGCGTACGCGTCGCCGCTCTCTGCCTCGGTCCGGTCCGCGCGCTGCGACCATTCCTGCAGGTACCCGAGCGGGGGAACGAACTGCACAGCCGCGGCTGCCACGCCCAGGAGCCCTGCGAGCGCGAACGCGCCGAACAGCGCCGCCCCCTTCCCTGCCCCTTCCGTGCGCGCGATCTGCACCGCGCGGAACAGCATGTACAGCGACACGCCCCAGACCAGGAAGTACGCGAGCTGCATGTGGGAAGTGAACATCACGAGTGCAATACCGAGCGCAAAGAACGCGAAGTCGGCGATGCGCCGGCCCCTCATGCAGCGCTCGGCGAGCAGGAAGACGAGCGGCGCGAGCGCGGACACGAACAGCTTGCCGTCCCCGCCCGGGTAGACGAGGCTCACCAGGTCCGCGCCCATCATGAACACGAGGCCGCCGAACATCGCGGGGCCGCGTCGCAGCTCGAGTCCGCGCCGCAGCCACAGGTACGCGAACACGCCGGCGAGGAAGACGTGTCCGGCCATCTTGAAGGTCCAGAAGGTGCGCGGATCGAGGAAGAAGAGCGCGAGCGAGAGCGGATAGAAGATGTCACCGTGCATGCCCTCGACGAACGGCAGCCCCCCGAGCACGAACGGGTTCCACAGCGGGAACACGCCGCTGCGCACGGCGTCCGTGTAGAAGTCGCGCGCGAAGTAGCTGAGCGCCATGCTGTCCTGGCCGAGCAGCCCGGCACCCGTGAAGATCGCCTCGCGGAACAGCAGCACGGTCACGGCCGCATAGAGCACAACGGGCGCCCAGCGCGGGACGCGCTCGTGCACCGGTGCGCTCGGTACGGCCTGCTTCGACGTGCGGGTCTTCGTTCGGGCCACTACGCCTCGCTCAGCAGAATCTCGTAGATCTCGCGGTGTCGGCGCGCGAGTCGCTCCACGCTCCAGCGCTCGACGACACGGGCGCGCGCACGCACACCCAGCGTCTGCAGGTCACTGCGCTCGAGCAGCGCGACGAGCTTCGCCGCCAGATCCGCCGGATCGGCCGGCTGGAACAGCGTACCGACGGTCTCGTCGACGATCTCGGGCAGCCCGCCCACGCGCGATGCGGCAACCGGAACGCCGCAGCTCATCGCCTCGAGTGCGGCCACACTCGTTGCCTCCATCAGCGACGGGAACACCGCCGCCTCGACGGACGACAACAGCCCCGGTAGCTCCGTATTCGGCCGTGCGCCCAGGAACGTGACCGCGTGCGCCACGCCGAGCTCGCGCGCCAGCACCTCGAGCTTCGGCCGCTCCGGCCCATCCCCGACCAGCAGCGCCTCGACGTCGAGCCGCTCGCGCACCAGCGGCAGTGCGCGCACGAAGTACTCGACCCCGTTCTTCTCGAACAGCCGGCGCGGCACGATCACGCGCCGGCGCTGCGTGCGGGGAATCGTGCCGGCGGCCGGTACGAACATCGTCGTATCGACGCCGTTCGTCAGCGCCTCCGCCCGTGGATGCGGATGCAGCCCCAGTGCGACGTCCCGGATCTCCGTGCTCGCCGCCAGCAGCCAGTCCGCCGCCGCAATGATCCGGCGCAGAACCGGCTGCCAGGCCGGACGCTCCGCCAGCCGCAGAAAATGGGACGTATGCAGCGTGAGCACGAGGGGCTTGCCAAAGATCCGCTTCGCGAGCATCCCCGGTGGCGCGGAGGCGAACGTCTGGGCATGCAGCACATCCGCATGGCGGGCGAGCGGCAGGTAGGACGGCACGGTTGCAACGGTGTGTGCGCTCCACCCCGCCGGCGAGCGCGCGGGCATCCACCGGCGCACCACGCTCACCCCGTCGATCGTCTCGCTGCGTGCCAGCCCGGGCCGCGACAGGGACGTCACCATGGTGACCTCGTCGCCCATGCGTACCAGCTCGCGGCACAGGTAGAACGCGTGGCTCTCCAGACCGCCGACCTCCGGGGGGAAGTAGATGCACTGCTGCAGAACCTTCATGCGGCGGGTGACCAGTCCTGTGTACGGCGCTCGGCTCCGGCGAGCCGATGGACCACGATGTCGGCGATGCGCTCGCCCGCCCGGCCGTCGCCATAGGGATTGCCGGCGCGCCGCAGGCGCTCCGCGATCCCCTCATCCGCGAGGAGTGCGCCCGCACGCTCGACGATCAGCGCGCCGTCCGTGCCGACCAGCTCGGCGACACCCGCATCCACTCCCTCGGGCCGCTCCGTCACCTCGCGCAGCACCAGCACCGGCGTCTCGAAGCTCGGCGCCTCCTCCTGGATGCCGCCGGAATCCGTGATCACGAGTGCGGATGCGCGCAGCGCGGCGATCATGTCGAAGTAGTCGAGCGGCGGTACGAGCCGCACCCGGCTGTGTCCGGCGAGCGTCGCCTCGGCCGCCTCCTTGACGCGCGGGTTCGGATGCACCGGGTAGACGATCACGATGTCCTCGTGCGCATCCGCCAGGCCGCGCACCGCGGCGAACGCCTCGCGCAGCGGCGCCCCGAAGGACTCGCGCCGGTGCGCGGTCAGCAGTACGAGTCTGCGGTCGTCCGCGAGCACCTGGCGCAGCACCGGATCCCGCACTGGCCGCTCCTTCGCGCCGATCCGGCCGAGCGCATCGACTACGGTATTGCCGGTTACGTGGATGATGTCGAGATCGATCCCTTCGTCGAGCAGGTTGTCGCGCGCGCGCGGCGTCGGTGCAAAGTGCACATCGGCGACGACGCTCGTCAGCCGGCGCAGCACCTCCTCCGGAAAGGGTCGCCACTTGTCCCCGCTGCGCAGGCCCGCCTCGACGTGACCGACGCACATGCGCTCGAAGAAGCCGACGAGGGACCCGAAGAACACGCTCGCCGTGTCCCCCTGCACGAGCACGAGGTCCGGCCGGTACTCCTCGTAGACTCCGCGCAGAGCCGTGAGGCACCCTTCGGCGACGTCGTAGAGTGACTGCCCTTCGCGCATGATGTCGAGGTCCCAATCCGGACGCAGGCCGAACACCTCGAGCACCTGGTCCACCAGGCTCGTGTGCTGCCCGGTCAGCGCGAGGCGCGTATCGACTTCGGCGCGCGCAAGGAGGGCGTCCACGACGGGCGCGAGCTTGATCGCCTCGGGCCGGGTGCCCGCCACGACGAGCACGCGCGGACGCTGCGCCGATGACGTGCTCACGCCTGCTCGCCGCGCACCCGCGCGCGTGCTTCACGCTCGAGCCGGCGATGCAGCGCGTCGAGCTCGGCCTGCTGCTGTGCGACGAGCTCCGCGACGAAGCCGAAGCCGACCAGCAGGAAGCCGAGCACCAGGAGGAGGATGACGAGGTAGAGCAGCGGGCGGAACCCGAAGGGCGGCATCCAGTGCCCGACGCGCAGAACGATCGTGATCACACCAACCAGCAGGCCGAGTGCCGCCATCACGAGGCCGCTGGCGCCGAACAGGATGAGCGGCTTGCGCGAGAAGAACAGGAAGAACGCGACCGATACGAGATCGAGCATGCCCACCAGGATGCGGCCCCGGCCCGCGTACTTCGCGACGCCGTGCCGGCGCGGCAGTAGCTCGATGTCGATCTCCGTGGCCGTGTAACCGCGCGCGTACGCAAGCACCACGAAGAAGCGGTGCCAGTCGTGCCGCAGGCGCACCTCGTTCAGAATCGTGCGCCGGAACGCCTTCATGGAATTCGTGTCACTGACCGGGATGTCGAAGATCGCACGACTCAGCCGGTTGTAGATGCCCGACACCGCGGCCTTCTCGTAGCGGCCGGTCTTGCGCCCGCACACGATGTCCCAGCCCTCGTCCAGCTTCTCGAGGAAGCGCGGAATCTCTTCCGGGCTGTGCTGGAGATCCGCGTCGAACAGCACGACCCACGTCGCCGCGGTCGCCTCCCCGGCCGTCACCATCGCCTCCGTCTTGCCGAAGTTGCGACGGTGTCGGAGCACGCGCAGCGCCGGCCAGCGCTCCGCCTCGCGCTCCGCGGCAACCGCCGTGCCGTCGGTCGAGCCGTCATCGACCAGCAGCACCTCGCCGGCCAGCCCGTGCCGCTCGAACGTGGCGCGCAGCTCCGCGACCAGCTCCGCAACGTTCTCCACCTCGTTGAAGGCGGGAACAATCACGGCGAAGTCCCGCCGCATCCGCTCCGTCAGACGCGGCGTCGCTGCCGTCCGCTCACCCAGCTTCGTGGCCATGGATTCGGGACCGGAGGTAACGCCGCGAAGAGTGCCAGCGCGGCGCACGACACTAAACGCGCTTGCGCATGCGCGCCGACAGGATGCCGAGCTGGTCACGATACTTCGCGACCGTGCGGCGCGCGATCTGAATGCCTTCCTGCTTGAGGATGTTCACGATCGCCTGGTCCGTCAGCGGCTTCCGCGGCTCCTCGTCATTCACCAGCTTCTGGATCTTCGCCTTGATCCCGCGCGCACTCACGTCCTCCCCCGACGTCGTCGACAGCCCGCTCGAGAAGAAAAACTTCAGCGGCAACACGCCGCGCGGCGTCTGCACGAACTTCTCGTTCGTGACACGTGAGACCGTGGATTCATGCATGTTGATGACCTCGGCCACTTCCCGCAGCGTCAGTGGCTTCAGGTACTGGACCCCCTTCTCGAAGAACTCGCGTTGCCGGTCGACGATGAAGTTCATCACCTTGAGCATCGTCTGGCGGCGCTGCTCGATCGCCTGGATCATCCAGTTCGCAGAGTTCAGCTTGTTCGAGATGAACTCCTTGTTCTCACCCTTGAACTTCGACTTGTCCTTCGCAATGTCACGGTACGTCTTCGACAGCTTCAGGCGCGGCAGGCTCGTGTCGTTCAGGAACACGAGGTACTCACCATCGATCTTGTCGACGATCAGGTCGGGCGTGATGTAATTGTCGCCCGGCGCCGAGTACTTCAGTCCGGGCTTCGGGTCGAGCTTCGCGATGTCGTCGGCCGCAGTCTGCACGTCGCGCGGCGTGATTGCCAGCTCCTTCGAGATCTCCGACCAGCGGTGATTGATGAGCTGCTCGAAGTAGTCCTTCACGATGAGGTAGGCGAGCGTGTCCTCGAGCTCGAGGTCCTGCATCTGGAGCACCAGGCACTCGCGCAGGTTGCGCGCAGCGATGCCGGGCGGGTCGAAGCCCTGGATGAGCTTGAGCATCCGCTCCCCCTCCTCCAGGGCGAACGGCTGCAGTGGTTCGCCCGCATCGCGCTCCCACGCCTCGCCGGATTCCTCCACCCACGTGTTCAGCCCCGAAACCACATCCTCGACCGGGCACGTCAAATAGCCATTCTCGTCGATGTTGCCGATGAACTCCTCGCCCAGCAGGATGTCACGCGGCGGCAGCGGCATGAGCATCAGCTGATCGCGCAGGTGATCGTACAGGTCGCGGGTATCGACGGACACCGGCTCGTAGTATTCCTTGTCCTCGTACTCCGCGCGCCGGCCGCCTGCCTCGAAGCCGTCCAGCAGGATCTCCTCCCAGTCGATCTCCTCCTGCTCCTTCTCCTTCTCGCGCTCCTTCTGCTCGTCCTTGACCTGCGTGTCCTCGTCCGTGACCTGCGGTTCCTCGAGATCCAGGAACGGGTTGTTGAGCATTTCCTGCTTGATGTGCTGCTGCAGATCGAGCAGGGGCATGTACAGGAGATCCATCGCCTGATACAGGCGCGGATTGATCTTCATCTCCTGCTTGAGATGCGTCCCCTGGTAGAGACCTGTCTTCATGGAGCTCATACGGCGGCCACTTCCGGACGTTGATAGCGTTGACGCATGCGTGCCGTCAGGGTCGGGCCGAAATAGATCTCGGCCACTTCGTCGTTCCACACGAGCTCGGCGACCGTGCCCGAGACACGGACGTGCCCGTCATACATGATGTAGGCGCGATCGACGATGTCGAGGGTCTGCTCGACATTGTGATCGCTGATGATCACGCCGATGCCACGGTGGCGCAGGTCGGCGACGATCTGCTGGATGTCGTGTACGGCGATCGGGTCGACGCCCGCGAATGGCTCGTCGAGCAGCATGAACTTCGGACGCGTGACGAGTGCGCGCGTGATCTCCAGCCGTCGCCGCTCCCCGCCCGAGAGCGAGTATGCCCGCGCCTTGCGCAGGTGACGCAACCCGAGCTCGTCGAGGAGCTCGTCGAGACGTCGCTTCCGCTCGGCGCGCGACAGCTTCATCGTCTCCAGGATCGCGAGAATGTTTTCCTCGACCGTGAGCTTGCGGAAGATCGACGGTTCCTGTGCCAGGTAGCCGATGCCGCGGCGTGCACGCCGGTACATCGGCATGCGGGTGAGCTCCTCGTCATCGACGAACACTCGCCCGCCATCGGGCGAGATCAGGCCCACGACCATGTAGAAGGTCGTCGTCTTCCCTGCCCCGTTCGGTCCGAGCAGCCCCACGATCTCGCCCTGCGACACCTCCACGTCCACCTCAGCGACCACGCGCCGCTTGCGGTAGACCTTCACGAGCCCGCGCGCCGCCAGTGTGCTGCCGCCCGCGACCGGGCCTGTGCTCACAGGCGCCCGCGCGTCGTGCGACCACTCCAGCGGATCCAGCAGGCCCCGTACCGTATGCTCGAGTCGTGCGAGGTACGCCTCGCGCTCTGCATCCAGCTCCTCGCGCACGGCAGGGCTCAGACAGACGCGTTCCCAGCTGCTGCCCTCCGGATCGCCGCGCGCGATGCCCTCGTGTTGCAGGCGCGCCAGGACGTGCTCCTCGATGTAGCCGGTGAGCTCGCCCGGATCCGTAATCTCACCACTCGCGGCGGCAGGCGCGATGTCCTGATCCGCACCCGGCATGCTGCTGTGGGCGACTCGCACCGCCGCCAGCCACGCACCCCGGTCGAGGCAGCCGTTCGTGTCCGCGCGCCGGATCAGCTCGAGCAGCGCGACGGCGACCGACGCGTCGTGCCGGCCGAGCCCGGTGATGAAGTCGCCGAGCGTCACGGCGAGCCCCCTTCCGTCGCGACGGACGCCGCCGCCTGCGGCGGCTGGAGGTACACGCCCTTCACGTCCCCTTCCGCCTCCACATTGGCGATCCGGCCGTCTGCCAGCACCACGAGGATGCTGTGCGCCGTCAGGTAGCTGATCCCCGCGGGGTCGTCGGGCCGGTCCTCGTTCACCATGCGGCTCGCGGAACGCGCCGGAGCACCGAGTGCCAGAATCCGCTCGAGTACCCGCTCCTCTGCGCTGTCGGCCGGCGCATCGGTCGCGGCCGCCGTGTCCGGCGCAGCGGCAAAGAACGCGCGCACGGTATCGCCGCGCACCCAATCATGCGCGAGGAGTCGAGCCAGCGCGGAGTCTGCGGCCGTGACCGGCTGGACGAGGATACGCAGCGAATCGTCCTCGGCGAGTCGCTCGCCGTACGCATTCCCGATCGCGGCCACTTCCTCGAGCAGCTGCGCCGGCAGCAGTGCATCGATCGAATCGGCGCGCAGGTTGAACTGCTCGGAGAACGCATGCGCCTGCTCGATCGCGGCACCGGGTGCGCCACCGCGACCCACGGCGACGAGCCGCTGCAGCACGCCATCCTCGAAATAGGTCCGCACCGCGGGCGCATCGATGTCCACGTCCTCGGAGTCCATGCGCGCGCGGCCCCGCGCCACCACCGAGCGCAGCTTGCCGGCGGCCGTATCCTGCACCGCGACGATCGTATCGCCGTTCAGCACGACGTCCTGTGCTTCCACGTGCGCGAGCGAGGTCAGCACCATCCGGCCGCCGCCCTCCAGGAAGTCGGCAAAGCCGCTCGTCGCGAACAGGTCCTCCGCTGTGATCACGACATCGCCACGGAAATGGAACGCGTCATCCCCCACGATCTGCAGGGCGTCGGAATCGATGCGCGTCGTGTCCGTGCGCAGCAGCCCGTCCTCCGTCACCTCACGCAGCACCGTCGTGCGCGGCCGGCCGCTGTTGATCTCGACGATCGACTCCGGCCGTCCCTCCATCGCCTCGTAATAGTCGAGCGTAGGACCCTCGATCCGCGAGCCGCGCCGGAGGTCTTCGAGCACCACATCCCCCTGCGCCGCCAGGTGCCGGGTCGGACTGTCGTACTGCGCACGATCCGCGTGCAGCGACGTGGCCGTGTCCTCGTACACGACGTTGCGGAACAGCGACACCTGCCGAGTGCTGTGCATGAACGTCGCACTGTCCGCGCGGATCGTGAGTCCACCGGCGCACTCGAAATACGGAAACGGGATGTGGTCCACCTGGTAGGGCGTGCCGAGATTGAACGACTGGGTCGTACCCCGCGAGCGCACGAGCTCACAGCGCTCCTGTGCGCTCGCACCACCCGCGAGCACCAGCACTGCCAGGACCGGAACGATCACCCGTGCGCGCATCATCAGAAGCGGATCCCGCCCGGCACCGTGCCGCGCGCATTCTCGAGCTCGAAGTTGCGGAACTCGTCATCCGTGCGGAATCCGTCGCCCTGCTGCACGCTGCCGTTTACCGTCCGCGTCGTCAGCACATTGCTCCAGATCCGGTGTGTCTGCGGATTGTAGAACAGCTCCTCCGTCTCGATGCGCTCCGCACCATCCTGGCGCAGCACCACCACATTGCCGCGACCCACCATCTCGTTGGTGCGCTCGTTCAGCTCCCCGAACTGCGACGTGACCGTCGCCGTGACCTGACCGTTCGCGTCGTACAGCGTCAGGTCCACGCCGAACAGCTCCACGATCGAGCTGTCCTGGAACTGGTAGACGGAATCCGACAGCAGCTTCGCGTTGCGCACCCCATCGACTGTGATGTTGTGCGTGACGTCCGTCAGCACCACGTCCGAGGGCAGCGCCTCGAAGCCCGTGGCCACCGGTCCCTCGTCGGGCTGACAGGCGGCCGCAGCGAACGCGAAGAGCGCGCAGGTCAGAAGCCGTAACTCGTTCGAGCGCCGCATTATACCACGCCCGCCCTGAGAAGGTCGTGGAGGTGTACGAAGCCGACCACCCGGTGCGCCGCATCGATCACGGGCAGCGCCATCACGCCATGCGTCTCCATCACGTAGACGGCGGACGCGGCCAACGCATCCGGCTCGCTCGTCTTGGGCGAGCGATTCATGACGGCGTCCACGCCGATGTCGAGCACGTTCTCTTCCCGTTCCATGAGGCGCGTCAGGTCACCGGCGGTCACGACCCCGAGCAGCACACCGTCGTCATCGACGACGGCGACGGTGCCGCGCTTCTCTGCCAGCGCGACGACGCACGTCCGCATGCTCGCGTCGGCCGGCAGCAGCGGCAACGCATCGGCCACCATGACATCGCGCACGCGCACGGTCAGCTTGCGTCCGAGTGAGCCGCCCGGATGGATCTGCGCGAAGTCGTCGCGGCTGAACCCGCGATTGAGCAACAGTGCGACGGCGAGTGCATCGCCCATGGCGAGCGTCGCAGTGGTCGAGGTCGTGGGTGCGAGATCGTGCGGGCACGCCTCCACGCTGACGGAGCAGTCGAGCACGACGTTCGCCGCGCGGGCGAGTGCCGAGCCGGTGCGACCCGTCAGGGCGACGATCGGCACACCGAGGCGGACGAGTACCTGCACGAGCGCATTCATCTCGTCCGACTCCCCGCTCTTCGAGAGCAGGATCGCCACGTCCTCGCGGCCGACGATGCCGAGGTCGCCGTGCAGCCCCTCGACGGGGTGCAGGAAGATCGCCGGCGTGCCGGTCGAGGTCATGGTCGCGGCAATCTTGCGGGCGACGATCCCGCTCTTGCCGATGCCGCTCACGACGACGCGACCGCGCGCACCCGCGATGCGGTGCACGGCAGCGAGAAAGGTGTCGTCGATGCGGGTCTCGAGTGCCGCGACCGCCTCGGCCTCCTGCCGGATCACGCGGCGGGCCGCCGTGACCAGCTCGTGACTGGAGGGCGGCGGGTCCGCGATTGCGGCCGCGTGCGAGACGTGCAGGCGGTCGCTCATCGCGCGGCTGCCTCGGCATCGCGCTCGCTCGTGTAGCGTTCGAGCGCATGCCCGTAGTCGTCGCGGGCGCGCAGCAGTGCCTCACAGAACTCGCGCGCCGCCCCGCGCCCGCCGTGGCGCTCCGTTTGCCAGCATGCGACCGCCTGCACCTCGGCGACGGCGTTCGCGACGGCTGCCGGCAGCACGGCGCGCCGGAGGAGCGGCAGGTCGGGCAGGTCGTCGCACAGCACCGCCACCTCGTCCCAGCCGACGCCCTGCTCGGTGAGCAGCGCTTCCGCCGCTTCCAGCTTGTGTCCGCGCGGACCCTCGTGGTAGGGCACGCCGAGCTCCTCCGCACGCAGCCGGTTCGCTGCCGACACACGACCACTCACGATGCCGACCTTCAGCCCGGCGTAGAGCAGCAGGTGGAGTCCCAGGCCGTCCACGATGTCGAAGCGCTTCAGCTCGATGGCGGCGCCCGTGTCCGTGTGACCCAGGTACACGCCCGCGTCGGTGAGCACGCCGTCGACATCGAAGATGACGAGTCGGACGCGCGCGGCACGGTCGCGGGGCAGCTCACCCATGCGCGCCCCCTGGCACCGGCGCAAGCGCGCCGATCGCCTCGCGGATTGCGAGCACCTGGCGGAGCAGTCCGTCGAGTTGCTCGAGCGGTAGCATGTTGCTGCCGTCCGACGGCGCCCGTGCCGGATCCGGGTGCGTCTCGAGGAACAGTCCGTCGCAGCCCGCGGCGACGGCCGCACGCACGAGCGACGGGATGAATTCGCGGTCGCCGCCGCTCGCACCATCCGCGCGCCCGGGGCGCTGCACGGAGTGCGTGCCGTCGAACACGGCAGGCGCTCCCGTGGCGGCACGCATGCGCGCGAAGCTGCGCATGTCCACGGTCAGGTCACCGTAGCCGAAGAAGGTGCCGCGCTCGGTGACCGCGACGGACTCCGCGCCCGCGGCGCGTGCCTTGGCCACGGCGCCGGCCATCTCCTCGGGCGCCATCCACTGGCCCTTCTTGATGTTCAGTGCACGTCCGGTCTGCGCGGCGGCGACGACCAGGTCCGTCTGGCGGCTGAGGAACGCCGGGATCTGGAGCACGTCACAGACCTCCGCCGCCGCGCGCGCATGCGCGGGCTCATGCACGTCCGTGAGCAGCGGCAGGCCGGTCTCGGCACGCACCCGCTCGAGCCGGCGCAGCCCTTCGTCGAGTCCCGGTCCGCGTGCCGCGCCCGCCCTGCTCCGGTTCGCCTTGTCGTACGATGCCTTGAAGACGATCGGCAGCCCCAGCTCACTGCCCGTGCGCACGAGTGCTTCCGCGACGCGCAGATTCAGCGCGTCGTCCTCCAGAACGCACGGCCCGGCGATCAGGAAGAAGTCGCCGCCCGGCGACAGCAGTGCGCGCGGATCCGGGCTCATGCCCGCACCGCCTCCTTCGCCTGCTCGCGGGTGTGATCGACCTTTCCGTTCCTGGCACCGCGCCGTTGCATCGCGGCCTGGATGAAGGACGCGAACAGTGGATGAGCGCGCATCGGCCGCGACTTCAGCTCCGGATGAAACTGGACACCCAGGAACCAGGGATGCTCCGGCACCTCGAGGATCTCGACGAGGTGTCCGTCCGGCGACAGCCCGCTGAAGCGCATGCCGTGCTCGGCGAGGAGATCGCGATACGCATTGTTGACTTCGTAGCGGTGGCGGTGCCGCTCGCTGATCTCGGTCACACCGTAGGCCTGGTGCGCACGAGAGCCGTCGCGCAGCCGCGCCGGATACGCACCCAGCCGCATCGTGCCGCCCAGGTCCGTGATCTGCCGCTGCGAGTCCATGAGGCACACCACGAGCTGCGAGGCGTCCTTGCTGAACTCGCCCGAGTGCGACTCGGCCATGCCGGCCACGTTGCGCGCGTACTCGATCACCGCGCACTGCAGCCCCAGGCAGATGCCGAAGAACGGCAGACCGTTCAGCCGCGCCCAGCGTATCGCCTCCAGCATGCCTTCCACGCCGCGAATACCGAAACCGCCGGGAATCAGCAGCCCGTGGAAAGCACGCAGCACGTCCGCCGGATCGGCGTTCTCGAAGGCCTCGCTCGACAGCCACTCGATGTCGAGGCCCACGTCATTCGCTACACCGCCGTGAATGAGCGCTTCCTGCACCGACTTGTAAGAGTCCACCAGCTGCGTGTACTTGCCGACGACCGCGATCTTCACCGTGCCGTTGGCGGGGCGCTTGATGCGCCCCACGATCTCCTCCCAGTCCGTGAGCTCCGGCGTCGGCTTGCGGATGCCGAGCTTGTCGCAGACGTAGTCGTCCAGCTTCTGACGCCGGTACATCAGCGGAACGTCATAGATGGTCTCTGCATCCGCGGCTTCCACCACCCCGGCGGGATCCACGTTCGTGAACAGAGCGATCTTGCGCTTCAGGTCCTCACCCAGCTCGCGGTCCGTGCGGCAGATCAGGACGTCCGGCTGAATCCCGATCTCCATCAGCTCGCGCACGGAATGCTGCGTCGGCTTCGTCTTCAGCTCGCCGGCCGCAGCGATGTACGGAATCAGGGTTAGGTGAATGAACAGCGTGTGCTCGCGGCCCACGTCCTGGCGGAACTGACGGATGGCCTCGAGGAACGGCAGCGACTCGATGTCGCCGACCGTCCCGCCGATCTCGGTGATCACCACGTCGTGGTTTGGCGCCAGCCTGCGGATCGCCGCCTTGATCTCATCCGTGATGTGCGGGATGACCTGCACCGTCGCGCCGAGGTAATCACCACGCCGCTCCTTCGTGATGACGTCCAGGTAGATCCGGCCGGTGGTGATGTTGTTCGACTGCGTGAGCGACGTGTCGATGAACCGCTCGTAGTGACCCAGGTCCAGGTCCGTCTCCGCACCATCGTCCGTGACGAACACCTCGCCATGCTGAAACGGCGACAGCGTGCCCGGATCCACGTTGATGTACGGATCGAATTTCTGGATCGTCACCCGCAGACCGCGCTCGACCAGCAGTCGGCCAAGCGACGCCGCCGCGATTCCCTTGCCGAGCGACGAGACCACGCCACCGGTGACGAAGATGTACTTGGTAGGATTCTGGTCGTTCATCGCTCAACGCACCGTTTGAGTTGCCATCGTCTGCAGGCGCCGCTCCGCCGCCCGCGCGTCCTCGATCGTGTCGACCCCGCCTTCGGCGTGCGCTACCACCGCCACACCAATCTCCA
>CAYSGF010000305.1:0-6045 GCA_964430275.1 uncultured Gemmatimonadaceae bacterium
AGCCGTTCAGCCCCGATCAGATCGTGCTCGCGCTGAAGAAGGCGGAGGAGCGCGAGTCGCTGCGCCGCGAGGTGACGCGGCTGCGCGAGGAAGTCGCGATCGAGCGGCGCTACCGCCAGATCATTGCGAAGTCGGCGGCCATGACGAAGGCGATCGAGGTCGCGTCGAAGGTCGCGAGTCACCCGTCGCCGGTCATGATCACGGGCGAGAGCGGGACCGGCAAGGAGCTGATCGCGCGGCTGATCCATACGGAGGGCGAGCGCGCGAGCCAGGCGTTCGTGCCCGTGAACTGCGGCGCGATCCCGGAGAACCTCCTCGAGTCCGAGCTGTTCGGCTACGTGCGCGGCGCGTTCACCGGTGCCGAGCGTGACAAGCCCGGCCTCTTCGAGGTCGCCTCGGGCGGCACGCTCTTCCTGGACGAGATCGGCGAGATGCCGGCGACGCTCCAGGTCAAGCTGCTGCGCGTGCTGCAGGAAGGCGAAGTCCGGCGCCTCGGCGATACGCGCTCGCGCGACGTCGACGTGCGGCTCGTCTCGGCGACGAACAAGGACCTGGACGAGGAGATCCGCGAGACGCGCTTCCGCCGCGACCTCTACTACCGGATCGCGGTCGTGCCCATTCACCTCGTACCGCTGCGCCAGCGGCGCGAGGAAATCCCGCTCCTCGTGCACCACTTCCTCGACCAGTACAGCCGCAAGCTGCGCGTCACGATCGAGGGCATCGATGCCGAGGCGATGCGGCTCCTGCTCGAGTACCCGTGGCCCGGCAACGTGCGCGAGCTCGAGAACACCATCGAGCGCGCCATGGTGCTGTCCGAGGGACCACGCCTCGATGCGAACGACCTGCCGGCGCACGTGCGCACGCCGATCTCCGCCGTCGACTCCCCCGAGCTGGGCGAGGACGAGCTGTCGGTGAAGAAGCACGGGGCGTCACTCGAGCGGCGCCTGATCCAGAAGGCACTGGAGCGCACCGGCGGCAATCGCACCCGCGCTGCCGACCTGCTCGAGCTGAGCTCGCGCGCCCTGCTGTACAAGATCCGGGAGTACGGGCTGGAGTAGGAGGGCGCTCCGCGGGTGCTCGCGTTCGCAACGACCTCCGCACCCCTTCCGAGATCGTCCCGAATCGTCATGGTCGCGCCCCGCGTGGGGTGCGACCATGTCGCGTATGAGGCTACCGGGTCTTCTTCGCGCTGGTCACTCGCTGGCCGAACTGGCGGCGGTGCTCGTTACGCTGGGCATTGCGCTCGCGATTGCGGCGCCTGCACTGGTCCGCTCGCTCGATGGGCTGGGCGTGCGCTCCGCACGCGATGCGATCGTGCAGGAGGCGGCGCGGGCGCGGCTGCTGGCGCGGCTGCACGCGGGTGCTTCGCTCGTCGTGAGTGCGGATGAGGCCGCCGTCTGGATCGAGGCGCCTGCCGGAGACACGCTCTCGGGGCCGGTCCACATCGACGACCGCTACCATGCACGGATCGATCTGGGTGGGGATGCGCGCGCGGTCATCAGCTACGACCGGCTCGGCATCGGGCGGCTCGCGAACCGCTCCGTGCGGCTCGTGCGCGGGGAAGCGGACGCGCGGCTGACGGTGTCCGCGTACGGTCGGGTGCGGGCGTGGTGAGGGGAGCGCTGCGCCTGCGCTCCGGCTTCGGTCTCGCAGAGGTGATCGTGGCGCTCGTCGTGTTCGCGGTGGGCGCGCTCGGCGCTGCGGCGCTCACGGCCCACGCGGCCCGGCTCGCGACGGAGGCGGCGCGTCGGGAAGCGGCGCTCCGCCGGGTGGTCACGCTGCTCGATTCGCTGGTGGTCGCACCTGCGCCAGGGAGCGGCGTCGGTGCGGATGTGCACGCGGAGTACACGTGGAGCAGCGTCGAGGACAGCGCCCTTCGCACCATCCACGTCTCCGCCATCATACGCGCCTCGCCGGATACGATCCGCCTGAGCGCGCGGCGCCCGGTGACACCGCCGTTGCTCAGGGCAGCGCAATGAGGCCACACGCCGACACTGCTGCGCCGCGCATGAGAGCACGCGCCGGGCTGACGCTCGCGGAATGCATGGTCGCGCTGGCGCTCGGCGGACTGGTGAGCGCGGCGGTCGCGAGCGTGCTGACCACGCAGGGGCGACTCGTGCGGGTCATGATGACGCGGGAAGCGGACAGTGATGCGCTGCGGGTCACGGCAGCGGTGCTGCGGAGCGAGCTGCGCTGGCTGGCGCCGCAGCGCGACGTGCGTGCCGTCGCAGGTGACTCGATCGCCGTACGGCTGTTCCGGGGCACGGGCGTCGTCTGCGGGCGGGACGGCGACCGCCTGCTCGTGCGCTACCGGGGCGCGCGCCTGCCCTCCGCAGACAAGGATTCCGTGCTCGTGCGCACCGACAGCGCCGAGAGCGCGCATGCACTCACCCGCATCGATGCGGGTGCGCTGTGCGACGGGCAGCCTGCCGTGGGGATTTTGCTCGATCCGGCGCCGCCCGTTCCTGCGCTGATGGCCTTCGTCTTCGAGAGCGGTACTTACTACGTGCGCGACCGTGCACTGCGGTTCCGCCTCGGTCGTGAGGGCCGACAGCCGCTCACGGATGAACGCTTCGCGACGTCGGGGCCGGGCGTCGCGCTCGATGCAGCCGGCGCCGCTGCACTCGTGCCCATTCCATGGCCGCGCGGCGCGGGCCGCGATGCTGACAGCCTGCGCGTCCACTTCGCCAACGGCCGCCGATGAACCGGCAGGGGCTCGTGCTCGTGCTGGTGCTGCTCGCCGTGCTCGCGCTCGAGCTGCTCGCCATGAGCGCGTTCGCGGTCGCGCGCCTGGCACAGCTGGGATCGCGCATCGCGCAGGCGGACGCCACGCTGCAGGCAACGGCCGACAATGCCGTCGAGCAGGCCATCGCACGCGTTGACGTGCTCGCGGTCGAGGCACATGAGCCGGGAACCGACTGGGCCGCTGCGGTCGAGGCACCGGATGGCATCGCGGTAACCGCACGGCTGCGCCGGCTGGAGAGCTGGTTCGTGCTCGCGGAAGCCATGGCGACGCCCCTGCGCGGCAGTCCGGCGCATGCGGCGGCGCTCGTCCGGCTCCTGCCGCCGGAAGCGATCGTCGCCGGATTCCCGGCCGTGCTCTCCACACCAGCGTCGACATCGATCGTCAGCACAACTGCAACGCCGCAGGGCGACTGCGCCCTGGATCGCGGGTACGCGCCGCCCGCCCTGCCACTGCACGCGGACCTGCCGCTCGCTGCCAGTACACCGTTTGGCAACGCGCTCGGGCTCGACTGGCAGGACGCTGCGCGCATCGCCGACGCGCGAGCCCTGCCACCGGACGCCTCGGACGCGGCTCCCGTTCTCGCCGTCCTCGATGGGCCTGCCGTACTGTCCGGCCGGTTTCGGGGTATCCTTCTCGTGGATGGCGACCTGACATTGCAGCCCGGCAGCGAAGTGAATGGCCTCGTGGCGGTGCGCGGCGCGCTCGGCCTGGCACCAGGCGCGCGGATTCTCGGGGCCGTGCGTGCCGCAGGGGTCGAGGGCGGCGACGGTGAAGTCGTGTACGACCGGTGCGCGATCGAGACAGCGCTCACGGCGCCTGCCCTCATTCGGGCGTACCGGCCCGGCGCGCGCTGGCGACTGCCCGCCTTCTGATTCGGTGCGGTGTCGCGCCCTGTCGCCCTTTGACTGAAAAAGTTCGTGACCGCGCAAAAAGTGCCCGTCGTTTCGGACGTCCATTTCTCCAACTCATTGTCCGGCAAGGCGCTTCCACATGGCATGGAACTCGTAACAGGGAGGCTCCGAGCGGTGTCATGCGGGCAGATTTGATCTATCTTTAGCAGGTTCTGGCCGGCCGCACTGCAGGAGGGGGACTCGTGGAAAGATGCCGTACGCACAGCCGGATGAACGGCTTTACGCTGCTCGAGGTGCTGGTCGTCATGGTGATCGGAGCGATCGCCGTGATGATGGCCGCGCCGTCGATCGGCAGCTCCGTGCGGCAGACGCATGCACAGCAGGCGGCTGCGACGATTGCGCAGGACATGCAGCGCGCGCTGTCCACGGCGAGCCGTACGAACCGCCCGGTCCGCATCGAGATCGATACGAACGCCCTGAGCTACGAGATGGTGGATCGCGTGGACGGGACCGTCTATGCGACCCGGCACTTCGGCTCCGGGGAATCCGAGTTTGCGCTTTCCTCGATGGTGACGGGCAGCGCGAACTGGCTGGTTATGCCGAACGGCACTGCCGCAGGAACCTATACGATGACGATCCAGGCCGGAGACAACCGGCGGCGGATCACGCTGACGCGCGCCGGACTGATCCGCGTGGAGGCACTGTGAGAGAGCGCCTGAAGCAGGGAATGCAAGCGCGTGAAGGGTTCACGCTCATCGAGGTCATCGTGGCGATGGTGCTGCTGTCGACGGTGCTCGTCATGCTCGCGGGCATGACCTTCGTGACGGCGCAGCGGTCGATGGACCTGCAGTCGAGCGGGACACGCCAGGCGATGATGCTCCAGGCAGTGAACTGGCTGACCGCGGTGGACTACGACGATCTGGCCACGCACGAGGGTTGCCGCACGATCGCGGCAGCCGACGGCGACAGCTACCAGGCGTGCATCACGCTCCTGACCGTTGCGGGCAACACCAGGTCACGGCGCGTACAGGTCGTACTGGATCGGGCGCGCGCGGGCGTTCCACCGGACACGCTGATGTTCATCCGGTCGCAGCCACCGGGCTGCAACTCGCTCAACTCTTCCGGCTGCTGACGAGATGACGACTCTGATGACTTCGCGACGGCGCGGCTTCACGCTGGTCGAGGTGATGATCGCCCTGGTGCTGTCGGCGGTGATCGGCGCCGCGGTGACGAGCGTCTTCGTCTCGCAGTCGCGCTTCTACGACACGCAGGAGAAGGTCACGGCAGCGCGTGCGGTCTCACGCGCGGCGACGAACATGCTGCTCACCGAGCTGCGTGCGGTGGAGGCCGAGCACGGCGTGATCGCGGCCGGTCCGGATTCGCTCGTGCTGCGCGTGCCATACGGCCTCGGCGTCGTCTGTGGCACGAACCTGACCCAGGTGCATGTGTCGCTGCTGCCGGTCGATTCGGCGCTGTTCCAACAGGCCGAGTTCGCGGGGTACCTGTGGCGGGACACGACCAGCATGCAGTACAACCGTGTCGATGGCATTACAGTGACGATCGACAACTCGCCGAGCGGTGCAACCACGTGTGGCACCGGCGCCAACCAGATCCGCGTGCTGAACACGGCTGGCCAGCGCGGCCGCGTCGTCGCAGTGAGCAGGCCGCTCGTCGGGCCCGCGCCGGATCAGTCCTCGGCGGTGCTGCTGTACCAGCGCGTCGTGTACCGTTTCCAGAACTCACTGATGGTACCGGGCACGCGCGGGCTGTTCCGGCAGGTGACGGGCTCGGCGAACGGGCGCGAGGAGCTCGCGGCGCCGTTCGACGACAGCGCCCGGTTCCGCTTCTTCGAGCTGGACAACACGACCGCGCAGAATGCGCCGCCCGCCGACCTGGCGGACCTGCGCGGCGTCGAGCTCGTGCTCACGGGCCTCAGCATGCGCCCGGACGGCAGCGGGCAGCTGGATCATGCCACGCCGATGACAACGGCGGTCTTCTTCCGTAATCGGACCGACTGAGGAGCGTACCATGTTCATCAACTCTCGACGCGAGGGCTTCGCCATCCCGATGGCGATCCTGCTGATCGGCGTGATCACGGCGGGCGTGGTCGGCGCATTCGCGCGGGTCGAATCGGAGCACGCCGCGGTCACGAACCGGGACGTCGAAACGGATGCCTACGCGCTCGCCGAGGCCGGCCTGAACTCGTACTTCTCGCTGCGCCATTCGTCGCCGCGCGACACGACGCTCGCTCTGATCGGTGGCAGTGCCGAGATCACGGTCGATACCATGCGCGCGCTGGATGCGAGTGGCCGAGCGCTGTACGTGGTGCGCTCGACCGGCGTGCCGACCGTCGGCAGCGCCTCACCGCCGGCACGCCACGACGTCGTCCAGCTCGCCTGGTACCGGCGCGGCAGCATGGACGTGCACTCGAGCTGGACGAGCATCAGC
>CAYSGF010000306.1:0-8260 GCA_964430275.1 uncultured Gemmatimonadaceae bacterium
ATCCGGAGACAGGTGCATAAGGGTTACTTACGCAGCCAATGCCAGGTTGTTGTTGGCATTTGTGAAATGTTGCCGCGGATTAACGAGGTGACGGCCACCTCGGCACGCAGCGCCGACTTCCCCAGACACGTCGAAACCAGGTCGGCCCCGTGCAACCAAGCTAACCTGCTCGGGGGTGGACATCAAGGGCAGAGGCCGTGAAGTGGACCGCGCTAAGTGATTGCTGGAACGCGCGATAGCGGTGGCTGCGCGGAAGCCGTCGGAAGCGGTAGCGGAAGCGGTAGCGGTGCGGAACCGGGGCGGAAGGCGCAAGCGGGCGGCCCCTTCCGGTTCCGCTTCCGCTTCCGGCGCAACGCCGCCACTACCGCTTCCGTTCCGTACGCTCCGCGCCTCGTCTCGGCGGGGCCGCGACGACGCGGTTGCGTCCGCCCGTCTTGGCTGCGTAAAGAGCTTCGTCCGCGCTGCCCACCAGATCGCGCGGCACGGCGACACAGTCCGGACACGCCGATACGCCGATGGAAGCGCGGATCGGAATCGGGGTGACGCGCCAGCGGAACTCGAGGCGTTCGAGGGCGTGGCGCAGCCGCTCGGCGGCCTCGCGCGCGTGCGGCAGATCCGTCTCGGGCAGCAGGACCACGAACTCCTCTCCGCCGAAACGGGCGGGTATGTCGTTGTCGCGGAGCTCCTGCTCGAGCGTTCGTGCAACGAGTTGCAGCACCGCGTCGCCGGCTTCGTGGCCGTGGGTATCGTTGATCTGCTTGAAGTGGTCGAGATCGACGAGGAGCACGGCGAGCGGCCGGGCGTAGCGCTGGAAGCGGGCGCTCTCGCCCTCGAGGGCACGGTCGAATGCGCGGCGGTTGCGCAGTCCGGTGAGCGGGTCGCGATCGGCGCTTTCACGGGCCTGGCCGTACTGGCGCGCGTGGTTGAGGACGAGCGCGAAGTAGGGCGCGGCGGCGTCGACCAGCTCGAGTCGGCCCCAGTCGAGGCGCGGCTCGGCGCTGCTCCAGAGCGAGATGACACCGACGACGCCGGTCGGTGTGACGAGTGGCACGGAAGCGAGGGCGCGCGGCGGCAGCGACCAGCGCTCGTCCGGTGCAGCCACGGGAGGGGCATTGCGGGGTCGGCCCTCGCGGACGATGCGCATGCCGGCGCGCGCCGTGATCGCCATCTCTGATTCCAGGGGTGCGATGATGCTGTTCGCCTGTGGGCCGCCGTCTCTGCCGTCGGTCACGAGAATGCGGCCGCCGTCGTCATCCCAGACGGCGATGCTGCCGCCCGTCGCGTCGACGAGTCCGAGGGCGGCCTGCAGCAGCTCGTGCGCGACGGCGTGCAGGTCGGGCACGGCCGGGATCTCGCGGAGCGCGCTCATCAGGCCCTCGAGGCGGCTCCGGTCGCGCACGGCGGCGGACTGCAGCTCGTGTGTTGCGAGCGTCGATCGCACCAGGGTCGCGGCGGCGTCGAGCATGTCCGCGGCGGGCCGCAGCACGTCGTGATCGAACTCGTAGGTAATGATGGCGCCTTCGGCGCCGTCGCGACGCAGCCGTGCAGCGACGACCTGCGCGTCGCGTGGTGCCCACGTCGGTGGCGGATCGAGCTGCACGTGCATGCCTTCGTCCCAGGCCCAACCCATGGGTGTAGCGCGGAGCGGCGCAGGTGACGCGGGGAGTGGACCGCCGGATGCGGCGTGCGGCCGTGCGACGCCGGCATTCAGGTCAACGCGCCAGAGCACGATGCGGCGCGCGCCGACACGTGCCGCGAGGTCGTGCAGTGTCTGTTCGATGTCGCGCAGCTGCTGCACCGCGACGCCTTCGGGCGTTTGGCGCTCGGGCGCGTCCGCCTCGGCGAGGATGCGGTCAAGCTGTGCGAGGCGGCGTTCGTCGCGTTGTGCGCGCATGCGCAGCAGCCGCAGTGGCAGCCAGGCGGCCGCGAGGGCAGCGGTCAGCGCGGCCGCGTCGCGCCAGCCGATCGTGTCACGGAGGATCTCGGTACCGACGAGGAGGACGGTAACGCCGGCGAAGAAGGGCAGCGCGCGTCGCGGCGAGCGGTGCAGCGTCGCATGGAACAGCCAGAGCGAGACGAGCGCGAGGAGCGGTGAGGCGAGCGCCCCGCGCGTCGCGACGAGGGCGTAGACCAGCAGCCCGCCGACGAGGAGCCGGACGTTGGCAGGGTCCCGCATGAACCGGATCACGCCTGCGAGCTCAGAATCTGCGCGATGCGAGTGGCGGCGCACGCCGCTCCGAAGCCGTTGTCGATGTTGACCACCGTGATGCCCGATGCACAACTGTTGAGCATTCCGAGCAGTGCCGCAATACCGCCGAATGAGGCGCCGTAGCCCACACTCGTCGGCACGGCAATGACAGGGACGCGCACGAGGCCGCCGACCACGGACGGCAGAGCGCCTTCCATGCCCGCCACGACGATCACGACACCGGCACGCTGCAGCATGGACGACTCGTTCAGCAACCGGTGCAGTCCGGCGACGCCGACGTCGTAGAGTCGCTCGACCGGACTCCCGAACGCGGCTGCAGTGACGGCGGCTTCCTCGGCAACCGGCAGATCGCTCGTGCCGGCGCTCACGATGAGGACCGGGGTATCGCTCCCGGCTGGTTGGACGGTACCCGGCAGATGCGCGATGCGACCGAGATCGTTGATGTGCACACCGTCGAACGTCGTGCGCAGCTCCGCCCGCGCTTCCTCGCTCAGGCGCGTGGCCAGGAAGCCGCCGTCGCGCGCGGCCAGACGCTCGCAGATCTCCACGATCTGCGACACCGTCTTGCCCACGCCGAACACGACCTCCGGCATTCCGTTGCGCAGCTGGCGATGGTGATCGAGGCGAGCATACGCCCCATCGCCAACCGCCTCGACCGGTGCCCAGCTCAGCCGCTCCAGGGCGGCCACCGCGCTCGCCTGCCCCGTCGCGACTTCCTCCAGCAGCGCGCGCAACTGCTCACGCGTCATCGTCACCTCGATCCCATGCACTCCGTTCCGCACGCGCTCCCGTACGTGGCGCTGCGCGCAGAGCGGTGCGGCAAGGCTACGCCGTCGTATGACCGGGGTCAAACGAGGCGCGATCAGGGAAAAATTCCCCGTTCCCTGCCCCCACCGGATGATCCGGCTTCTCCTGTGACACACCCTAAATATAAGCGCCAGTGAGGCTTAACGCGAACGAAGGCGCTGGACCGGGCGTTGCACCTGGGAAGCGGCGCACCGGCGACGGTGCGGTGGTATCACCGGAACTCGCAGACCGTGAGGAAATGCAATGCGACTGGAACTCAGAAACTGGACTCGCCCGGCACTCGCCGTGGCCGTGGGGCTGTTCATCTCGGCATCGGGCGCGAACGGGCAGCAGCCTGCACCTGCACCCACGCCCGAGCCCGCACCTGCCCCGGCGCCTGCCGAGCAGCCGGCCCCTGCGGAGCAGCCGGCTCCTGCGGATGAGGCGCCGCAGGCCTGCGAGATCGTCGTTGAGGCGGCGAGCGTGCCGGTCGCCGGCGAGCCCGTGACGGTGACGGCCGCGTACTCGCAGGAGCTCGGCGAGAGTGTGATGGCGGAGATCGCGTCGGAGAGCGGGATCAAGGTGATCTCGGCAGAGGCGGATGAGACGACGCCGCTGACGCTGAAGCTGACACTGGACACGAGCGCCGCAGCGGCTGGCGACTGGGACCTCGCCCTGCGTGGTGACGCGGGCGCGTGCGCCGGCAGGATCGCGGTGACGCCTGCGACGGCACCCCCCTCCCGCTGACCCCGGAAGCGGGAGCAGACGAGCGGCCGGCCACGCAAAACAGGTGGTCGGCCGCTCTGTCATTCGGGTTCTGCCCGGCCGCTACGAAGTCGTGTCCGGCGCGATCGGTCCGAGGTCGATCTGCTTCAGCCCGCGCAGCTCGTCCTGCAGTGCCCGCAGCTGGCCCTCTCGTACCCGCAGTCGCAGCTGGACGCGCTCGAGCGTGTCACGCAGGGCGACGGTACCGCTCGACAGTTCTTCGTGCAGCGCCTCCTGCACGCGTACCCGCTGTTCCAGGGAGACGAGGCGGGTGCGGAGTGCGGCCAGTTCGGTCTCGATGCGCGCGGCCACGGATTCCTGCTGTTGCGCGCGCTCGAGGGTGCCGGCGAGCGCGCGGGCCTGGTGGTGATACGCACCCGACGGGTAGCGACGGAGCAGTTCCTCGAGCAGCGTACGTGCGCGCTCCGGCGCATAGGCCGCCTGATCGGGCGTCGCGTGCGCGAGCGCCGCACGGAACAGCGTGCGTTCGTCCGAGTGCAGCGAGGAGTCGGCGGCGAAGACCGCGACAGCGACGTCGAAGCGTCCGGCATCGAAGTGGCGGTCGAAGCTCGTGCTCGCGCACGCGGCCGCCAGTGTCAGCGCAACCACTGCGACGACTCCGCCCGTGAAGCGGGGAACACCGGTGCGGCCCGTCATACCAGCACCGCTTCTTCGCTCGTTGCGGCCGCCGGCACGCCGGCCGCCGCGGGGAACAGGACGGAGAAAATACTGCCGCCACCCGGTGCGTCGTCAACGCGGATCGCTGCGCCGTGCAGGTGCGCGATCTCGCGGCAGATCGTGAGACCGAGGCCGACGCCCCGGCTCGCCGTGCTCCTGCCACTGGCCGTCTGGTAGAACCGCTCGAAGATGCGCTCGCGCGCTTCCGGCGGCACACCGGGGCCCCGGTCGCGAACCTGCAGCAGGACTGCCCCGGTGTCCCGATCGTGGACCTGCATCCGGAGCGCGTACGGCACGCTCGTCGACGCGCTGTCGACGCGCTCGATAGACACGTCGACCGTGCCACCCGGCGGGGAGAACTTGCATGCGTTCTCGAGCAGGTTGTCGAGCAGCTGGCGCACTGCTTCCGCATCGCAGCGGACCATCATGGGCGGGTCGACATGGAGCACGAAGCGCAGTCGGCGCTCGCGTCCTGCGAGGCTGGCCGTATCGACCGCGCCGCGCGCGATCTCCCCGAGATCATGCGGCGCGAGCACGAGACGCGGTCCTGCCTCCAGACTCGACATGCTGAGCAGCTTGGCGATCATCGCGGCGAGGCGCTGGCCGCTCTCGTCGTGCAGCCGCAGAAGCGTGCGCTGTTGCGGCGTGAGTGGGCCCGGCACTTCATCGAGCAGGATGTTCACGGTCTCGCGCATGGACGCGAGCGGCGTCTTCAGATCGTGCGAGACCTTCGACACGAAATCGCGCTGGGCACTGTCCAGCTCACCGAGGCGCCGCGTCATCGTGTTGAAGTCGCGCGCGACCTGCGCGAATTCCCGGCTCGATGCGGCCGGCAGCCGGTGCTCGAAATCACCGCGTGCCACGGCACGCGTTCCCGCCTTCAGCAGCCGCAGCTCGCGCGAGATCGAGCGGACGATGAGGCCGGGCACGAGGATGCTCAGCAGCAGCGCCACGCCCGCCGCGGCCCACGAGATGCGTTCGGCGCGACCCGCCGCGCGCGCCGAGCGTGCGAGCCGGGCGGCCATCGCCTCCTGCGAGGCACGGCCCAGTGCCTCTGCGCGCGTGTGCAACACAGTGAGCGAGGCCGCGAGCGCCTGGGTGGAATCAGCGATGACGAGCGGCGGCAGCGTGCCGGAGCGCACCGACGCACTGCGCGCGTAAAACTGCTGCCACGCCGCTCCAACGCGCTCCAGCTCCTGGCGCTCCCGCTCGTCCAGCGGCAGGTTCTCCAGGCGCGCGAGCACGCCCCCGAACTCGTCGCTGATCTGCTCGAACTTCTGCAGATAACCCGCGTCCCGCGTGACTGCGTACTTGCCGGCGTTCTCCTCCAGCTGCGCAATCCGAAGCAGCTGCTCGATCGTGCTGACGTACAACCGCGAGGAGGTCTCCGCCAGCTCGTAGCCGGTCGTCACGGTGTCGCGGATCGTGCCGACGTGGAACACCAGCAGCGCGACCAGGATCGCAACGTGCAGCGCGAAGGCGGCAATCAGCTTCGTGGCGACGCGCATTCCGCTACGCCTTCCCGTATGCCTTCAGCTTGCTGCGCACTGTCTTCACGTCCAGACCGAGCTGGCGCGCCGCCTCCGCCTTGTTGTGACCGACGCGCTCGAGCGTCTCCAGGATGAGCGTGCGCTCCGCTTCGGCGAGCGTCGTGCCGACCGGCAGCCGGATCGTCGCGGCCCCGCCAGCGCGCACACGCAGGTACGGCGGCAGGTGGCGCGGCTCGATCCAACCGCTGCGCGCGACGATCACAGCGCGCTCGATTACGTTGCGTAACTCCCGCACGTTGCCCGGCCAGGAGTAGCCCGCAAGCAGCTCCAGTGTGCCAC
This sequence comes from uncultured Gemmatimonadaceae bacterium, assembly GCA_964430275.1. Taxonomy (GTDB): domain Bacteria; phylum Gemmatimonadota; class Gemmatimonadetes; order Longimicrobiales; family RSA9; genus DASTYK01. The sequence goes on from CAYSGF010000306.1 coordinate 6,268, forward strand.
CCCGCACACCCTCCACCTTCATCCCGTGCTTGGCGTTGAACTCTACCACGAAGTACTGTGCAAGCAGCGGAATGTCCTCCGTCCGCTCCCGCAGCGGCGGCAGCGCGATCGAAAAGACATTCAGGCGGTAGTACAGATCCTCGCGCAGCGCACCATCACGCACCGCCGCGGCCGGCGGTCGGTTCGTGGCCGCAATCACGCGCACGTCGAACGCGATCTCCTTCGTGCCGCCCAGCCGCCGCGTGCGCCCGTCCTCCAGCACCCTGAGCAGCTTCGGCTGCAGCTTCGCCGGCATCTCCGCGATCTCGTCCAGAAACAGCGTGCCGCCGTCCGCCATCTCGAAGCAGCCCTCACGCGCATGCGTCGCCCCGGTGAACGCGCCCTGCTCGTGTCCGAGCACCTCGCTCTCCACCAGGTCCTCCGGGATCGCCGCCGTGTTCACTGCGATGAACGGACCCTTGCGACGCGCGCTCAACTCATGAATCGCCCGCGCGACCACCTCCTTGCCCGTCCCGCTCTCCCCCGTGATGATCGCCGATGCATCACTGCCGGCCAGCAACTCGATGGTGCCAATCAGCTCGCGCACCGCCCGGCTCTGCCCGACAACCCGTCCGGCCGGACCGCCCGCACGCACCTGCGCATCCAGCCGCGCAGTCTCCCGCTCCTCGCGCAGCTCCGCCGCCGTCGCCTCGAGCAGCGCATGCAGCGTCGTGTAATCGATCGGCTTCGTCAGGAAGTCCTGCGCCCCCGCCTTCATCGCCTCCACCGCCGCGTCCACCCCCGCATGCGCAGTAATCAGGATCACCGGCAGGTCCGCATCGAAGCGCTTCAGTCGCTTCAGCAGATCCAGACCCGTGCTCCCCGGAAGAACCACGTCCGTCACGACGACGTCCGGCCGCCGCCCCTCGATCCGCGCCTCCGCCTCGCCAACGTCCGCCGCTGCGTGGACGTCATAACCCCACCCCTGCAGCCGCATCGACAACACCTCGCGCAGTGCCGCCTCGTCGTCCACGACCAGTACCTTGAGCGCGTCTTCCGTCATCATGCTCTTCGACTGTGCACCTGGACTACCGGGAACGCGAACCAGCGCCGACCGCGCACGATGCGTATGCAAGAACCTCCGCGGCACCGGTGTGCGCGGCACAGATTCGTCCAGCGGGCCTGACTGGATCAGGCAGCGACGGGGGTGTATGACGCGAGGTAGGATTCGAGGATCTGCCGGGCGTCGGCCAGGGAGCGGACCTGGAAGAGCTCCTCGCGGAGGCGGCGGCCATCGGGCAGGCCCTTCGTGTACCAGCCGAGGTGCTTTCGGAACTCGAGCATGGCGCGACCCTCGTCGTTCTCGAAGAGGATCGCGTTGCGTGCGTGCTCGAGGACGATGCGGAAGCGTTCGGGCGCGTCGGGCTCGGGCGGGACGGGCAGGCCGTCGAGCGCGGCGCGCGCCTGTGTGAAGATCCAGGGACGGCCATGGGAGCCGCGGGCGATCATGATGCCGGCGCAGCCGGTCTGCTCGTGCATGCGGCGCGCGTCCTCTCCGGACCAGACGTCGCCGTTGCCGATGACGGGAATCTCGAGGGCATCGACGACGGCGGCGATCTCCGTCCAGTCCGCCTGGCCGGAGTACATCTGCGTGCGCGAGCGGGCGTGGAGCGTGAGGATCTGTGCGCCGGCATCCTGACAGCGGAGCGCGATGCCGACGGGATCGCGCGAGTCTTCGCTCCATCCGCTGCGGATCTTCACGGTGGTCGGGATGCGGATCGCGTCGCTGACGGCGCGGATGATGGCGTGCACGAGGTCGAGGTCGCGCAGGCAGCCGGAGCCGCCGTTGCGCTTGACGACCTTCTTGACGGGGCAGCCGAAGTTGATGTCGAGGAAGTCGGGGCGGTACACGTCCTCGACGAGAGCGGCCGCCTCGGCCATTGCGGCGGGATGGGAGCCGAAGATCTGGACGCCGATGGGGCGCTCTGCATCATCGAAGCGGAGGTACTCATGG
>CAYSGF010000307.1:0-8579 GCA_964430275.1 uncultured Gemmatimonadaceae bacterium
CGGCAACGGCTTCATCACGCGTGCATCGGCAGACGGCGCCGTGGAGACGCTGCGATTCATGACGGGTGCGCCCGAGGCGCCGCTGCACATGCCGCGCGGCATGGCAATCCGCAGCGATACGCTGTATGTCGCTGACGTCGACGGCGTCCACGCGTTCGACCGTCGTACCGGGGCTCAACTGCGCTTCGTCGACATGAGCGAGCACGAGCCCGGATTCATCAACGACCTCGCCTTCGACGGCGCCGGCGTGCTGTACGCAACGGACACCGGACTGGGTCGTGTGTATCGCGTGGCCGGGAATCGTGCGACGATCGCGGTGGAGGACGAGCGGACCGGCCCACCGAACGGGATCATCTGGGACGCGGAACGCAATGCGTTCCTGCTCGCGCCGTGGAACGGCGAACAGCGCCTGCGGGCGTGGGATCCGGCGACGGGCGAGTTCACGGAGATCGCGGTGCTCGGTGGCGGCAACTTCGATGGCGTGGAGATCATCGACGGTGGCGTGCTGCTCGCGAGCCAGGTCGACTCCACGCTCTATCTGCTCGAGGGCACAACGCCGCGTCCGGTCGTGCGGGTACCAGGCAGGCCTGCGGACATCGGGTTCGACACGCAGCGCGGCCGGGTGGCAGTACCGTACATCGCACTCGACCGGGTCGACATCTGGGAGATTCGGTAAGCGACGAGGGGGACCGCGCCGACGCGCGATCCCCCTTCCTACGTGAGAGAGCGATGGGCTACATCGTGGTGCTGCTCGCCGTCGGGATCTCGGCACAGACCACGGGCGCGCCGGGGTTGCCGTTCGCTTCGTGGAACGCGACGATGTGCGGCCCTGCCCGCAGGGTCTGAATCGGGACGTCGAGCTCGTTCTCGGACGTGCCTTCACCATCCTCGCCAATCGTCACGTCCTGGAGTGGTGACACCACGGTGCCGGGCGCATCGCACGTGCCTTCATGGATGTGCCCCTTGTGCACGGCGCCGTCGGCCGAGTTCGTCAGCTGTACATCCACCGACAGTCGGCCGTCATCCTCGTCGATCTCGACCTCTCCACTCACCTGCGAGTCCGCGATCGGATCCATGGCAAGCGTGTGATCCGGGAACTCGTCGGTAGCCGCCGGTGTCGACGGCGTTGGTGTCGTTTCTGCCGCAGGCGGGATGTCCAGATCGCCGGTGTCGTCCGTCTGCTCCGCGCATGCGGCAGAGACGAATGCCGCCGCCGCCAGCGCACCGAGTACACGTGGGAATCGCATCGATCTCACCTCCGTTGAATTTCGACTGAACGGGAACGGAGTGATCGGATGCAGAGATCGCGCCGCTGGCTGGCAGGTTCCGCGGACCCCTGGGGACGAGCGGCAGGCGGCACTGGGAATTGGCGGAAACCGCGCCGCAATCCGCAGAGCGGGCTGCGTCTGGTCCGCAACATGCCCCCTGTGGCGGCCGGAGGTACCCGATGAGAACGCTGATCACGCTGGGCCGGAACACAGTCCGCGAGTTTCTCGACGATCACTGCATGACGCTCGCGGCGGCGATCTCGTACTACACGGTGTTCGCATTGCCGCCGCTGCTGGTGCTGATTCTCACGACCGTCGGGCTGCTCGTCGACCCGTCGGACGTGCAGGGGCGGATCACGGGCGAGGTCAGCTCACTGATCGGTCCGGACGCAGCCGGCATGGTGGCGACGATGATCGAGGAATCGAGCCGGATTCGCGGCGGCGCGTCGGCGGTGCTGGGCGTGGCCGCACTGCTGTTCGGCGCCACCGGCGCCTTCATTCAGTTGCAGCACGCGTTGAACCAGGCCTGGGAGGTGCCCGACCACAAGCAGGCGGGGGGCCTGAAGGGGCAGCTGATGAAGCGCGTACTGTCACTTGGCATGATTCTCGGCATCGGCTTCCTGCTGCTCGTTTCCATGCTGCTCACGGCGTTCCTCAGTGCAGCAGGTGATGCACTCGCCCGCTTTCTCCCCGATTTTTTCTCGGGCACGGTGCTGCAGGCGTTCCAGCTGGGAGTATCCTTCCTGCTGATCACGGTGCTGTTCGGCGCGATCTTCAAGGTCCTGCCGGACGTCGACCTTGCATGGCGGGACGTGCTGGTTGGTGCTGCGTTCACAGCCCTGCTCTTCGTGCTCGGCAAGTTTCTGCTCGGCCTGTACCTCGGACACAGCGAGCCCGGCAGCTCATTCGGCGCGGCGGGCGCCCTCGCCGCGATCCTCGTGTGGATCTACTACTCGGCGATGATCCTGCTGCTGGGTGCCGAGTTCACCCAGGTCTGGACACGTGAGAAGGGCCGCAGTCCGGCTACTCACCCGAGAACTGCGCAAACGTGATCGCATTGCCCGCGGGATCGCGGACGATCAGCTCGTCCGCGCCGTAGAAGGTCGTGCGGCGAGGCACGATGGGCGCTGCGTCGATGCGTCTGACGATCTCGTCGAGGTCGTCGACCACGATGAACAGGAAAGACGCATTGAGCGGCGCATCGGCCAGGGCGGCGATGTCGTTGCGCACGCTCTCCTGCGTCTGATACATGACCTGAACGCCGTCACCCTCCAGAATGACGAAGCCGAGCCGGTCGCCTTCGGGAACCTCCGTAGTGCGCTCGAATCCGAGTCGCTCCCAGAACGCAAGCACGGGTTCGATCGCCTCGACCAGAAGGACGGGTGTCAACTGCTTGATGGACATGATGTGTGCTCCCGTGTGGAGTAGGTGGATTGCCCGGGAGGGTGGGACGCTTCCACCGGCGCACGTCGCACCGCCCTGATGTTCTGCATCGTGACCGCCTGTGCGCCTACCAGTAAAGCGGTGCCTCCCGCGGCCAGCGCGCGTCGTCCGTCATCTCGCGCAGGGTCGCCGCCTCGAACAGCCGGCCGTTCACCATGACCATCTGCACGCTGTCTGTATTGCGGATGTTCTCGAGCGGGTTCTGCTCGAGGACCACGAGGTCGGCGAGCTTGCCCGGCTCGAGCGAGCCGATGTCACGGTCCATGCCCAGGTAGCGTGCGCCCTGCAGCGTTGCGACCTCGAGGGCGTCGATCGGGGCCATGCCACCCTGCTCGAACATCCACAGCTCCCAGTGGGCGCCGAGTCCCTGCAGCTGTCCGTGCGCACCGAGCTGGACGAGGCCGCCGGCGTCATGGATCTCCTTTGCGCCCTGCATGATGCGGATGTGATTCCAGTCATCGTCGGCGGCCATGAGACGCCGGCGAGAGCGGGGCAGCACGACGTCGGGTGGTGTGAACCGGTTCAGCAGCTCGTGACGCCAGACTTCCATGTGCTGATAGAAGTAGAACTCGCCGGAGAGGCCGCCATAGCCGACGATCGCGGTCGGCGTGTAGCCGACGCCGCTCTCCGCGAACAGCGTGACGATGTCGTCGTAGAGCACCGGCACGGGGAGTGAGTGCTCGACGCCGGTGTGACCGTCCAGGATGTGGCTGACGTTGAAGTAGTACAGTGAGCCGCCTTCCGGCACGACCATCATCCCGGTCTCGTGGCCCGCGCGGATGATCATCTGCCGGGCGTCCCGGCGCTGATGATTGTAGCTCTTGACGCTGATGGCGCCGACCGCCTTCATGCGCCGAAGGTGCGAGAGTGCGTCCTCGTAATTCTCGACGACCGCCTTGAACGGCGTTTCGGCGCCATAGAGGATCGTACCGGTCGAGTAGAGGCGCGGCCCCAGTTTCAGGCCTGCACGGATCATCTCGCTGTTCGTGAACACGGTTTCCGTGCTGTTCGACGGGTCGTGCGAGGTGGTGACGCCGAACGCGAGGTTGGCGAGCAGCGGCCAGCTCGTCTGCGCCAGGATGCCGCTGCCCTCGCCCCCGACGTGCGCATGGACGTCGACGATGCCCGGCATGATCGTGCGGCCCGCGATGTCAATGCGCTGCGCGTCCGCCGGCACAGTCACGCTCGCGGCCGGACCGACAGCCACGATGCGATTGTCCCGAACGACGATCGTGCCGTTCTCGATCACGCGCGCAGTGCTGCTGCCACTGTCGGCCATCGTGATGATCCGTGCACCGACCAGCGCGACCGTGCCGTGCGGCCGGTCCGCCTCGACGGTGAAGCCGATCGGCAGGCCCGCGGCTTCGGGCTCGGCGGGCTCCCCAACGCCGCCTTCACTCAGGAACGCGAATGTGCGATCGAGCGGTCGAGTGAAGTAGTCGGGGCCGAGCGTCCAGTGGACACGGCTGCCGTCGCCCGACCAGTGCAGATACATGCCGGCGTCGCGCGAGATACGCGCAACCGGATAGCCGGAGCTGCGCGGTCCGAGGTCGATCGGACGCCCCGTCCGCGGGAATGCTGCGACGTACGCATGGTAACGCTCCGCGAAGGCGACCCAGCGCCCGTCGGGGGACGGCACGATGTCCGTCGCGTTGTCCGACAGGAAGTGGACGACTTCATCCGCGCCGTTCAGGTCGACCGAGTAGAGCGCGGCCTTGTCGTCGCGAGTGCCGCGCAGGTAGATACGCTCACCCGTGTGATCGAACATCGGATCGATGCCGCTGTCCGTGACCAGGCGCGGCTCGGCACTGCCGTCCGCCGGCACGACGTAGATGCCGGGGTTCTCCGCGTACAGCAGGCTGCGGATGCCGTCATCACCGACCGCGCGGTACACGATCGAGCGACCGTCCGGAGAGAATGAGGCCGTCGTATAGTGGCCGGGGGTACGCACGACGTCCCGCAGTCCAGAGCCGTCGAGCCGAGCGACGCGTACGCGGCCGGCCGCGCTGTCGCTCCAGCTCGTGAAGACGATCTGGCGGCCGTCCGGCGAGAATGCGGGTGCTGCTTCCGTGTCCGTTCCGCGCGTGAGACGGCGCGGCTCGCCGTTCGGCATGGAACGAACATGGATGCGACCGAGCGCAGAATACGCGATCGTGCGACCATCCGGAGACGTCACGACGTCGCGCAGCATGCGCACCAGGAACTCGTCCGGCGCCATCTCGACGCGGAAGCGCAGTGGCTCGTGTACGACCTGCTCGACTTGCACGCTGTAGGGAATCTCGGCGTACTGCTGCGTTTCCGTGTCGACCCGCCAGATGCGACCTTCGCCCCAGATCACGATCGTGCGACCGTCCGGCAGCCAGGCATACTGCGGGTACACGCCGTGGATCGACCACGCCTCCTGCATGTCGCGGTCGAGGCGATCGAACACCGGCCACTCCCGGCCGGTCTCGATGTCCTTGAGGAACAGCACGGTCTCGAGGTCGATGCGGCGGATGAAGGCGAGGCGCTCCCCGTCCGGGGAGGGAAGAGGCGTGATCGACCCGCCCGGCCGGTTCACGTACCGCGCTTCCTCGCCCGTGCGCAGGTCACGCCGGATGATCGCGTAGATGGTGCCGTACGGATCCTTGTTGTACTCGAAGGTCTGGCCCGGCGTGACGTCGCGGCTGTAATAGAGGTAGCGGCCATCGGGAGACAGGGCTGGCTCGCCGGCGTCCTTCTGCCAGCCATTGCGCTCGGTCACCTGCAGGCCATCGCCGCCGCTCACGTGGTACATCCACACCTCGCCCGCACCGAGCGAGCGCTGCTGCACGAAGTGCTTGCGGACGTAGACGTACTGTCCATCCGGCGACCACGCGGGGCTGTTCACGAGGCGTTGCCGCTCCTCCGTGAGCTGTCGCGGATCCGTGAAATCCGCGTCCATCAACCAGACGTTGTGACCACCGCCCGAATCGCTGATGTAGGCGATCGTGCTGCCATCCGGGCTGTAGCGCGGCTGCATGTCGTAGGCAGGTCCCGACGTGATCCGTCGTGCCCGTCCACCCGTGATCGCCAGCGCGTACAGGTCGCCCAGCACGTCGAAGACAATCGTGCCGCCATCCGGACTGACCGTCACGTTCACCCAGGTCGCCTCGTCCGTGTCGAAGCGGATCGTGCGCGTCGGGCCGAAGGACTGTGCGACGTCCCAGTCCTCCGTCGCGGCATCCGTCGTGTCCTGCACCACGCCCGTGGTGTCCTGCGCCACGGTGTGGCACGGCACGAGAGACAGGGCGACGAGTGCGACGAACGTACGCAGCGCGAGCGGGGCTATCGACATGCGGCGCCTCCTGCGGGGCTCCCGGTGGATCACTGAGCGATGATTGTAGGGTGGCCATGGGCAGGAGGGAACCTCCCGGATCCGGCCGCTGCAAAGTATCGCAGCGCCCCGCTAGCGCACTTATCCGCCATCCCCTCGTCAAGCAGGCGCCCAGCCATTATCCTATCGGCCCCTGTGAACGAGCCAGCCGGAGGCGGAATGCGGGAGCGCAAGTTCTACGCGGAACGGGTTCGCCGCTATGTCGAGAAGATCGAGCGGGTGCTCTATGACGCATACCTGAAGATCGACGCGGAGCGAGAAGCGGCGGCGCTGGGTCATCCTGCGCCCGAGGATATCGACGTGCTGTCGTGGCCGCAGACCTGGCCGGATGCGCAATGCGGGTTCGACCGGCCGTTGAAGGACGTCCATCCGACCGAGCAGACGAACGTCGTTCTGGACTCGAAGCTCGGCATCGCCCTCGTCTATCATGCCGGCCATTTCGCCCGCCGCGTCGAGCAGCGCTCTGACGCGTTCTGGGAGGCAGTGCGTGCGCGCAAGCTGCCGGGCGCGAGCGACGAGCAGGCGTGGCAGGCGCTCGGCGCCTGAGTTCCTTCTGCCCGGAGGTGTTCCCGTGACGAAGCTATCCGCTGCCGCACTGCTGATCGCTCTCTGTGTGCCTGTAACCGTGCGCGCGCAGGCGACGCCGGGGCCGGTGCCAGCGGCGCGTGATCTGCGGGTCCGCGCGATCGCGCAGGCACCTTCGGCGGAGCGCATCGAGCGCGACATCCGGACCCTCGTCGGCTTCGGCACCCGCAGTACCCTCTCGGACACGCTCTCCGATACGCGCGGCATTGGCGCCGCGCGCCGCTGGATCAAGGCGGAGCTCGATCGCATCTCCGCGGATTGCGGCGGCTGCCTGGAGGTGTCGTATCAGCGCATGCTGGTAGAGGGTGATCCGGACAGTCGCATCACGGAGGACACGTGGGTCGTGAACGTTGTTGCAATTCAACGTGGTACGACCATGCCGAACCGCTACGTGATCATGAGCGGCGACATCGATTCCCGGGTCTCCGACGTGCTGAACGCGACGGCGGACAATCCGGGGGCGAATGACAATGCGAGCGGCATGGCGGGTGTGCTCGAGGCGGCGCGTGTGCTCTCGGAGTACCGGTTCGACAAGTCCATCGTGTATGCGGGACTGTCCGGCGAGGAGCAGGGCCTGTTCGGCGGGCAGCACATGGCGGATGTGGCGGTCGAAGCGGGCTGGATCATCGAGGGCGTGCTCAACAACGACATGATCGGCAACATTCACGGGATCGATGGCGTGATCGACAACACGACCTTCCGTGTGTTTTCCGAGCCAACGCCGGTGACGGAGACGGAGGAGGCGCGGCGCCGGCGTCGCTTCACGGGCGGTGAGGTCGATGGCGTATCACGGCAGCTGGCGCGTTATGTCGATCGCATCACGGACATGTACTTCACGAACCTCGATGCCATGATGATCTATCGGCTGGACCGTTTTGGCCGCGGCGGTCATCATCGACCGTTCAACGATCGCGGGTTCCCGGGGATCCGCATCATGGAGACGCACGAGAACTACAACCGGCAGCACCAGGACTTGCGGACGGAGCACGGTGTCGAGTACGGCGACGTGATCGAGTGGGTGGACTTCGACTACGCCGCGAAGCTGACTGGGGTGAACGCGGCGACCATGGCTGCCCTGGCCTGGTCACCGGCCCCGCCGCAGCAGGTGCGTGTGCAGGGTGCAGTGCGGCCCTCTACAACACTCAGCTGGCAGCCGTCCGGCTCATCGAATCTCGCCGGCTACAAGGTTTACTGGCGATTGACGACGGAGCCGCAATGGACCGACTGGGTCTGGATCGGCAACGTCACGGAGCACACGCTCGAAGGCATCGTGATCGACAACTACCTGTTTGGTGTGGCGGCGGTCGCAGCCAACGGGAACGAGAGCGTCGTCGTGTTCCCGGGCGGGTAACGCAGAGGCCTCTCTATGCCTCGGCGGTGCTGCCGGCGGGAGACGCGTCCGCACTGGCGCGCTCGCGCGCGCTCTTCTTCTGTCCCACCTCACCGGCCTTCTGGAGCCCGTACTGCAGCATGATGGGGCCGATGATCTGGTGGATGGCGACCATCGCCACGAACAGCGTTTGCAGCTCGTCGCCCCATGCCGGAAACGCCCGGGCGATGATGATGACCATGCCGAGCGTGACGCCCGCCTGCGGCACGAAGCCGAGCCACGTGTAGCGCCGCACTTCGGGCTCTGCGCCGGAGAGCCGGGCGCCGAGCAGCGTGCCGCCCCAGATGGCGACCATGCGCAGCGCCACGAACCCGAGCGCGAATGGCCACAGCTCACGCAGCTCCGACAGCTCGAGGTTCGCGCCTGCGAGTGCGAAGAACAGCGCATAGATCGGCAGCGAGTTCCGGTTCACCGCCTCGAGGAACGGCTCGCCGTGCACGGGGCTGACGTTTTCCAGAAAGAAACCCGCACTGAGCGAGACGAGCAGCACCTCCAGATGGAATTCCTGCGAGATCGTGGAGTTGATGAAGGCGATTGC
>CAYSGF010000308.1:0-1624 GCA_964430275.1 uncultured Gemmatimonadaceae bacterium
CTCCTCGGCCAGCACGGCGAGGAGGACGGCCGCAGCGAAGGCAACGATTCGGGCCTGCGAGAGCATGCCCGCCCGTCGTGCATGCGCCGCGGCCGCCTCCTCGAAGCGACCGCGGCGCGTTTCGTATCGTTCCGCGGCATCTGCCATCGGCCGATTCTACGGCGTGGGCGAGTTCCCTACAACATTTCGGCAGTCTCCCTATGCCACGAGGCCCACCGCGCTGGCAGGTTGGAGGAGTCTCCAGCAGGGAGGTTTTCCGTGATACGACGTATCCTCGTTCCGGTCGACGGCACCCCGTTCGGCGAGTACGCGATTCCGTATGCGGTCGCGCTCGCCACGCGCGCGTGTGCCACGATCGAGCTGGTCCACGTGCACGTGCCTGTACTCCCGGAGCCGGGCCCGGCGATCAGCCCCTTCGCTGCCCGCGCTCCTGACTACGGCTGGATCGGCGGCCAGCACGCCCTCGATCGCGCGGCAGAGTGGTTGGAAGTCCGTGCGCGCGCGCTACACGCCACGACTGGCCTCGAGGTCGTCGCCCGCACCGTGCGCGGCCGACCCGGCGAAGCGCTGTGCGAGGAGATCGCCGCACTGCGCGCCGATCTCGTCGTCATGGCGACGCACGCGCGCGGCGGCTTGAAGCGCGCACGACTCGGCAGCATTGCCGACCTGGTCGTGCGTCATGCGGCTGCACCGGTCCTGCTCGTGCATCCGCCGGATGAAACGGCCTCTCCGCCGCTCCAGCCGACGTTCCGCCGCATCCTCATCCCGCTGGATGGCTCGCGTTTCTCGGAGCAGATCCTGCCGCACGCCCGGGAGCTGAGTCGGCTGACGGGAGCGCAGCCGCTGTTGCTCCACGTCGTCGTTCCGTTCCCGCCGGCCAGCCGGCGCGGCAGCCTCCGGGACGCCGAGACGGTCGAGGAGCAGCGCCGCTGCGGCACGGAATACCTGGGCGACATCGCCAGGGGGCTGATGGCCCGGACCGGGCCCGTTGCGACGCTGACCTGTATCGATCGTCGCACGCCGGTCGCGATCCTGGAGGTGGCCAACGACCCGGCCATCGATGTCATCGCTCTGGCGACGCACGGCCGCGGAGGTGCCTCGCGCCTGCTGTTCGGCAGCACGAGCGACGAGGTGGTTCGGCACACGACGAAGCCCGTGCTGCTCTACCGGCCGCACGCTGCGGACCTTCTGCGGGACGTGTTCTCGGTGTATGGCGAGCAGACGGCAACCGGGGAGGCCCCGGCGGAGATCAGCCTGCGCTGAGCTCCGGCGGGACGGACGAGGCTGGGTGGCGTGGTCCGGAACCTGCCCGGCCCCGCGGTCATGGCAGATCCCCGCTCCGATGCCGTCCTCGTCCATTTCTATCGCGCAGTCGTTGCCCACATGGACGTCTGGCGCGGGCGCACGGACGCGACCACGAACTGGGCGGCGGTCACGGGCGCCGGCATGATCACATTCTCGTTCAGCACCGCGGCGGCACCGCATTATGTGCTGCTGCTCGCGCTCGTCTTTCAGCTCGTGTTCCTGCTCATGGAATCGCGCCGCTATCAGGTTTTTGACCTGTGGCGGCGGCGCTTTCGCACCCTGAACCGGGCCCTGGTCGTGCCCGCCCTCGATCCCGACG
>CAYSGF010000309.1:0-9170 GCA_964430275.1 uncultured Gemmatimonadaceae bacterium
TTCCGCCCAGGCTGACCTGATCGGAGCTGTACTGCCCATTGGTGAGCTGATCTACCGGGAAGGAAAGCTCGACATTGTCGCCGTAGTTGACACCGGGAATGCCATTGATCTCGGAATAGTCCGCAGCATTCACAGCGGAAACGGCGATGACCTCCGACATATCCGCGGGATAGGCGATCCCGGCGTAGTCAACGGACCCGCTTGCGCCAACGAAGAGCCGACCCTCTGCGTACCAGAAGCGAATTACGTCGGAGATGACATTCGATCCGTTCGACTGCCAAGCCATCGTTACGATGCGACGGGTGGGCGCGACTTCGCCGTCGGGCGTGCTGGATGCGGCGAGCTGGATTGCGGCACTGGCTGCATCGCCACTCACAGCGACAACCCCATCTGCCTGGTTGGCTGAAACCAAGTGCGAGCGCCATGCGACGCCAACCATACTGCCGCCGTTCATCGGCGCGGCCATCACGCCAGCCATACGCGTACCATGGCTGCACCCGTCGCGCCAATCACGACCCAGAACGCCGAGAAAATACTTCCAACGGCCTGCGCTATGGCCGTCATCAAAAGCGTTCACGAGGTGGCCCTGCGTTCCCGAGATCCCAGTATCCGTGAGACCAAGCGCCACGCCATCACCACGCGCCCGGTTCCACGCCATCGCGATCTGCGTATCCATCCGCAGCAAGTGCGGAGGAATCGTGTCGCTAGCGAAGCTGTTCTCCGGGTTTGCAGGAACGTAGGAATTGTAGCCGCAGCCCGATGCATGAAAGCTGCCCTCCAAGGCATTGGGCTCTACGTAGTCGATGAACGGGAGCCCTCGCAACCGGGACACCGTGGCTTCAGCATCAACCTTGATCTGGATCACGGGGAGGCCTTCGAGCTGCTTGATGATCTCGATCCCAGGAATCACTTCTATGGCACGGCGTCCATTCGCCTGGCTGGATGCACCTACCAGCAAGTCGTTCCGCCAGATTCCTCGCCTCGCTCCGGGGGCCTTAAGGCCAACGTTCAGGAGAGTGTCGTACTTGATGATGTAGGTCCACAGCTCGGCGTCCGACATCGCAAGCCAGCGATTTCCGTGATCCTCAGCCCTGTCCGGGACTTCCGCTTGAGAAACCGACTGCGTCATTCCACTGGTAGAAGCAGCGGTGCGATTGTCGGGTTCGAGGGGCGTTTGACGTTCGATCTCGCAAGCGGCGACTGCGGATGCGACCATGGCTAATACAGCTGCCTTCTGGAACTTCATGAGCTTCTCCGGTTAATGCTGAAGTGGCCGCGAGTCGGCCTGGCAGGCGACTGATAATGGCAGGAACAGAGGTATTCAAGAGCGGTTATGACGAATATTAGTCGAGCGGCGAGCATTATTGGTCGTCTCATGACTTACGCAACCCTACACAGATTGGGCTGCGCTGCGACCTATCGTCGATCGGCAGAGTTCGCGACGATTTTCGTTGCTGCAGTTCTCCTTCTCGGATGTACGGACCTTATCTCCCCAGATGAGCAGTATCCCAGAATCTGGATTCGTCAGACCGGCGTGGTAATGCGTGTGGGCGAGCAGGTGCAACTCTCGGCTCGGTTTCATCGCTCGGACGATGAGCTCGTGACGGAACCCAGCGATGCGCGATGGACCTCGCTGGATCCGCAAATCGTAGCGGTGGACGAGAACGGCCTCGCTACGGCGCTCACCTCGGGAGAGGCGAGGATTCGCGTCGAGCAGGACGGTGTGCATGACGCTGGTTCGGTGCAGGTCCGCGCTGCCACGTCAGGGCAGCAGATGCGCTGGCAGGCCGTCGACCTGGGCCATGACCTGACCTGTGCGCTGACGATCGATGGCGATGCGTATTGCTGGGGCTGGGATTATTGGGGGGGCATCGGGGACGGCGATCTCCGGCGCTACACGCTCAGCTATACTCCTGTCGCGGTCGTTGGCGGCCACGAATTCGTGGAGATTACAGCAGGACGCTCGCACGCCTGCGGCCGGACTGCGGACGGACGTGGCTACTGCTGGGGTGATTCCAAGGCATTCGGCTCGTCACCCGGCGGCGATCCGTTGCTCGCCCCTGAGAGGGTCGCGTTTTCCAGGCCGTTTGCCACGCTGCAGAGCGGCGAGAACCATGTATGCGGTCTGGATGGAGCGGGGGCGGGCTACTGCTGGGGCATCAATGGCCGCGGGGAGATCGGCGACGGTACCGTCGGCGTCCAGAATCATCGGTACGAACCGACTCCATTGCAGACGGACCTGCGATTCCGGCAGATCGCGCCGGGTCACTTCCGGACGTGCGCTCTCGATGTCGATGGCCGTGCACACTGCTGGGGCCGTGCGACGCCATACGCAGCGCCTGCGCCGGTCAACGGCGACCTGCCGTTCGAGAGTATCGCCGGACAGCTGCATGCGTGCGGCTTGACGGCGGATCGCGAAACGTACTGCTGGGGGGAGAATCAGACGCTCCAGATGGGCACGGATGTACAGGGGCGCCTCGGAGTCTTTCCGGACCCGTTGCCTCTCGAGAGCGATCCGGGGTACGTGGCGCTCGCCGGAGGCATGTTCCACACGTGCGGTATCCGCGAGGATGGCGCAGCGTTCTGCTGGGGAAGCAACCAGTACGGCCAGCTTGGCACGGACCAGAGCATTGCGCAGGATTGTGGTGACGTGCAGCCGCTTCCGTGTACCAAGGAGCAGCTTCCGGTCGCCGGCGGGTTGCGCTTCGTGCAGATCAGCGCGAGCGAGATCAGCACATGCGGCATCACGACCGATGCCGCTCTCTACTGCTGGGGCTCGAACACGTACGGCCAGCTCGGCACCGGCAGACTGGATGAAGTGATTCCGGTGCCAACCCGGGTGGTCGATCCCTTCTGACTGTACGCGCGGTGGTCCAGTCCTTACCGTCGTCCACTCACAGCCCGTAAAGCGTGATCCCCAGCGCCTCCGCGCATTCGCTCTGGCGCCGGTCATAGGTTGCCAGCCGGATGTCCGCCCCCTGTTCGCGCAGGAACTCGATCGACGCGAGATGCAGCGCATCGAGCGTGCGCACCGGCACCGGGAAGGCGTCGCGCGCGCGTTGCAGGATGGGTTCGATCAGTTCGACGAACGCCAGGTGCGCGAGCAGCTCACCCGCCGCTTCCCTGTGGGTGGTGCTCGAACCGCGCGCATTCAGCCGCACCCACAACTCGTACTCGGTCAACCGGCTGGAGATGAGCGGCAGCGTCCAGAGCTCCGCCGGCGGATGTCGGTCCTCGGCGAGCAGCGCCGCCAGCGCAACGGACGTGTCGACGTAGATCACCGATCGGCGCGGTCCGCTTCCAGCTCCCGCTGCAGCTCCGCCTGCGTCGCAACCGGAAGGTTCGGGGGCGGCCCCAAGGGACGCAGCAACGGAGGACGAACCCACCCCTGGCGCACGGCGTCCGCCAGTACGGCGTCGCTTGCGGCCACCCGGCCGCCCTGCGGCGCCACGAGCTCGGCCACCACGATCCCCCGGTCCGTAACGAGGACACGCTCGCCGGCCGCGGCCTTCCGCACGTACTCGCTCAGCCGATTCTTCAGTTCCTTGATCCCGATCGCACGCATGCTGGAAAGGTAGCTACGCGTGGCCACGTCGGAAAGTCGGGTGAGAACGGGCGAACCGGCCGATTTGTCATTTCGGGTTTTCTTCGGTATGCTTGAGAATCGCGACCGGGCGAAGCCACCCGGCCGGGCGCCTGGGCTCCAGGCCCCGGCCCGCAGTCCTCCAGCAGGTACCCATGTACGCAGAGCTCCGCACCCACAGCGCATTCTCCTTCGGTGACGGCACGACGAGTCCGGAGCACCTCGTCGCGCGCGCGGCCGCCCTGGGCTACGGCGCGCTCGGCCTGACGGACACGGCGGACCTGGGCGGCATCATCCGCTTCGTGCTGGAAGCGAATCAGCAGGGCATCAAGCCGATCATCGGCGCCGAGCTGAAGGTGGACGGCTACCCGACGGCGTTTCTCGCCCGCAACGAGCGCGGCTACCGCAACCTCGCCCGGCTAGTCACGAAGTCGCGCGTCGGTGACATCACCGGTTGGAAGAAGGATGACGCGGGTGAATGGACGGATGCCGCGACGAACGATTCACCAATTCACCAATTCACCAATTCCCCCATTCACCCAACGCTCGGCCACACCAGCTCCCGCCCGCTCATCGACCGCCGCGGCCACGACCTCGAACGCCGCTACGCGACGCCGTTGCCGGATCGCGGCCGGCCGGAGCTGACGTTCGAGGACGTCGCCGCGCACGCGGAGGGGCTGTGGTGTCTGACGGGTCCGGCGTCTGGCGAGGTCGCGACGTACGTGGGGAGCGAGCGCACGGCGGAGGCGATGTTCCTGCTGGAGCGGTGGCGCGACGTGTTCGCGGATCGTCTCGCGATCGAGGTGCAGCTCCATCACGTGTCCGGTCGCGAGTCGGCGCTTGCGAATGCGCTGATCGAGATGGCGGACCGGCAGGGCTTCCCGTGGGTCGTGTCGAACGATCCGCGCTACCTGGACAATGGCGGCCGTCTCGTGCACGACCTGCTGACGGCGAACCGTGCGGACGTGTGCGTGAACACGGCGGCGTCGTGGGGGCTGCTGCTGCCGAACGGCGAGTGGCGGCTCAAGTCGCCGCGCGAGATGGCGTCGCTGTGGAAGGGCAGGGAAGCCGGTCTCCGGTTCTCATGCGACATCGCAGCCGACTGTGCGCCGTTCGATCTGCGCTGGCTGCGGCCGCCGCTGCCGCACTTCGCGGTGCCGGCGGGCCATGACGACGCGTCGTTCCTCGCGGAGTGTGCGTGGGCGGGCGCGCGCGAGCGGTGGGGTGAGCCGGACGAGCGGCAGGGCGCGCAGCTCGAGCACGAGCTGCGGGTGATCCGCCAGCTCGGCTTTGCCGGGTTCTTCCTGGTCATGTGGGACGCGGTCCGGTTCGCGCGCTCGCGCGGCATCCTCTGTCAGGGGCGTGGCAGTGCGGCGAACAGTGCGGTCGCATACTGCCTCGGCATCACGGCGGTCGATCCCGTGCGTCACGGCCTGCTCTTCGAGCGTTTCCTCTCGGAGGTGCGCACGGACGGCGGCACGGAGGCGCCCGACATCGACGTCGACTTCGAGATGCATCGTCGCGAGGAAGTCCTCGACTACATGTACGACCGCTACCGTCGTGCGCACTCCGCGATCACGGCGGTCACGCAGCTGTACCACGCGCCGACCGCATTGCAGGACATGATGCGCGCGCTCGGCTATCCGACGGATCTCACGTTCGCGCTGTCGAAACGCTCGCATCACTGGGAGCCGTCGCAGGCGGCGAGCGAGCTGAGGGAGGGGATGGCGAAGGAGTACGGCCTCGCCCTCGACGACGCGCGCGGCCGCGCACTGCTCTCCGCACTGCAGTCGCTCGACGACGTGCCGCGTATGCGCTCGACGCATCCGGGCGGCTTCGTGCTCTCGTGCGATCCGCTCGGCAGCTACCTGCCGATCGAGCACACGTCCATGGGTCGCACGATCCTGCAGTTCGACAAGGACGACCTCGACGCCGCCGGCGTGCCGAAGTTCGATTTCCTCGGGCTCGGCGGCCTGTCCGCCGTGCATCTCGCATTCGACGCGATCGAGCAGCGCACGGGCGAAAAGCTCGAGATGTACCGTCTGCCGGTCGACGATCCGAAGACGTACGAGATGATCAGCAACGGCGACACGGTCGGTACGTTCCAGATCGAGAGTCGCGCGCAGATCCAGTCGATCCTGCACACGAAGCCCGAGCGACTCTACGACATCGTCGTGCAGGTCGCGCTCATCCGGCCCGGCCCGATCCAGGCGCGCTTCGTCCATCCGTACACGGAGCGACGCCGCGGCCGCCAGGACGTCGCGTATGCGCACCCGCTGCTCGAGCCCATCCTGCGTCGCACGTACGGCGTGCCGATCTTCCAGGAACAGGCCATGGCGATCTCCATGGCACTGGGCGGCTACAGTGCGGGCGAGGCGGACGAGCTGCGGCGGACGATGGGGCATCATCGCAAGCTGCCGAAGCTGGAAGCCGCACTCCAGAAGCTGAAGCAGGCGTGCATCGCGCGCGGCATCGAGGAGAAGGTTGCGGAGCAGGTCACGCAGGACCTCGTCTCCTTTGCGAACTACGGCTTCCCCGAGTCCCATGCGTGGAGCTTCGCGCTCATCGCGTACGCGACCGCCTGGCTCAAGGCGAACTACCCGACCGAGTTCTACCTCGGCATGCTGAACGCCTGGCCCATGGGCTTCTATCCACCTGCGACGCTCGTACACGACGCCGTGCGCCACGGTGTGGTCGTGCGCCCGCCATGCTTGGCGCAGGGAGAGTGGGAGTGCACGCTCGAAGAGACGGCTCGGTGTGAAGAACCCGATTGTGATGAACGAAATTCTGACGGATACAGGGAACAACATTCTCACCACAGAGCACGCGGAGAGCACAGAGAAGCAAACAAAAAAGACAGAAGGAATTCGGAAGCTGCCGAAAGGAATGGGGAGGGCACCGTACCCGAAACAGGGTCCTCTGCGGCCTCTGAGGGCTCTGTGGTAAACGCTGTTGTTCCTGTCCCCACAGAAGCATCGGTAATGAACACGCAGCCCTCGACTCGACCTCCCGCCCTCCGAATAGGCTGGCGCCACATCCGCGGGCTGGGCGAGAAGACGCGCCAGCGGCTGCAGTGCGCGCATGAGGAGGGCCCGTTCACGTCGATCGGGGACGTCGTGCGACGGGCCGCGATCTCGCGTGCGGATGCACTGCATCTCGCGCGCGCCGGCGCATTCGAGGCGTTCGAGCCGGGGCGCCGTAAGGCGGCGTGGGAGGCACTGCGTGTGGCGGGCGATCTGCTGCCGCTCGCGCCGGCGCGTGTGCTGCCCTTCGATCCGCGCGAGCTGGAAGGGGAGGAGCGGATCTTTCTCGACTACCTGGCGACCGGGATCAGCACGCACGGCCATCCGATGGAGCACCTGCGCGCGCGGTTGCGCGACGCGGGTGTGCGCTCGAGTGCGGAGCTGGACGAGGTGCAGGCCGGTGCGCGCGTGTGTGTGAGCGGGCTCGTCGTCGCACGCCAGCATCCGTCCACAGCGAACGGTACGGTGTTCGTGCTGCTCGAGGACGAGCACGGGTTCCTGAACGTGATCGTGTCGCGCGACCTGTTCGCGGCAAACCGGGAGGTGGTGAAGTATTCGCCGTTCCTGCTGATCGAGGGGCGGCTCGAGCGGGAGGATCGCGCGGTCAGCATCGTGGGACGTCGCTTCCGCGAGCTGCGCGTGGGCCGGCGCGAGCGCGAGACCGTGAACTACCGCTCACGCGATTTCCACTGATCCCCGTGGTATTGCACGAGCGCCACCGATCACGCAGGCTACCGCACGGTCGTACGTGTTGCCAGCGGCCGTAGTATCCAGGAGTGTCCCAGGCGCGCAGCCGTGCAGCTCGCGCAACGACCCTGACGGAGGTGTGCCCATGCGTGCTCGCGCGCGCTGCATTCGGACCCTGATCCTGGTCACGCTGGCGGCCTGCGCGCCAGCGGACGATGTGCCCGCGGACGATTCCGCACAGGAGGAGGCGATGCGGACCGCGCAGGCGGATTCCGTCATGAACCCGATTGCCGAGGAGTACGTGAAGATCGTGCTCACCGTCGGGGAGCACGACGACGGCTACGTCGACGCCTACTACGGCCCCGACGCATGGCGCGCGCAGGTCGAACAGGACGCGGCGCCGCTGGACAGCATCGGCCCGCGCATCGACCTGCTGATCGATTCGCTGCTCACGGTGCAGCTCGCTGACGCACCGGAGATCGTAAGGCTCCGCCAACAGTACCTGATCCGCCAGCTGCAGGCGGTCGGCGCGCGCGTGCGCATGCTCCCGGGCGCAGTGCTGACGTTCGACGAGGAGTCGCAGGCACTCTACGATGCGGAGGCGCCGACGCACCCGGAACCGCATTTCCGCGCACTCGTCGACTCGCTCGATGCACTGCTGCCCGGCACCGGTCCGGTGCACGCACGCGTGGCGGCGTTTCGTGAGGATTTCGTGATCCCGCGCGCGCGGCTGGACACGGTGTTTCGCGCTGCGATCGCGGAGGCCCGCCGTCGTACGGCGCAGCACCTGACGCTGCCGGCGAACGAGGACTTCGTGCTCGAGTACGTGACCGACAAGCCGTGGAGCGGCTACAACTGGTACCAGGGCGATGCGCGCAGCCTGATCCAGATCAACACGGACCTGCCGATCTTCATCGACCGTGCCATCGACCTGGCTGCGCACGAGGGGTATCCCGGCCATCACGTGTACAACGTGCTGCTCGAGGCGAACCTCGTCGACGCGCGCGGCTGGCCGGAGTACTCCGTATACCCGCTCTACAGTCCGCAGTCCCTGATCGCAGAGGGCAGCGCGAACTACGGCATCAACGTCGCGTTCCCGGGCGCGGAGCGACTCGCCTTCGAGCGCGACGTGCTGTTCCCGATCGCAGGACTGGACACGGCCCGTGCCGCCGAGTACCGGCGCGTGCAGACGCTGGTCGACCGGCTGAGCTACGCCGGCAACGAGGCGGCGCGCATGTACCTGAATGGCACGATCGACGCCGACAGTGCGGCGGCGTGGCTCACGACGTACGCGCTCATGGAGCCGGAGCGCGCGCAGCAGCGCGTCCGCTTCTTCGACACGTATCGCAGCTACGTGATCAACTACAACTACGGCCGCGACCTCGTCGCGAGCTGGGTGGAAGCGCAGGGCGGCACGGAGGACGCGCCCGAGCGGCGCTGGGAGGTCTTCGGCACACTCCTCTCCACGCCGCGTCTGCCTTCCGCACTGCGCTGACGGTGGCGCAGCGCGTGAACGAGGCGGGAAGCAGGCAGCACGCTCGGCAGCGTCGTCCGTGAACGCAACGTCGCCGCTCCGCATGACGGCGCGCGCCGCGCGCGACGCGCAGCTCGCCGCACTCGGCCTCGACCGACCGCCGCGCCGGCGCGCACGCAAGCAGGACGTGATCGATACGATCCGCGCAATGCACATCCTGCAGATCGACACGATCCACGTCGTCGCGCGCAGCCCCTACCTCGTGCTGTGGAGCCGCCTGGGCGAGTATCAGCCGGACTGGCTGGATGCGCATCTCGCGGAGGGCAGGCTCTTCGAGTACTGGGCCCATGAGGCCTGTTTCATTCCGATCGAGGACTACCCGCTCCTGCGCCACCGCATGATC
>CAYSGF010000310.1:0-27574 GCA_964430275.1 uncultured Gemmatimonadaceae bacterium
GGCGCGGTGTACCATCGCCCGAGAGCCACTCGCCGATGAACACGCCGAGCAGCAGTGTGCCGACCGCGGGCAGTGTGCTCAGCAGTCCTTCGGGATCCCATGTTCGCGACTGCGACCAGAGATGTGCGGTCCCGAACACCGCGCGGTCGATCCATGAGCCCAGGTCGGCGCCGGGTTGCAACGTGCTCGTTCCCCCGCCCGGTACCGGCGCCAGCGTCTGCACTGCCCAGTAGCCGGTCAGCAGAACGGCGACGACGGCAATGCGCGCGCGGCGATTCAGCCACAGTACGATCGGTGCGGCAATCGCGTACGCGAGGCCGATTCGCTGGAGCACACCGGGAATACGCAGTGTCGAGACGTCGAAGTAGTCGGGGAAGCCGTGCAGAACCAGGCCGAGCGCAATGATGATCGCTGCCCGCTTCCACGCCCGCTTCAGGAGAGTCGGCCGTTCCGCACCACGCGCACGCTGCGCGTTGAACGAGAACACTGTCGCCACACCGACGATGAAGATGAAAAACGGGAAGATCAGATCCGTGGGTGTCCAGCCGTGCCACGGGGCGTGCCGGAGCGGGGCGTGGATTGCGCCCCAGCTCCCCGGATTGTTCACGATCAGCATGCCGGCGATGGTCATGCCGCGAAACGCATCCAGGGAGCCGAGGCGCTCGGCCGGTGCGGGCGGAGCTATGGCTGCTCTGCGCGCGGGCGCGTGTCGCCCTTCGTGTGACGTCCGAACCACTCGCGCAGGTACAGCTGTGTGCGGATGAAGTTGGACGGGTTCGAACTCGTGCCGTGCCACTCGTCATTGAAACGCACCATCGCAGTCGGCACCTTTCGCAGCTTCAAGGCCTGATAGTACTCCTCCGTCTGCGACATCGGCGTGCGCAGGTCATTGACACCGGTCATGAGCATGGTAGGCGTCGTGACATTGCCGACGTACATCAACGGCGAGCGCCGCAGATGCTCGCTCGGGTCCTCCCACGGCAGCTTCTCGAAGTTCCGGTACCACGACGCACCATCGGTGGTGCCGACGAAGCTCAGCCAGTTCGTCACCGGGCAGTTCGCCGACGCCGCCGCGAACCGGTCCGTGTGCCCGACGGTCCACGACGTCAGCACACCGCCGCCGCTGCAGCCATACACATACATCCGCTCCTCATCGACGATGCCCTGTGCAACGACCGCATCGACGCCGGCCATCAGATCGTCGAAGTCCTTGCTCGGATAGGCATTCTTGATCGCGTTGCCGAATGCACCGCCGTACCCGGTGCTGCCGCGCGGGTTCGTGTACAGCACGAGGTATCCGTTGGCCGCATGCTCCTGGAACGCGAAGTTGAACCCGACATTGTACATGGCGTGCGGGCCGCCATGGATTGCGAGCATGAGTGGATACTTCTGCGAGGCATCGAAGTCCGGCGGCTTCACGAGCCACCCCTGCACACGCCACCCATCCGCGCCTTCGTACCAGATCTCCTCGACCGCACCGAGCCGCTTGCCCGCGAGTACATCCGCATTCACGTCCGTCAGGCGCTCCAGGTCATCGGGCCGTCGCACCGGGAACGCGACGATGTCACCGGGCTCGTGCGGTGCGCTCAGCGTGCCGACCGCCGTGCCGTTCGCCGCAATGTCCTCGATGCGCAGCATGTGCTCGCCCTCGCTCACCTGGCGCACGTCACCGTCCAGGGTTGCGAAGTACAGGTTCTGCGCGCCCTCGCTCTGCACGTCGAAGTAGACGCCGCTGTTGTCGGGAGCCCATTTCGGATCCTGCACGGACCTGTCGAGCGTGGCGCTCAGCAGACGCTGGTTGCTGCCGTCCGCGGCCATCACGTACAGCTTCGACTCGATCCAGGAATCATCCGTCAGATCGTAGCCGGTATAGGCGATCCAGCGGCCGTTCGGTGACACACGCGGATTCGAGTCCGGCCCGTCCCGCGTCGTGAGCTGCCGCACGACGCCAGTGTTCACGTCGATCGCATAGATGTCCGACTGCCGCCACATGTATTCCGAGTCCTCGACCCGTGGCGCCGACGAAAACACGATCGTCCGCCCATCCGGCATCCATTGCGGGGCGCCGGCATCGTGATCGCCGGTCGTGATCTGTCGCGGCGTACCGCCGTCCGCCGGTACGATGAAGAGATGCTGCGTACCGTCACCCAGGAACCCGATGCGGTCGCGACGATAGTTCAGCCGCTGCACGAGCCGGGGCGCCTCCGTCCACTTCGCGCCCTTCGGCTTGAAGTCCGACATCTTGCCTTCGATCGCCCAGCCGTTGTTCGACGGCACGAGCATCCGGAACGCGATCCACTCCCCATCGGGGGACCACGCCAGGTCGTCCGGCGAGTCCGTGAGCCGCGTGATCTGCGTCGCCGCACCCTCCGCATCCATCCACCGCACCCAGATCTGCGTGCCGGTCGGCTCACCGCGCGCCGTGTATGCGATGCGCGTGCCGTCTGGCGACCACAGCGGGTTGCCTCCGTCCACCAGCGCACGCGGGCGGCTGCCGTCCGCATTCATGATGTGCAGCGACGACTCCCACGAGTCATTCAGCTTGTCGACCCAGCGTCGCGCGTACACGATCTGTCGACCGTCCGGTGAGAGCTGCGGCGACTGCACGCTCTCCCACTCCAGATAGTCGCCCAGCGTCAAACGGTCGCTCCGCTGCGCCGCCGCCGCCGTCGGCAGCAGGAGAACGACGCCCAGCAGGCGCGTCCAGGTGGCGGTCCTCATGCGCACCTCCGGTCTGTGTTGTTGAGTTGGCTGCCGTTCCGGCAGACGGGGCATAGTAAGCAGCAGCGCCCCGCGTGAACAGCCCGGGTTGCCTGCCCCAGCCGCTGCTGGCACATTGGGAATCCGAGTCGAACGCCCGTTCGAACCGTCCGGAAGCCGAAGCACGGGTTGCACAGCCATGAACGATCTGCATCGCCTGAAGGTCGAAAAGCGCCCGGCGCGCATGCGCTTCGAAGGCCGCGTCCTGTTTCTCGTCGATGATGCCGAGCTGATGCGTCGCCAGCTGGCGGGCGATGACATCGAGCTGGACGCCGCGCGCTCGGCGGGGCTGCGGGACCAGATTTCGACGGACGAGATCACCCCGGCGTACATCTGCTACTACTTCGACGAGACGCTGGGTCAGTTTCCGTATCTCGGTCTGCGCGCCGGTGGCGAGTTTCCGGTCACACGCGGCACTGTGAAGAGTGGCAGCTTCGTGTGCTCGGTCAGCGGCAAGCGGCGGGGCAAGGGCAGCTCGCGCGAGCAGTCGCCGTATGCGGAGATGATGGCGGGCATCCGGGTCGTGATCGCAGAGAACATCGAGCGCATCTACAACGAGAACTGCCAGAACCTCGGCGTACTCACATCAACCGACTTTTCGCTGATCGATCGCATCCGTAGCGGGGAGGAGATCGAGCTGTCGGCGTTCACTGACGGCGTCGATTCCATCACGCGCGAGATCATCGAATATGGCGGGCTGTTCGAATACAACGTCGCGCGCCTGCAGGGCAAGGTGCAGTTGCCGCCTGTGCACTCGCAGCTCTCCGCGGGCGGTGTGGCGCCCGACCTGGGCGATCCGGCGGCGGTCCGTGCCGCGCGCGGCTCGGGCGCGGACGATTCTGCTGCCGCCTCGTTCAGTGCGGAGAATGCAGCCGCACAGCTGCATGCCACGTCCCGCCCCGCCAGCGACGCGCCCGCGAACGAACCGCACCATGCCGCATCCGCGCATGATGGCGCTGTACGGCCGATGACGATCGCGGAGAAGATCTTCGCCTCTCACTGGGTCGTGGACGCGGCGAAGGGGCGGTTCGGCGTGCCCTGGGTGCAGGCCGGCGACAGCGGCTTCGTGACGACGGACCTGCGGTTCTCGCACGAGTACGTCTCCCCGATGGCGGCGATCTTCTTCGAGCAGAAGCTCGGCGCGGATGCGAAGGTAACCGATCCCTCGTCGATCCTCATGTTCCGAGACCACCTCACGTACCTGCACGAGGTGATGCCGCCGGAACGCGTTCAGCTCGGCCTGCTCGACGTTGCGCGGCAGCTCGAGGTCAAGCAGCGCGAGTTCGCTGCACGTCAGGGCATCAAGCTGTACGGCGAGCGGCTGGGCGCGCGACTCGGCTCCGAGGCGATCTGTCACAGCAAGGTTCTCGAGTCCTACGCCGAGCCCGGCATGATGATCGTGGGTACGGATTCGCACACACCGCACTCCGGCGCCATCGGCTGCATCGCCTTCGGCGTCGGCACGACGGCGATCTTCAACTCGTGGATCACCAAGGACGTTCGTGTGAGTGTGCCGCCGTCGTTCCGGGTCGAGATCCGCGGGCAGAAGCCGGAGAACGTCACCGCGAAGGATTTCATGCTGGAGATCCTGCGCCATCCCTACATCACGGATGGGCATGCGATCGGGCAGATCATCGAGTACGCGGGTGAAGCGGTCGAGGCGCTGTCGATCGACGACCGCGCGACGATGACGAACATGGCCGCCGAGGTAGGCGCCTTCACGGGCATCGTCGCCCCGGACGCGCGGGCCGTGGAGTACCTCGTGGCGGAGCGCGGTCTGGATGCCGAGCTGGCTGCGCGCCTCTGTGAGGGGCTGTACTCGGATGACGGTGCCGAGTACGTGAAGGTCATCGAGATCGATGCCTCGCAAATCCGGCCGATGGTCGCACTGCCCGGCGATCCGGGTAACGGTCTGTACATCGACGAGCTGAGCCGCGAGCCGATACCGATCGATGTCGCGTACGCGGGGTCGTGCACGGCCGGTAAGAAGGAGGACATGGACATGTACGCGTCCGTGCTGCAGGCCGCGCGCGGCCAGGGCTTGCGCGTGCACCCGGACGTCAAGCTGTTCATTCAGGTCGGCTCGCAGGAAGTGAAGCAGTACTGCATCGACCAGGGCTACATGAAGCTCTTCGAGGAAGTCGGCGCGGAGTTCATCGAGCCAGGCTGCGGCGCCTGCATCGCGGCGGGCCCCGGTACGAGCAGGACGAAGGACGAGGTGACGATCAGCTCGCAGAACCGCAACTTCCCCGGCCGCTCCGGCCCCGGCCAGCTCTACCTCGCCTCGCCGTTTACGGTGGCTGCGTCCGCGATCGCCGGGCACATCGTCGAATGGCAGCCGGGCGAGCCGCTGCGGCAGCTCGAGGCGGTCTAGCAGCCGAATGGCCATCACGCTGGATGCCATGGCCGAGGCGCTGGCCGAGCTGGTCGCCGTTCCATCCGTCAATCCCCACCTCTCCGACCACCCGGATGCCGGCGAAGCCGCGATCGCCGAACAGATCGTGGGCTGGTGTGCGGGTCGTGGCATCGAGGCATGGACGGAGGAGGCAGCCCCCGGCAGACCGAACGCCGTCGCGCGCGTCGGCTCCGGCTCGCCCGTGCTCATCCTGTGTGCTCATATCGATACCGTCGGTGTCGCCGGCATGACGATCGAGCCGTTCACGCCGCGGATCGAGGACGGGCGGCTGTACGGCCGCGGCGCTTACGACATGAAGGCCGGCGCCGCTGCGATCCTGTGCGCGCTCGAGTCACTCGCATTCGAGCCGGCGGGAGGCACAGTGCTGGGTGCTTTCGTCGCCGACGAGGAATGGGCGAGCGCCGGTGCCTACGACTTCGTTCGGCGGCATGGCGGCGATGCCTGTGTCGTGACGGAGCCCAGTGAGGGGCGGCTCGTGCTCGCGCACAAGGGGTTCGTCTGGCTCGAGCTGCGCACGCACGGTGTCGCAGCGCACGGCAGCCGGTGGGACCTGGGTGACAGCGCAATCGCGCGCATGGCACGCGTCATCGCCGCACTGGACGAGTTCGACCGCACCGAGCTGCGCGAGCGTACCCATCCGCTGCTCGGGCCGGCGTCCATGCATGCGTCGATGGTCACGGGCGGCAGTGGCATCTCGACATACGCAGCCGAGTGCACTGCACGTCTCGAGCGGCGCACACTGCCTGGCGAGACACCGGAGCAGGTACTGCACGAAGTCCACGACATCGCTGCGCGGCTGGATGAGACGGTCGACGTCCGCATTACCCTGGACCGCCCGCCGCTCGTCTGCGACCGGGATGCCGACATCGCGCGCACCGTGCGCGAGGCGGCGCGGGCCATGACGGGCAGCGATCCGGAAGAGTGCGGCGTCGGCTACTGGATGGATGCGGCGGTGTTCGCGCACGCCGGGATTCCGACGGTCAATATCGGCGCCGCCGGTGCAGGCGCCCACGCAGCCGAGGAGTGGGTCGATCTCGAATCCGCGGTGATCAATGCTCGCATTCTGGAGGCCACCGCCCGTCGCTTCACCGCCGGCTGAGCGGCTTGCGCCGCCCCCCGCGCCGGCTACCTTCCGCCCCATGCCATCCCGTTCGAACGCGCGGCCACTGCGCCGCACAGGGAGCCTGCTGCCGTTCCTGCTGCTGGCCGCGTGTGCCGGCGACGATGGCCGCACGCCGGTCGTCGTCTACTCACCGCACGGACGCGAGCTGCTCGAGACCTTCGAGGAGCGCTTCGAAACGGCGCACCCCGAGATCGACGTGCAGTGGCTCGACATGGGCTCGCAGGAGGTGCTCGACCGCCTGCGCTCCGAGCGTGCGAACCCGCAGGCCGACGTGTGGTGGGGTGCGCCCTCACCGATGTTCGTCACCGCTACCGAGCAGGACCTGCTGCAGCCGTTCGCGCCGACATGGGCGGAGCACCTCGAGGCGGATGCGCGCGACCCGCAGGGTCGCTGGCACGGGACCTTCCTGACGCCGATGGTGATCGCCTACAACACCACGAGCGTGGCAGAAGCCGATGCCCCGCGCGACTGGGACGATGTGCTCGATCCACGATGGCGCGACCGCGTGCTGATCCGCGATCCGGTCGCGAGCGGGACCATGCGCACGATCTTCGGCATGATCATCCAGCGGGGGCTGCGCGCCAGCGGGGACACCGCAGCCGGCTTCGCCTGGCTGCGGCGCCTCGACGCGCAGACGAAGGAGTACGTGCTCAACCCGACGCTGCTCTACCAGAAACTGGCGCGCGGCGAAGGGGACGTCACGCTGTGGGACATGCCGGACATCGAGGAGCTGATGGCGCGCACGACGTTCCCGATCGATTACGTGCTGCCGGCGAGCGGTACGCCGGTACCGGTCGATGCCATCGCACTCGTCGCCGGCGCGCAGAATCCGGAAGCGGGGCGCACCTTCATCGAGTATGTCGGCGGGATGGAGGGCGTCGTCTTCGCTGCGCGCAACTTCTTCCGCCTCCCCGCACGCACCGACGTACCGCCCGACAGCTTCCCGCCGGGGCTGGCCGCGGCGCGCGCCCAGATGGTCACCGAGCCAATCGACTGGTCGATCTTCCAGGAGCGCTCGTCCGACTGGATGCGCTACTGGGACGAGCACGTCCGCGGGCGGAACTGACGCCATGGTCGAGCTCGAGGCGCTGCGCAAGGAGTACGTTGCCGCGTCGGGCTCCGCGCCCTCCACGACTGCCGTCGACGACCTCTCCCTGTTCGTCGAGCGAGGCGAACTGCTCACGCTGCTCGGGCCGAGCGGCTGCGGCAAGACGACGACGCTCCGGATGATCGCTGGCTTCGAGCGGCCTACCGCAGGCAAGGTGCACGTGGACGGCCGCAATGTCACCCACCTGCCGCCGCAGAAGCGCGGGATCGGCATGGTGTTTCAGAACTACGCGCTGTTCCCTCACCTCGATGTCGCGGAGAACGTGGCCTTCGGGCTGCGCACGCGCGGCGCATCACGCCAGGATATCGCTGAGCGGGTGAAAGCGGTGCTCGGGCGCGTCGAGATGAGTGGGTACGGACAGCGTCGTGTGCAGGAGCTGTCCGGCGGTCAGCAGCAGCGGGTCGCGCTCGCGCGTGCACTCGCACCCGAGCCACCGCTGCTCCTGCTGGACGAGCCGCTCTCGAACCTGGATGCTGCCCTGCGCGAGAAAACGCGCGTCGAGCTACGTTCCTTGCTCAAGCGTCTCGGCATGACGGCGATCTTCGTGACGCACGATCAGGATGAAGCGTTCGCCCTCGCCGATCGCATTGCACTGCTCGACAACGGGCGCCTGCAGCAGGTCGGAACGGCCGAAGAGCTCTATGGGAACCCGGCCAACTCGTTCGTTGCATCGTTCCTCGGACGTGCGAACTTCCTGCCTGGCCGCGTACTCGGCATTGCCGACGACCGCCTCATCTGCGAGATCGCGAACCGCGCCCGCTGGCACGTGCGACGGACCCCCGCACTCGCCGACCTCGCCATCCGTGACCGCGTTCTGATCATGGCGCGCCCCGAAGCACTGTCGCTGCGGCCGACGGAGGATTCGGATGATCCGACCGCCCTCGATGGTGTCGTCGCGGAACGCCGCTTCGCCGGCGCCGTGACGTACTACCGGGTGCAGACGTTCGGCGCCGAGCTGCTGATCAGCGGCGGCACGCACGACGTGGAGCCGGGCGCCCGGGTTCGCATCCGACCGGTCGGCGGCATCCATGCCTTCGCGGATCGGCGCGGCGAGGTGCGGCCGGCCGAAGCCGGCGACGCCTGATGCCGGTGCACCCGCACGAGCAGGCGGATCCCGCTCAGCGCCGGGCACTCGTACCCATCCCGCAACGCACGCCTCGGGGTCTCGGCTTCACCTCGGACAGGATTCTGTGGCTCGCGATCGTCCTCGTCGTCCTGCTGCTCTGGGCGGTCGCCTACCCGAACCTGTTCGTGATCCTCGACAGCCTGCGCGGCGAGGCCGGACCGACGCTCGAGCACTATCGGCGATTCATCGAAAGCAGCTCCGAGCTCCGGGCGCTCTGGAACAGCGTCTGGATCTCCGTTGCGAGTGTGGTGCTGTCCGGCGCGATCGGCATTCCGCTGGCGTTCCTGTTCACTCGCGCCGACTTCCCCGGCCGGCGCATTCTCGCGGGCCTCGTCTCGCTGCCCGTCCTGCTCCCGCCGCTGGTCGGCGTCATTGCGTTCCTGTTCCTGTACGGCGAGACCGGATTCCTGACGCGTTCGATCCAGCTCCTCCTGCGCCTCGACGAGCCGCCCTGGCGGCTGAACGGCGCGGGCGCAGTGCTGCTCGTCCACGCGTACACGATGTATGTGTACTTCTACCTCTTCACGACGGCCGCACTCACGCGACTCGATGTCAGCCACGTCGAGGCCGCGACCGTGCTCGGCGCGACGCGCGGACAGGTGCTGCGGCGCGTTACGCTGCCGCTCCTCATGCCCGCGATCGGTGGTGCCGCACTGCTCGTCTTCATGACGTCGATGGGCAGCTTCAGCGCGCCATACGTCTTCGGCGGCGGCTTCCGCGTCCTCTCCACGCAGATCTTCGCGAGCAAGTTGAATGGCGACCTCGGCGTCGCTGCCGTCGAGACGATTGTGCTGGCCGCCGTTTCGATCGCATTTCTCATCCTGCTGCAGCGCTACGAGCGTCACCGTGAGTACACGGGTGCCGGCAAAGGGCTCGGGCGGGAACGTGGCGATGAGCGCCCCTCGCAGCGCCGCCGCATCGCGCTCGCCGTGCTCGCCTGGGGACTCGTCGTCTTCCTGCTGCTCCCCCACGTGACTGTGCTGATCGTCTCCTTCGTACCCGACGGCACATGGACTACCGAGCTGTTCCCGCCTGCCTATTCGATGGAGAGTTACCGCACCATCTTCTCGGAAGCACGCCAGCTCACGCCCATCCTGAACTCCCTGCGCATGGCGACGATCGCGACGATCGCCAACATCGTACTCGGCTTCGCCGCCGCGTACCTGCTCGCGCGCCGCCGCGCGCCCGGGCGCGGGCTCATCGGCGTGCTCGTCATCCTGCCCTGGGCACTGCCCGGTACAGTGCTCGCCATGGCGCTCGCATCCACCTTCAGTGCGAACCAGCCCTACATCGGGCGCTTCGTCCTGGTCGGCACCGCCGCGATCCTGCCGCTCGCGTACTTCATCCGCAACATCCCGCTCGTCACACGCGCCGCGCTGACGAGCTTCCGCCAGCTCGACCCGTCGCTGGAGGAAGCGGCTGCTTCCCTGGGCGCTCGCTGGCTCACCACCGCCCGCCGCATCACGCTGCCCCTCGTGCTGCCCGGCGTCGCAGCAGGTGCCATGCTCGCCTTCGTGACTGCACTCGGCGAGTTCGTCGCATCCATCCTCCTCTACACACACCGCACGCGACCCATTTCGATCGAGATCCTCGCCCAGCTGCGCGCCTTCGACTTCGGCGCGGCCGCGGCATACGCCGTGCTCCTCATCCTGCTGATGGCCATCGCATTCATCTTCGGGCAGCGCGCCGTCGGCGAAGGGCGGCCGGGAGCGTAGCCGCATGGCGCAGGGCTCCGTTCACATCGGCATCTCGGGCACGCCCCGCACGCGACGCCCGCCCTTGCTCCCGTCCCATCCGCACCGGCGCAGCCCCCGCGGCGCCTGTGTCTTCTTCGACAACGCCCGCAAGGTCCGCGCATCCCACGATGCCATGCGCCTCGCCGATAGGATGCACCTCGACTGGAAGGAGCGACACGCCAATGACTGATCGCATCGATGTCCTGAAACGCATGCTCGAGCGCAACCCCGACGACGCGCGCGCCCGCTTCGGCCTGGCCGCTGAGTACGAGCGCGCGGGACGCTGGCAGGACGTGGTCGAGCAGCTGTCCGCCTACCTCGAGCACAGCGAGGACGAAGGAAACGCATGGGGTCGGCTGGGCCACGCACTCGTCGAGCTGGGCCGCGCCGATGAAGCACGTGATGCGTACAAGAAGGGAATCACTGCCGCAGCAAACCACGCCCATCCGTCCATGGCCGCGGAATTCCAGGAAGCAATCGACGAGCTGAACGAGATCATGTAAGCGCAGTTCGGCCCTTGCGCGCACCGAACGCAGCCCGAACGTTACGGCACTCGCGACAGCGCGTTCGAACGGACACAGCAGACTGAACGGAGCAGGCGATGGCGATGGCGACGCGACGGGAACGGGTTGTCCCCCGTCTCATCGAGGAGGAGATGCGGGAGTCCTTCCTCGACTATTCGATGAGCGTGATCGTGCAGCGGGCGTTGCCCGACGTGCGCGACGGGCTGAAGCCCGTGCACCGTCGCATTCTGTACGCGATGCTCGAGGCAGGCCTGGGTTCTTCGCGACCGTACAAGAAGAGTGCTACGGTGGTCGGCGACGTGCTCGGCAAGTATCACCCGCACGGGGACATGGCCGTCTACGACGCGCTCGTGCGGATGGTGCAGGACTTCTCCCTGCGCTACCCGCTGGTGGACGGGCAGGGCAACTTCGGCTCGATCGACGGTGACAACGCCGCAGCATACCGGTATACGGAAGCGCGGCTGACGCCGCTCGCGATGGAGCTGCTCGCCGACATCGACGAGGACACGGTCGATTTCGCCCGTAACTTCGACGACCGGCTGGACGAGCCGACCGTGCTGCCGGCGCGGTTCCCGAACCTCCTGGTGAACGGCAGCAGCGGGATCGCCGTGGGCATGGCGACGAACATTCCGCCCCACAACCTGCGCGAGATTGCAGGGGCGGTTCGCCACCTCGTGAAGCACCCGAAGTGCACGGTCGATGACCTGCTGCCGCTGGTGCCTGGCCCCGATTTCCCGACGGGCGCCTACATCCTCGGCCGGAGCGGCATCGAGTCCGCGTACCGTACCGGGCGCGGCCGCATGGTGATGCGCGCCGTGATCCAGCGCGAGACGCGGCGCGGCGGTCGTGAGCAGCTCATCGTGACGGCACTGCCATACGGGGTGTCGAAGGCGAAGGTGATCGAGCAGATCGCGGGACTGGCGCGCACCAAGCTCGAGGATATCGCCGACCTGCGCGACGAGTCCGACCGGGACGGGATGCGGCTCATCATCGAGCTCAAGCGGGATGCACCGCTGCAGAAGGTGCTCGCCATCCTCTACAAGAACACGCACCTGCAGGCGACGTTCGGTGCGATCATGCTGGCGCTCGACAACGGCGTGCCGCACGAGTTCACGCTCAAGGAGATGCTCGAGCGCTTCCGCGACCATCGCCTGACGGTAATCCGACGGCGCGCCACGCACCGCCTCGAGAAGGCGCGGGCCGAAGCGCATATCCTCGACGGACTGCTGATCGCGCTCGACAACATCGAGGCAGTGATCCGGATCATCCGCAAGTCGAAGGATCAGGAGGCGGCGGCAGCAGCACTCAGGAAGCGGTTCGATCTGTCGGCGGAGCAGGCCAGTGCGATTCTGAACATGCGACTGGGCAGGCTGACGTCGCTCGAGACGCAGGACCTCAAGAAGCAGCTGGCCGAGCTGCGCAAGCAGATCAGGGAGCTCGAGGCACTGCTCGGCAGTGAGAAGAAGCAGCTCGGTCTGCTGGTCGAGGAGCTGGACCGGATCGTCGAGGCGTTTGGCGACGAGCGCCGTACCACGATCCTCGAAGAGGGCGAGGAAGAGCTCGAGGTCGAGAACGTCGTGGCGGAGGAGCAGGTCGTGATCACCTTCAGCCACCAGTCGTACATCAAGCGTGTCCCGCTCGCGCTCTACCGCCGTCGCATTTCCAGCGGGCGCGCGATCGCAGGAATGGACAAGCACGAGGACGACTTTCTCGAGCACGTGTTCGTCGCCAGCACGACGGATGTCCTGGTGTTCTTCACGGACCAGGGGCAGGCTCACGCCCTCGAGGTGCACAACATTCCGGAGGGCGGCCCCCAGAGCCGTGGCCGCGCGCTGGCCCAGCTGCTGTCGATGGAGAAGGGTGCACGCGTGACCTCGCTCATTCCGGTCGGGGATTTCGAGGAGAGCCGCACGCTGCTGTTTCTCACGGAGGGCGGCATCATAAAGCGCACGACGCTCGATCAGTTCGGCAACATTCGAACGGGTGGCATCGCAGCGATACGGCTTCAGGAAGGTGACCGGCTGCTCGATACGCAGGTCTCCGACGGCAACGCGGACGTGGTCATCGTCACGCAGCACGGCCGGGCGATCCGCTTCCCGGAGTCCCAGGTGCCACCCACGGGCCGCGTCACACAGGGGGTAAAAGGAATCGGTCTGCGGAAGGGTGACGGGGTGGTAGGCATGGTCGTCGTGCGGCGCGACGCTACGGTCTGCACCGTGACTGCGAACGGGTACGCGAAGCGCACGCCGATCAGTGACTACCCGGCGCAGAATCGCGGCGGTCTGGGTACGATCACCCTCGACGTCACCGACCGCACCGGCTCACTGGTCGCCGTGAAGGAGCTGCTCGACGGCGACGAGGTCATGTTCATCGGTGCGGATGGCGCTGCAGTCCGGATCGTCGCCGAGGATGTGCCGGTTCAGGGCCGCGCCACCCAGGGCAAGCGAGTCGCAAAGCTCGATGCACGGATCGTGGAAGTCGCGCGCGTCGCGACGGATGGCGCGGAGGGCCGGAAGCGCGCGGCCACACGCAACCGCCAGCTGGAGCTGATCGAGTAGCGCGCTCAGAGCGAGCCGAGGAAGCGGTGCAATGCCTGGTTGAACGCGTCCGGCGCCTCGAGGTTCGAGACATGGCCGACGTCGGGGATCGACTCGATCTGGGCCCCGCGGATCGCCCGCGCCATGAGCTGCGCCTGCCCGCGATCCGTGATCGCGTCCTCCGCCCCTACCAGCACCAGCGTCGGTACATTGATATCACGGAGATCGTTTTCGGAGCTCGGCCGCGCAGCCATACCGAGGAGTGCACGCGCCATGGTCGCGGGCGGTGTGGATGTCATGATCGTGCGTAGCTGCTCGACCAGCTGCGGCCGCTGGTAGGGCGTGAGCGGAGCGAACAGGCGCGGCAGCATCGCATCGATGACGACACCGGTGCCTTCGCTCTGCACTCGCTGCGCGAGCTGAAGCCGGTTCTTCTTCTCGGCGTCGCTGTCCGCGGTGGCGCGCGTATCCGCGAGCACCAGCCCCCCGAACATGGCGCGGTGACGACGCAGCATGGCAAACGCAACGTAACCGCCCATCGACAGTCCGCAGATGACGGCGCGTCGCACACGCAGGTGCACGAGCAGCGCCGCCGCATCGTCTGCGAACATGTCCATCGTGTACTGCGCGTCGGCGCTGCCGGCACTCTCACCGAAGCCGCGCAGATCGGGCGCGACAGCGCGCCACCCGTCCGGCACGGCGGCGACCTGCGCGTCCCATAGATGACGATTGAACGGGAATCCGTGCAGGAACAGGATTGTGCGACCCGAGCCGGCTTCCTCCCAGGTCACGTCCCGACCGTTGATCGTCGCCTTCATCCTCGCCGTGTCTCTCCCATCCACCGCGGCCCGGTTATTGTCTACAGTCCCAGCGATGACCGAATGATCGGATCGATCCGATCCGGTGTCCATGGCGGATCGAACGTCAGCTCGACGTCCACGCTCTCGACGCCTTCCATTCCCTCGATCGCGGCTTTCGCCTCGTCCAGAATCTGCGGCGCGACCGGGCAGAACGGCGAAGTCAATGAGATGAGCGCCTTCACATGCGTGTCCTGCACCTCGACGCCGTACACGAGCCCGAGAACGACGAGATCCAGATGCAGCTCGGGGTCCTTCACCTTGCGCAGTGCGCGACGAACGTCCTTCTCTGTAACCATATGCCTTCCAGCCGCCGAATGGCGGTTCTCAGGTGTCTGACGCCGGCGGCGAGTGAGCCGCCACCGGTACGACTCTGCAAAATCGTCATTTCCGGCCGCCGCGTCCACCCGCGCATGCCGGTCCGGCACTTGCCGGAGCAGCAACCACTACGCCGATCGCGCGGCCATCGTCGGTTTTGTCCGCATCCGGCGCTCTTGTTCGCCGGTTGACACCCCGACGCGCGGCGCGGTAGCGTCCCAGCGATCCGAGCGGCACCTGCAGCCTGGCCGCGCCCTTTGCGCAGCACGGAGACACGATATTGGCTGGAACCGGCACGATCCGGCGGATAGCACTGAGCACGGGCGGCGGAGATGCGCCGGGCCTGAACGCCGTCATCCGGTCGGCCGTTCTCTCCGCGCTCAGCCGCGGCTGGGAGGTGTACGGCATCCGGCGCGGGTATGGTGCGCTGCTCGGTGAGGACTCGATCGTACGGCTCGACAGCGATTCCGTCCGCGGCATCACGCATCTGGGCGGCACGATCCTCGGTACGACGAACCGTGGCAATCCGTTCGACTGGCCGACCGTCGGGCCCGATGGTACGACCCAGACTGTCGACCGCTCCGATGAGCTGATCGAGGCGTTTCGCGCGCATGGCTTCGATGCCATGATCTCGATCGGCGGCGACGGCTCGCTGAGCATTGCGAACAGGCTCGCGCAAAAGGGGATGCCGGTCGTGGGCGTCCCGAAGACGATCGACAATGACCTCGCCGTCACGCAGGTCACGTTCGGGTTTCATACCGCCGTGGAAACAGCCACCGATGCCATCGACAAGGTCCATTCGACGGCGGAAAGCCATGAGCGTGTCATGGTCGTCGAAGTAATGGGCCGTCATACCGGATGGATCGCGCTGCACTCCGGAGTCAGCGGCAGTGCCGACGTGATCCTGATACCCGAGATTCCGTACGACATCGAGCTCGTCTGCGACAAGATCCGGCGCCGCTACGAGCGCGGCCGCAGGTTCGCGATCGTCGTGGCTGCGGAAGGTGCGGTGCCGCGCGACGGCGCGGCGACGTTCGTCGAGGACGCCCGGCCCGGCTCCGCTGCGCGCTACGGCGGTGTTGCGGAAAGACTCGCCCGCCAGATCGGGGATGCGACCGGGTTCGAAACCCGCTCGCTCGTCCTCGGCCACCTGCAGCGCGGTGGCAGCCCCACGTCGTACGACCGACTGATCGCGCTGCGCTTCGGCGCAGCCGCCGTGCGGCTGGTCGCCGAGGAGCGCTTCGGCACCATGGTCGCCCTCAACCCGCCGGACATACTGGCCGTTCCAATCGCGGACGCGATCGAGCAGCTCAAACGAGTGCCAACCCACTCCGACATCGTGCAGACGGCTCGCGATATCGGTGTGTCCTTCGGTGATTGACCGGCGCGCAGCGTGACTGCGTGCATCGTACTCTTCGGGAGGCAGTCACGATGATGCACTCGCGTGCGGGGACCGCCGCGCTCCTGCTGCTCGGCATGGTGTCGCTGGATGCCGCGGCGCAACAGCCGGACGGATTCGAGCTTACGGTGGCGAACATCATGCGCGGACCGGAGCACGTCGGCGAACCGCCGTCGCGGATCCGCTGGAGCGACTCGGGCGACTGGGTCTTCTTCCGCTGGAAGCCCGGCGGCCGCCCGTGGCACGAAGAGCCGGCACTCTACCGCGTCGCTGCCGACGGTGGCACGCCGGAACTTCTCGGCGATGCTGCGGCTGACTCCCTCGCACCGCTGCTCCAAACCGGTGACGTCTCCGACGATGAGCGCTGGCGCGTCGTCTCCAGCGACGGCGACCTGTACCTGATCGACCGCCGCAACGACTCATTGCGCAGACTGACCCACACCAGCACCGAAGAATCCAGCCCCGTGTTCTCGCACGATGCGCGCACGGTGTACTACCTGAGTGACGGTCCCGCGGGATCGAATATTTTCGCGTTCGATCTGGATGGCGGCGGCATTCGCCAGCTGACGGACGTGCGCACCGGGCCGGAGCCGGCCGACGACGAGGAGGCCGAGGGTCAGCGCGGCTTTCTCGAACGGCAGCAGGAAGAGCTGTTCGACCACATCCGTATCGCGCGCGCGCAGCGGGAGCGGGAGGAAGCGCGGCGTGAGGCGCGTGCAGCCGCAGACCTCCAGCCGATCTACCTGGAGCGCGAGGAGCGGGTCCGCGAGCTCGAGATCGACCCGCGCGGGAGCTACGCTGTCATAGCGGTCGGCACGACATCGAGTGACGCTCGCAGAACCCTGATCCCCGACTGGGTCACGAGCTCCGGATACACGGAGACGCGCGAGGTGCGAACGAAAGTCGGGGACGTCCAGTCCGGGACTGGTCGGATCGGTGTCGTCTCGCTCGCCGACGGGTCACTTCGCTGGCTCGACCTGCCCGCGGCCACGGGCGACAGCGCGACCGCCTTCTCCACCGCGCGCTTCCTCGGCTGGAACGAGCAGGGCACGCGCGGCCTCGTCGCGGCCGTTGACGACGAGTACGAGAACGCCTGGCTGTGGACGCTGGATGCAGCGAGCGGCGCGCTCACACAGGTGCACCATGAGAGCGATGAGGCATGGCTCGCCGGCCCCTGCCCCTTCTGGTTCGGCTGTGCCGGTTTCCTGCCGGACGGCCGGACCGTCTATTTCGCCAGCGAGCGGGACGGCTTCAGCCACGTCTACACGGTGCCGGCACAGGGCGGCACGCCCCGCCAGTTGACGAGCGGTGACTGGGAAGTGCAGAGCATCGAAGTCGCGCCCACCGAGGATCGCTTCTACCTGACGACGAACGAGGGCACGCCGCACGAGGTGCACTTCTACCACATGGGCTTCGACGGTGGGACCAGGACGCGGATCACGATGGAGCCGGGACGGCAGGAGGCCACGGCGTCGCCGGACGGCAGCCGCATCGCCGTCGTTCATTCCTATGCGAATGTCCCGCCCGAGTTGTACCTGGGCGAGAACCGCCCCGGCTCCTCCCGTGAGCAGATCACGACCTCGCCGACTTCCGCGTGGCGCGCCGGTCCCTGGATCGTGCCCGAGATCATCAGGATCACTGCGCGCGACGGTGTGCAGGTACCCGCACGGATCTACCGGCCGGAAGACCTCGGCACGCAGCCGAACGGGGGCGCAGTCATCTTCGTGCACGGCGCCGGTTATCTCCAGAACGTGCACGACTGGTGGTCCACGTACTATCGCGAATACATGTTCCATCACCTGCTGGCACAGCGTGGCTACATCGTGCTCGATCTCGATTACCGCGCGTCCGCCGGATACGGTCGCGACTGGCGCACGGCCATCTACCGCCACATGGGTGGCAAGGACCTGACGGATCAGATCGACGGTTCACGCTGGCTGCAGCAGCAGCATAACATCGACCCGGAGCGCATTGGCATCTACGGTGGCTCCTACGGCGGGTTCATTACGCTGATGGCACTGTTCACGGCGGCGGACGACTTCGGCGCCGGCGCCGCACTGCGCTCCGTCACCGACTGGGCCCATTACAACCACGGCTACACCGGTCGCATCCTGAATCTCCCGCAGGACGACTCCCTCGCCTACCGGCAGTCCTCGCCCATCTACTTTGCGGAAGGCCTCGAGGACCCGCTTCTGATCGCTCACGGCATGGTGGACGTCAACGTGCACTTCTCCGACGTGGTCCGCCTCGCACAGCGTCTCGTCGAGCTCGGCAAGACGGACTGGGAGATGGCCGTCTATCCGGTGGAAGACCACGCCTTCGTGGAGCCGACATCATGGACCGATGAGTACCGGCGGATCCTGGAGCTGTTCGAGGAGCACATCGGGTCGCCGGGCAGCCACGCGACGCAGTAGTTCATACGAGAATCGCCCGCTGCGCAGCTGCGCAGCGGGCGATCCCGTTCCATCCGTCCGGTCGTACCTAGGAGCGAGTGCGCCTGACGCCGAACTTCGCGTTCATCAGCCTGACATGATGCGCGCTCTCACCCGTGAGCACCTTCTCCGCATACCCGTTGTCCGGATCGCCACCGCCGCGCAGCACACGATCAACGGTGCCCGGTCCACGATTGTACGCGGTCAACGCCAGCTTCGCGTCACCACCATACTTGCCAATCAGCTTGCGCAGGTACGTGAAGCCGATCCGCAGGTTCGTCTCCGGCTGCAGTAGATCGCTCCGCGTCGTGCCCGGCTCGACCTCCGCCGCCGTCGACGGCATGACCTGCGTCAGACCCACCGCACCAACCGGCGAGATGGCCGCCGGCCGGAAGCTCGACTCCGCGGCAACCAGCCCGAACGCCATCTCCACGTCCAGTTCGGCGTCGATCGCCGCCTCGTGAATCTGCTCGGCAAGACTCATCGGCACGTCGAACTCGGACGCCAGATCCGTGATCAGCTGCGTCCGTTCGAATGTCAGAACCCGCTCTCGCCACTGCGCTGCCATCGGATCCGTAGCGCGGTCCGCACCCAGCATCTGCGTCGGACGCATACCCTCGAATCCCGTCGTACTCATCAGCGCCAGCGCCGGCACCAGCATCGCCGCACCAATCGCCACTCGGACGATCGGGCCGCGACGCAGCCGCGCGCGTAGCAGCGCAAGCTCGGGGAGCTTCCGCATGGCACCTCCGGTTCGCGTGTCCAACTGCCTGCTTCGGCTTCACACCGCATTCGCGGGGAAGGTTGCTCCAGAGCGAGCCTCACCAGGGCCTTGCTCACGGTTCTAAATGTAAAGCACGAAAGGAGTTAGCGAAACCATCGTGGGACGGATACCCGCCTTGGCGCACAACGCTTTTCCATGGCCCGCATGGGCCAGTTGGGGGTGGGTGGGCGGTCTGGGGTGCGAAAGCGCGATTCTGACCGCGGCTGGCCTGGCCCGGACGTCACCGGGCGGTCACATGCCTGCAGTCCCCGACGGTGGCGACCGATCGCCTCGCGACAGGGGTGACCCGCGATCCGCTCGTGCCAGGCGCGACAAGTTAGCCGCTACTGCAGTCGCACCTGAGTAGTCTGTCCCAACGTGAGGCTGACCGTCATCGGACCGACCGTCGCACCGCTGCTGCTGCGGCCGGTGAGCTGAATCGTCGGACCTGGCGGTGCCGCAATCACGAAGCGCTCACGGGTGCCGGCACGGACGGTTCCCAGGGTGCGGGTGCCGTTGCCGTCGTCGTAGGAAACGATCATGTCCGTGGATCGCGGGTTGTAGACCTCGATGGCGTAGACGGTGCTCGGCTCACTGTTGACTTCGACGGCGCGCGCACAAGCTGCGGCGCCTACGATCGCGAGCAGGACCAGTACGGGTTGCAGGCGGCGGTTTCTCACTTGGGGCTCCGGTTGACGGGAATCAGACCGGACGCGGCGAAATGCAGGAAGCGGACCCGTGGATCAGTCGGGGAAGGCGAACGAGCGCGCGATTTCCTCGTCGGGCGCGCGACCGGTCATGAGCTCGATCAGCATGGTCATCTCGGTGCCAATGCGACGAGTGCGCTCGAGCACGGCGAGGATGTGGGCGTACTCGAAGTATGCGGCGACCGCGTCTTCGGCGGCCGGGTGCTGATCCAGGATCAGCACGTCCATGCGTGCGCGGGTTTCCTCGAGCGCCAGAGCGAGCGCGCGCTGGACGGACCGCTGGGCACTGAGCGTCTGGATGGAGATTTCACCTGCGAGCCTGGGGGCGAGCGCCTCGAGGTCCGCGAGCGCGAGCGGTGGCGCCGCCACGGAGGCCCCCCCGGAGCCATGCGCAAGCAGTACGCGCTCGGCCGTAGAGGCGAGTGCGGTCAGCTCCTCGAAGTTACAGTGCAGGTTCATCGCTTCCTCGCTCTGTTCCTACTCTCCGTACGCAGGAGCGCAAGCGTTGTTCCGCGAGCCCGGATCGCCCTTCGTCCGGGGAGCTAACGTCTATGCAAGATCATTTGTGACTTGGAGATGCGGGCACCGCGGCCCGTCGCCTCACGGCGACGGGCGGGTGGTGTCATGTGTATTGTGTGTGCAACAGTCGGAACGGAGTAGTGACGCTCAGTGACGGAGGATGCGGGCGAGGAGGAACCCGGCGGCCGCGGCGAGGGCGAGAGAGGCGAGGGGCCGCTCGCGGACGCGCCCTTCGAGCTCGCGCTGCATTTCATCGATCTCGTGCTCGCGCAGGTAATCAGCACCGGCTTCGAACGCGTGTCCGGCCGCGACGGCAGCGCGCCCGGCGCGTCCCCGCGCGCCCCCACGCCGGCGCATGATCCGACCCCGGTCCTCGATGCGCTCGCCGATCGAGTCGAAGGCGTCTGCAACGCGCTCGCGTCCGCGCTCCGCAACCGTGCGGGCGCGACGTGACGGTGCATCGCCCGCGCTTCCGGTCGGAGGCAGCGGCTCATGCTGCACGTGCACGTCGTCGCCGGGAGGATGAATGCGATCGGTCATGGCTGGAGTGTCCTTTCGCGAGCGGGGATGGAAGCCTGCTGCGGCCCGGTGTCCGACGGGAGTGCCTGCGCCGGGGCACCCCGCGCGAGCTCCTCGCGGAGGTTGCGAATCTCGCGCTTCGCCCAGTCGCGGCTTTCGCTGATCGACTCCAGTGTTGCTTCCGGCTTCAGCTCCCCTTCGCTGAAGACGCGCATTCCGCTGCGCGCCAGCAACGCGCCGATCGCGAGGAACACGACGCCGACGATCAACGCGGCGAAGCCGAAGCGTCCGTCGAGCAGGTGTGCGACGCCGATGACGAGCGCCGCCGTGAGTGCGAGCCCTCCGAACCATGCCAGTGTGAACGCAGCGGCGAGCTTGCCGGAATCCCGTACCAGTGCACGCGCCGCATCGCGCATCTCGAGCTTCGCCAGCGCGACCTCTCCACGCACGAGTGCCGACGCATTGTCGGCAAGGCGGCGCAGCAGGTCGGCGAGTCCGTTGGAGCTGCCGTCGCTGGTGGCTTGCTTTCGCATATCCGGGTCTTGGCGTTGGGTCACCTGCGCACAATGGTGTGCGGCGCCCGATGTTGCAACGGCCATGCCCCGGCTTGACGCTATTCGATCAGGCGCGGTCCGAGCCAGAAGCCGCCGATGATGTCGATCGCTGCGTGGGCCAGGATGGCGGGCAGGATGCTGCCGGTGGCGATCAGGACGATGGACAGGAGTCCGCCCAGGGTTGCGGCGCGCACTGCGCCTGCGAACCCCTGGTAGGCGTGCACGAGGCCGAATACCGCCGCAGCGACGACTGCCGCAATGCCGACCGAGCCGATTGCAGCAGCGATTGTCGGAATCAGAAAGCCGCGAAAGACGAGCTCCTCGCAGATCCCTGCGGTGGCGGAGAGACCGAGGAAGGCGAGTCGCTCGGCGGTCGTCTGCGGCAGCAGCCCCGCGAGTGTCGCGGATTCGCGAACGCCGAGCCGGTGCGCGAGCAGCATGAGCAGCACGCCGGCTGCAGTCAGCCCGCCGGTCCAAACGAGCATGAGCTCGAGCGGCAGCGCTCGCACGCCGAGCGCCGCGGCCTCCATGCCGCTGAGGCGCGCCACTCCCGCGGTCGCACCGGCCAGCAGCCAGAGGGAGAGTGCGCTCTGTGCGTAGAGCGACAGCCGCGAAGGCAGGGTTACGCCCTGGAGCGCGCGCGCCTGAAGGATCGAGATGGGCGGCAGAACCGCGACCAGGATCGTCGTCCAGACGCGTGCGGCAATGGACAGCTCGCGTGTGCTGGTGAAGACCAGTGCGGCGGTGAGAGCAACGAGGAGCAGAGTCGAGGTGCGTCGCATCAGGTGGCGCGCGCCATCAGTCGTCGGCGCCCCGCAGCGCACGCCGGATTGCGGGCGCACACAGGACGACGAGGGCGCCGAGCGCAGCGCCCGCG
This sequence comes from uncultured Gemmatimonadaceae bacterium, assembly GCA_964430275.1. Taxonomy (GTDB): domain Bacteria; phylum Gemmatimonadota; class Gemmatimonadetes; order Longimicrobiales; family RSA9; genus DASTYK01. Next base: position 22,276 of record CAYSGF010000310.1, read on the forward strand.
AGCACATCGATCGCGTAGTGAAATCCGCCGTAGATGGCGCCGAATGCGAGGCCAATGGTCATACCTGCGAGCGGCCAGCTCAGTCGCGGCGCGTAGCGCGCGACAGTGAGTGTCTGCGCGAGGGAAACGCCGACGTGCGAGGAGGGAAAGGCGGAGCCCTGCGCCGAACCGGCCTCGAGGATCCGGTGCGCGAGCTGATAGAAGAAGCCGCTCGCCATGTCACCGCCGGGTGCCGGGAAGAGATAGCGAGGCCCCTGCACCGGCAGGTACACGAACACGAGATAGTGCACGAAGAACGTGAGCATCAGCGTGAACGTCACGGCCCGGAACGCATCCAGCCGCTGGCGGGCGTACAGGAAAAGGGGCGGCCCGAAAATGATCACGTAGTAGCTCAGGTAGGCCAGGTGCAGCGGCTCCGAGATCGCCAGCCAGGGTGCTTCCGCGGCCATCGTGCGGCTCGGCTGCCCGCCGAAGAACAACTGCTCCAGCTGCTGGATCACCGGATCGAAGTAGCGCCCGTTCCAGACGGCACGATTGAGCACGGCGAGCTCCGTATAGAGCGCCGGCATGAGGAGCAGTGCGTACCAGTCGTGCACGACCGTGAACAGTCGTGGTGCGGCCGCGTGGAGCCGCTGCCGCAGCTCGTCGAACGGCGGCATACCGAGGAGCAGCAGCGCTCCGGCGACGTGCAATGCTGCCAGCCAGGGCCACGCCTCGGGACGGTGCGGAAACAGGAGTGCCGTTCCCGAGAGCAGCAGATAGAGCGCGAAGAGCCGGTCGAGAGGCGCGGGACGACGCGCGCTGGAGACGTCGCCGGTTCGGCGAGCGAAAGTCGTTTCCACGTTACAATGCCGCTTCGTAAACCCGGTACGTCTTGTACGGTTGCCCACCCATCCGCTCGATGCTGTTTCGCATCTCGGCGTTGTCCTCCAGGATCCACGAGCACTCACCACGGGCGCGGCTGTCCTTGCCGGCCTCGATGAAGATGTGCGTGATCATGGCGGCGTCGAGGCCCTTCTGCCGAAATGCCGGCACGAGACCGAGCGTCAGCACCCGGATCGCGTTGATGCTGCGGCGGTACCAGAGCAGCTTGAGCAGGCCGAACGGCAGCAGCCGCCCACTGCGTATATGTCGCAGTGCCTGATTGTAATCGGGCAGTCCGAGTGCGAATCCGACAGGCTCCTCGTTCACATGGACGAGGACGCACAGCCCCGGCGAGATGACGGGCTTCAGCTCCTTCGCCAGGTGGCGGATCTCGGCCTCCGTCATCGGTACGAAGCCCCAGTTCCGTTCCCACGCCCGGTTGTAGATCTGCTGGATGCGATCGATCTCGTCATCGAGCTGGCGCATGTCCAGCGAGCGGATGGTGACATTTTCCTGACGCCGGATGCGCTCGTACATGCGCACGAGGCGCGGCGGCGTCTCCGGCACGTCCACCCAGTACGCGATGAGATCCTTTGCTTTCGTGTAGCCGGCCCGTTCGAGGAGTCGCCGGTAATAGCGCGGTGCGTGCGGCATCATCACCACGGGCGGCGTATCGAAGCCATCGATCAGGATGCCCGGGCCGTACAGCTCATCGTTCGTTGACAGGTTCATCGGCCCGCGCACGCGCTCCATGCCACGCGCGCGCAGCCAGTCCGCGGCCGTGGTGAGGAGTGCCGTGGCGACATCGTCGCGATCGACGCACTCGAAGAGCCCGAAGAAACCGGTCCGATCGCCATGGAACTCGTTGTGGCGATGATTCACGATTGCCGCGATGCGCCCGACGACTGCGCCGCCGATGCGGGCGAGAAAGAACTCGACCTCCGCGTGCTGATAGAAGGGATGTCGCTTGCGGTCGAGCAGCGCGCTCACGGCCATGCGGAGCGGCGGGACCCAGTTCGGGTCGTCCGCGTAGATGCGCCAGGGCAGGTCCATGAAGCGTGCGAGGTCCGAACGGCCATGTACCGGACGGACCTCGACGCGAGCGCCGTGCGCGGCATGGGGCCGCGCGTCGGACGCCGTACCGTTCACAGTGCTGCGACGCGCTTGCCGACGCTCGCGAAGGCGTCGAGCACGAAATCGATGTGCTCGTCGGTGTGTGTCGCCATGCACGAGATACGCAGGCGGCAGGAGTGGTCCGGTACGGCGGGCGGCGTGACCGGGTTCGAGAACACGCCTGCGTCGAAGAGCTGCTTCCAGAAGACGAGCATGCGATCCATCTCGCCGATCTGCACCGGGATGATGGGAGTCTCGCTCTGGCCGATGTCATAGCCCAGCGAGCGCAGGCCGTCCTGCATGCGACGGGTGTTGTACCATAGCCGCTCGCGCCGTTCCGGCTCCGCCTCGATCACGTCGAGTGCCGCAATCGCCGCGGCCACCGCGGATGCGGGGCAGCTCGCACTGAAGATGAGGGAGCGGGCATTGTGCTTCAGGTAATGAATCACGTCCTCCGGCCCGGCGACCATGCCGCCGATGGAAGCCAGCGATTTCGAGAACGTTGCCATGATCAGCGAGACGCGGTCTTCCAGGTGGAAGTGCTGCGCGGTACCCCCACCGAACTCGCCGAGCACACCGAAACTGTGCGCATCATCGACCAGAACTTCCGCGCCGTAGAACTCGGCGAGCGCCATGATGCCGGGCAGGTCGACGATCGACCCTTCCATCGAGAAGACGCCGTCCGTCACGATGAGCTTGCCCGCTTCCGATGGCGTGCGCGCGAGCTCGCGCTCGAGCGAGCGCAGGTCCCCATGCGGGTAGCGGTGCACGGTGCCGAGCGCGAGCCGGGCACCATCCACGATACTCGCGTGGTTCAGCTTGTCACTGAAGAGGTGATCGTCGCGGCCGACCAGGGTCGAGATGACGCCCAGGTTCGTCTGGTAGCCGGTACTGAAAACGAGCGCCGCCTCCTGATTGACGAAGCGGGCGAGCCGCTCCTCGAGCTGCTCGTGAAGATCGAGTGTGCCGTTCAGGAAGCGACTGCCGGTGCAGCCGCTGCCGTACTTGCGCAGTGCGGCCGCCGCCGCTTCGAGCACCTTCGGATGGTGGGTCAGCCCCAGGTAGTTGTTCGAGCCGACCATGACCTTGCGCTCACCGTGAATCACGACCTCGGTGTCCAGGGACTCCTCGATCGCCACGAAGTACGGGTAATAGCCACTGGCCATCACCTCGCGGGCCTTCGTGAAGCGGTAGCACTTTTCGAATAGACTCATGGATTCTCCAAAACAGTCGCGGGCGCGAGGCTCACAACCATCCGTGTTGTCGATACCAGCGGGCTGTGTCCTTCAGCCCCTCGGCGAGCGGACGCGGCGTGATCCGGAGATCACGAAACGCCGGCTCTACATCACACAGCCATGCGGGCGCCAGCAGCTCCCTGGCCTTGTCCCGGTTGAAGATCGTGGCACGACCAACCAGCCCGGCACTCCATTCACTGATGGCCGCAGCCGACGTCAGCAGCCGCTGCGGCATTGGTATGCGGCGGGCACGGACGCCGACTGCCGCCGCCACCAGGTCCAGCACCTCCACCCAGGAATAGGCACGCGCCTCGGCGGCATGATATACGCCACACACCCCTGTCATGGTTGCGGCACGCACGAGAGCGGTGGCCAGATCCTGAACGTGAATGAGCTGGAGCGAGCGCGTCGGGCCGCCGGGGATCGGCAGAAAACCGCGCTGCGCCAGGCGAAAGAAGCGGAGCAGGTCACGGTCACCCGGCCCGTACACGGCCGGCGCGCGGAGTACGACCATCTCGAAATCCGCGCCATGTTCCGCGCATGCGGTCTCTCCGCCCAGCTTGCTTCGACCATAGGCCGTCAGTGGCCGCGGGACCGTTTCCGCGCTCACCGGCTGCCCGCCGCCATGCCCGACGGCCGCGAGCGAGCTGAGGTACACGAATTTGCGCGGCCGGGGCTCGCACGCGGCCAGCGCGCGGACCAGACTCCGGGTACCCTGCGCGTTCGCTGCGTCGTACTCGACCGTGGAACGCGCCCGGGTGACGGCGGCCATGTGAACCACGGCGTCGGCGCCTTCGGCCGCGCGCTGGACGGCGAACGCATCCGCGAGCTCGCCGGTCACGATGGTTGCGCCGAGCTCACGCAGACGAGCAGTATCGCTCGTAGGACGAACGAGGGCGCGGACGGCGACATCGTGCGCCGCGAACGCCTCCGCGACATGCGAGCCGACGAAGCCGGTCGCGCCCGTCAGAAGGACGGTGTTCGAAGGCATTCGACGGCCACAAAACTCGTTTCAAGCAGGCCAAAAGGCAATCCCGCAGGCGGCGCATTCCTCGCGAGCCGCCGCCCCGGAACACCCCAGGAGAGACCGGTATGGCTCGACTCGACGAGAAGCAGATCCACAGCAGGCTGGGCGAGCTGGAAGGATGGTCCCGGCAGGGCGACGCGATCCGTCGCAGCTACCGCTTCGACTCCTTCACCGAGGCGGTCGGCTTCGTGAACCGCGTGGCGGAGGCAGCCGAAGCAGCGGACCATCATCCCGACATCGATATCCGCTATCGCGACGTCACCATGACGCTTTCGACGCACAGCGAGGGAGGGATCACGGAGAAGGACCTGGACCTCGCCCGCCGGATCGACGAGCGCGTAGCCAGCGGCACGCGCTAGCCGACCTGCCGAAGCGCGCTTTCGATGATACGCAGGGCCGCGTCGAGCTGGGCGTCCGTGATGACCGCCGGGGGCGTGAGTGCGAGCACGTCGCCGCGGTCGCCCTCGGGTAGGACGAGCACGCCTCCGACGAGCGCCAGCTCCATCACGCGTGCGGCGACCGGCTGCGAGAGCACGATGGCCTGCAGCAGCCCCTGCCCGCGTGCCGCGACGACGTTCGGCAGCGCGCCCACCCATTGCTCCGTCGCCTTGCGGATGCGCGTGCCCACCCCTGCCGACCGCTCTACGAGCCCTTCCCTGGCGATTGCATCGAGGTGTGCGAGCGCAGCGGCGCACGCGACGGGATTTCCGAGGAACGTGCTCGTGTGAAGCGCCTCCCCCTGTGACGACGGCCATGCGTCCATGGCATCGGGCGTCCCGATGGCGGCACTGAGGGGCAGACTTCCCGTGAGCGCCTTCCCCGCGACGAGGACGTCGGGCACGACACCGGAGTGCTCGCATGCGAACCAGCGACCGGTGCGTCCGAATCCCGTGTAGATCTCGTCCAGCACGAGAAGGATCCGGCTGCCGTCGCAGCGGCTGCGGAGAGCGGGCAGAAAGCCGGCGGGTGGCACGACGATGCCGCCGCGTCCCAGGATCGGCTCGACGACGACGGCGCCGATCGGATGCGTCGTCCGCTCGGCGGTGGCAATCGCGCGATC
>CAYSGF010000311.1:0-5046 GCA_964430275.1 uncultured Gemmatimonadaceae bacterium
CCTTCGATCCGGTGACCGGCGACATCGCGCCCGTGCTCTGGCGCGAGAACCTCCGCAGATGGTGCGAACAGCCGATCGACGGCCTGGTGCTCTTCGGCTCGACCGGCGAAGGTGCACTCCTCGATGACGACGAGAAGGTGCGGCTGACGGCCTTCGCACGCGACGTCGTGCCTCCCGGCATTCCGCTCGTGGTCGGCGCGAGCGCGGAGTCCACGCGCGCGACGGCACGGCAGGCGCAGCAGCTCGCACAGGCGGGTGCGGAAGTGATCCTCACCCACCCGCCGGCCTACTTCGGTCCGTACCTGTCTGCCGGTGCGCTGCGCGATCATTACGTCGCGGTCGCGGACGCGTCACCACTGCCGATGCTCATCTATCACATGCCGAAGTACACGAAGGTGACGCTCGAGGCAGGCCTCGTCGGTGAGCTCACGCGTCACGGCAACATCGTCGGGCTGAAGGATTCCTCCGGCGACGTGAAGCGTTTTGCGGAGTACACGAACGCGTGCGAGGACGGCTGCCGGCTGTTCGTCGGCAACGGCACGCTGCTCTACACGGCCCTCGAGCTGGGCGCCGTCGGCGGCATCCTGGCCGCCGCGGTCTTCGCGCCCGCCATTGCTGCTCAGGTTGTCGAGCGGTTCCGCGCCGGCGACGGGCCCGGCGCCGGCCGGGCGCAGGGACGCCTGACGCCGCTGCACAAGGAGATCGTCGCGTCGTTCGGTGCAGTGGGTGTCAAGACCGCGCTCGATCAGCTCGGCTGGCACGGCGGACTCCCCCGTGCGCCGCTCCAGAAGCTGGGCGAGAAGGACCGCCGCACAGTCGGGCGCGCTCTCGACGCAGCCGGCCTGAAGGCAGCCGCGGCGTAGGGCGCGGGAACGGCTGTTGCAGAAGCAGCCGCTGACCTGAGGCGTACCTGGACGGAGGCCGGTCCTCCGTTGCCGGCACTGCTTCCGCGCGAAGCCCGAGGCCATGGAATCCCACATCGAAGGACAGCAGGCGCAGGTGCCGGACCGTGCGACGAATCCGCCATTCGACGCCCCCGGCGTGATGCGCATGCTGGCCAGGCCGCGCATGACCGGCAGCCCGGGCGCCGAAGCGGTCGAGGGCGAGCTGCGCCGGCGCTTCGAGGCGCTCGGCTATTCCATCCGGGATCTACCCTTCCACTTCTCGATGACGGCCGGACGCTTCGGCGTCACCAAGGTCGCGGCGGTCTACACGCTCGGCGTCTTCGTCGCCATGCTGCTGCTGGCGAGTGAGGCGGCGACCGGGGCGCTCATCACGCTGATCGCCACGCTCGTCCTCATGATCGGCGCGCTCGGCTACATGCGGCGCAACGGCATCGAGGATCTGCCGTGGGGACGCAGCGAAGCGACGAACCTGTGGATCCAGCGGGAAGGTGTCCGGCCCCGCTACGTGTTCATGGCGCACCGCGACTCGAAGTCGCAGCTGGTACCGCTGTCACTGCGCGGGCCCGTGATCCTGCTCGGGGTCCTCGCCTGGATCGCGCTGCTCATCTTCGCGTTCCTCTCGCTCGCGCGCTTCGTCGGCACCGCGCCCGTGCTGGTCGCGGGGTTCACGGGATTCCTGTGTGGGCTCGCACTCGTGTCCTCCTGGGCCGCCGACTACTCGCCCGGCGCGCTCGACAATGCCAGCGGTCTGGCGACGCTGCTCGGCGTTGCGGCGCGTGAGAAGGATGCACGCGACGTCGCATTCCTGATCACGGACGCAGAGGAACTCGGCCTGGCCGGGGCGCGCGCGATCGCGCACGCCATGCCGCCGGTGTTCGGTGTGATCAATGTCGACAGCATCGACGACGAGGGCACATTCCTGATCGCCGAGCGGTTCGGCTGGCCGCGGCCGAAAGGGCTCGCACCGCACCTGGCTGCAGCACTGCTGGCGTCCGCCTCGGCACTCGATCTGTCCGCGCAGCGTCGTGACGTCCCACTCGGCATTCTGCTCGATCACATGCCACTCGTGAAGGGTGGCACACCAGCGCTGACCGTGATGCGCGGGACGCTCGGCTCGCTCCATCGCATCCACCGGCCAGCCGACAGTCCGGAGAACCTGCGCGGCACCGGGATCGGCCCGTGCATCGATCTGCTGTGTGGCGCGCTCGCACTGCTGCGCTCGCGCGAGCACACCGCGGCGCAGGCGGGCTGACGCGTGGTAGCGGAGTGGCCGTGCCGGGCTTAGACTAGCGCCAAAACGGACCTATTTCCCGCTCCGGCGCCTCGAGTGCCGGAGCGGGCTTGCGTGTTCAGGAGCTCGCTGAAATGACGGAAGCACGATGCCGCGTCGTCGTCGGCGCACAGTGGGGCGACGAAGGCAAGGGCAAGATCGTGGATGTGCTCGCCAAGGACGTCGGCATCATCGCGCGCTACCAGGGCGGCGCGAACGCAGGGCATACCGTGCATGTCGGCGGCGAGGAGTTCGTGCTGCACCAGATCCCGTCCGGCATTCTGCACCCCGGCACGCGCTGTCTGCTCGGCAACGGCGTCGTTTTCGACGTCGAGCAGTTCTTCGAGGAAGTCGATGCGCTGCATGCGCGCGGCATCGACGCCGAGCCGCAGGTCGGGATCAGCGGCCGCGCGCATCTGCTGCTCGAGCATCACAAGCACCTCGATCGGGCGCTCGAGCACCGGCGCGGTGACCAGAAGATCGGTACCACGGGGAAGGGGATCGGGCCGGCGTACGAGGACAAGATCGCGCGCACCGGGGTCCGCGCTGCAGACCTCTCCGACCCGGTGCGCGCACGCATGCTGATCGTCGCCGCCGCCGAGCACGCGAACGACCGGCTCCGCATGGCGGGAGCGGAGCCCGTCGACGCCGAGGCGATCGCGGAACGCACCCTTGCAGCGCGCGAGCGCATCCTGCCGCTGCTGACCGACACAGGCCTCGAGATCCAGGAGGCGCTCCACCGCGGCGAGCGCGTCCTGCTCGAGGGCGCGCAGGGCGCCATGCTCGACGTCGATCATGGCACGTATCCGTACGTGACGTCCTCCTCCACGACGGCGAGCGGCGCCGCGACGGGCGTCGGCATCGGGCCGACCCGGATCGATTCCGTGCTGGGCGTCGTGAAGGCGTACACGACCCGCGTAGGCTCGGGGCCGCTGCCGACCGAGATTCCGGGCGAGCTCGGCGAGCACCTGCGGGAAGTCGGCGGCGAATACGGCGCCACGACCGGCCGCCCGCGCCGCTGCGGCTGGTTCGACGCCGTCGTCGTCCGCTACGCCGCCCTCGTGAACGGCCTCACCGGCCTCGCCCTCACGAAGCTCGACGTCCTCGACGACTTCGAGGAGATCCGCATCTGCACCGGTTACCGGGCGGACGGCGAGGAGTACGAGCACTTTCCCTACGATTTCGGGCTGCTCGACCGGGTCGAGCCCGTCTACGAAACGTTCGCCGGCTGGCTGGCGCCCACGTCGGAGGCCCGGAGCGTGGCGGACCTGCCCGCGCGCGCACTGGAGTATATCCGGCGCCTGGAGCAGCTCACCGGCGTGCCGGTGGCGTTCTGCTCCGTCGGCACACGCCGGGAGCAGATCATCTCGATACACGAGTAGCGGCGGGCCGGGGCCCGGGCCTCGGGCCCGGGCCAGCCCGGGATTCCGACGGGTACGGCAGCTCCCGGGTCGATCACGCGTCGTCCGGGCCCTGACCCCGTCTCGCCTCTACGCCATAACCGGCCATCCGCCCTTGAGTAACCTGCCCAGCTCGGCTAGTATACTTGGCTCGCTCTCCTCCGCCGAAGCAGCAGGAAGTCGTGATGTTCGAGGAGCTTTCGGAAAAGCTGGACGGCGTACTCGGCCGGTTCAAGCAGCGCGGTCTGCTCACGGCGCCGATGATCCGCGAGGGTCTTCGCGAGGTGCGCCGCGTGCTGCTGGAAGCGGACGTGAATTTCAAGCTCGCGAAGGACTTCCTGGCGCGCGTCGAGGCGCGTGCGCTGGGCGAGCAGGTGCTGAAGTCCGTGCAGCCGGGCCAGCAGATCGTGAAGATCGTCCACGACGAGCTGATCACGTTGCTGGGCGAGCGGACGGAGGGCATCCGGGTCGCGCCGGTGGGCCCGACCGTGGTGTTGCTCGCGGGGCTGCAGGGCTCGGGCAAGACGACGACCGCGGCGAAGCTGGCGAAGCGGCTGAAGCGCGAGGGTCGCGAGCCGATGCTCGCCGCGCTGGACGTACAGCGGCCGGCGGCGATCGATCAGCTCGAGACGCTCGGCAGGCAGGTCGGCGTGCCGGTGTTCGCGGACCGTTCGCAGAAGGATGTCGCGAAGCTGGCGGCTGCGGCGCTGGACGCGGCGACGCGCGGTCGCCATCGCGCGCTGATCCTGGACACGGCGGGTCGCCTGCAGATCGACGACGCGCTGATGCAGGAGCTGCGGCAGGTGCGCGAGGCGACGAAGCCGACGGAAGTGCTGCTCGTGGTCGATGCGATGATCGGCCAGGAAGCGGTGCGCGTGGCGCAGGGCTTCCACGAGAACGTGCCGCTCACGGGCGTGATCCTGACGAAGATGGACGGCGACGCGCGCGGCGGTGCGGCGTTGAGCGTGCGCGGGGTCACGGGCGTGCCGATCAAGTTCGTCGGTGTCGGCGAGCGGCCGGACGGTCTCGAGGTGTTCGATCCGGATCGGATGGCAGGGCGCATCCTGCAGCAGGGCGACGTCGTCGGCCTGGTCGAGAAGGCGCAGGAAGCGTTCGACGTCGAGCAGACGCAGAAGCTCGAGAAGAAGGTCGCGAAGGAAGGGAAGTTCGATCTCGACGATTTCCTCGTCATGATGGGGCAGCTCCAGAAGATGGGGCCGCTCGAAGGCCTGCTGAAGATGATTCCGGGCGTGAACACGAAGGCGCTCAAGCAGGCGAAGGTCGATCCGAAGCAGGTCCGTCACATCGAGGCGATCGTGCTCTCGATGACACCGCAGGAGCGCAGGAGACCGGACATCATCAACGGCTCCCGGCGGAAGCGGATCGCAGCGGGCTCGGGTCGAACGGTTCAGGAAGTGAACCGGCTGCTCGATCAGTTCAAGCAGATGCAGAAGCTGATGAAGCAGTTGAA
>CAYSGF010000312.1:0-20567 GCA_964430275.1 uncultured Gemmatimonadaceae bacterium
CGCGTGACGGACTGCGCGTGCTCGAGCGCCTGCTCGGGTCCCGCGCGACACAGGTCGCGGTACTGCCGGTGGACTGGACACGGTACGTCCAGCAGTTCTCTGCGGGTGCACCGGCGTGGCTGTCGGAAGTCGCGAGCACCCGGCCCGCCGTGCAGGCCGCGCGGACGGCGAGCCCTGGTGCGCCCGCAGCGAAGGGCGACCGATCCCTGCGCGAGCAGCTGGTGGATGCGCCGGAGAGCCGGAGAGTGGCGCTCGTCGAGGAGCACGTCAGCGAGCAGGTCCGGCTGGTGATCGGAGGCAACGGCTCACGCAGCATCGATCCTGAGAAGCCGCTGAACGAGCTCGGCCTGGATTCGTTGATGGCCGTGGAGCTGCGCAACCGGCTGAGCACGAGTGTCAGTGCCGCCCGTCCGCTGCCCGCTACGCTTGTGTTCGACTATCCGACGATCGCGGCGATTGCGAGGTTCGTGCTCGAGGACCTGCTGCAGCTCGGTGTGCCCACGACCACGAGCGCCGATGCGGCGCCGTCGGATCCCGACGATCTGCTGAGTGCGATCGAACAGTTACCCGAAGACTCTGTGGCGGCGGCATCGCGCGCAGCGTTGGAGCCGGAAGCAAATGGCTAGTCCGAGTTTCTCCGAGCGTATCCGGCAGCTCTCGCCCGGGAAGCTTGTCCTGCTCGCGGAGCAGCTCGAGGCGCGTCTGCGGAAGACGGAGGGTGCGCTTCACGAGCCCATCGCGATCGTCGGAATCGGCTGCCGTTTCCCGGGCGGCGCTGACAGTCCGGAGGCATTCTGGGATCTGCTGTGCAGCGGTACCGACGCAGTACGTGAAGTTCCCGCGGATCGCTGGGACATCGACGCGCTGTACGACCCGGATTTCCAGGCGCCGGGCAAGATGAGCACCCGATGGGGCGGCTTCCTCGACGACGTGAGCCAGTTCGATCCTCAGTTCTTCGGGATCGCACCGCGCGAGGCGTCGAGCATGGATCCGCAGCAGCGACTGTTGCTGGAAGTCACCTGGGAGGCTCTCGAAGCGGCAGGTATTCCTGCTGACCGTCTCGCGGGCACGGCGACCGGCGTGTTCGTCGGCGTGTCCGGCCACGACTACTACGCTCTGCAGATGGCCGGCGGGTTCGCCAGCATCGATACGTATCTCGCTTCCGGGACCGCACTCAGCATTGCGTCCGGACGACTCGCCTACGTGCTGGGTGTGCAGGGGCCGACGTTCTCCGTCGACACGGCCTGTTCCTCGTCGCTCGTCGCACTGCATTCGGCAGTGCAGAGTCTGCGCCTCGGCGAGTGCCGCGTCGCACTCGCGGGAGGCGTGAACCTGCTCCTCTCGCCCGTCGCAACGATCGCACTCTCGAAGGCCTCGATGATGGCGCCGGATGGCCGCTGCAAGGCATTCGATGCGCGGGCGAACGGGTTCGTCCGCGGTGAAGGTGCGGCCATGCTGGTGCTCAAGCGGCTCTCGGATGCGATTGCGGACAAGGACCCGATCGAAGCGGTGATCCGCGGCTCGGCATGCAACCAGGACGGGCGCAGCAACGGCCTGACCGCGCCGAACGGCCCATCACAGGAGGCGGTGATTCGCGCCGCGCTCGCGAACGCCGGCGTCGCGCCTGCCGCTGTCGGTTACGTCGAATCGCACGGCACGGGCACGTCGCTCGGTGATCCCATCGAGGTGCAGGCACTCGGCGCCGTGCTCGGCCAGGGTCGGGCGCGGGAGCGACCGCTGCTCATCGGCTCGGTCAAGACGAATGTCGGCCATCTCGAGTCGGCGGCCGGCGTCGCGGGTCTCGTCAAGGCGGTGCTGGCGCTCAAGCACGGCCAGATCCCGCCCCATCTCCACCTCGAGACGCCGAACCCGCTGATTCCCTGGGACGAGTTGCCGGTCAGCGTGCCAACGTCGCTGACGTCGTGGGGCGAGACCGGGCAGCGCATTGCCGGCGTCAGCTCGTTCGGGTTCGGCGGCACGAACGCGCACGTCGTGCTCGCGGAGGCCCCGCAACAGGCGCATGAAGTCTCCGGGATCGAGCGACCGCTGCACGTCGTGGCCCTCAGCGCCCGCAGTGAGCCCGCACTGCTCGAGCTCGCGCAACGGATGGCCGGTGACATCGAGCGGCACCCGGCGCGCTTCCCGGACGTGTGTCATACCGCAACGGCCGGGCGCTCACAGTTCAACCACCGGCTCGCGATCGTCAGTCCCACGGCCGACCACGCGTCCAGCATGCTGCGGGCGATCGTCGGTGGCGAGCGGCCGCCGGCGCACGGGTTTCGGGAGAACCCGCGGCCGCCGGGAATCGCGTTCCTCTTCACCGGCCAGGGCTCTCAGTACCCCGGCATGAGCCGCCGGCTGTATGAGACGCAGCCGACATACCGCGCGGCGCTCGACCGGTGTGCCGCACTGCTCGTGGACGAGCTGCCGGTTCCGCTGCTGCCGGTGCTTTTCGGCGACACGGACGAGACGCGCGCATTGCTCGCACAGACGATGTACACGCAGCCCGCACTCTTCGCAGTCGAGTATGCCCTCGCCATGCTGTGGCAGTCCTGGGGTATCCTGCCGACCGCGGTGATCGGCCACAGCGTGGGCGAGTACGTTGCGGCGTGCATCGCAGGAGCATGCAAGGTGGATGACGCCCTGCGCCTCGTCGCCGCGCGCGGACGGCTCATGCAGCAACTGCCGTCCGGCGGTGCAATGGCGGCGATCTTCGGTGAGCCCGGCCAGGTAGAGCCCATGCTCGCGGGCCGGGCAGGCATCGCCGCGTACAATGGCCCGACCAACGTGGTCGTGTCGGGTCCGACCGCCGACGTCGATGCCGTCGTAGCAGCCGCGGAGTCGCGAGGGCTGAGCACGCAGCGGCTGCACGTATCACACGCGTTCCATTCGGCGCTCATGGATCCCATTCTCGACGAGTTCGAGAGTGTTGCTGCGTCCATCACGTTCTCCGCACCGCGCGTCCCGTTCATCTCGAACGTGACCGGCCGGCCAGTCGGCGCCGCGGACCTGTCCGATCCGCTCTACTGGCGGCGTCACGTGCGTGAGCCGGTGCGGTTCCACGACGGCATGAGGGCATTGCACGAGCAGCGCGTCGAGGCCTACCTCGAGATCGGGCCACACCCGGTCCTGCTCGCGATGGGGAGTGCATGTGTCGAGGACGAGCACGCACTCTGGCTGCCGTCACTGCGGCGCAACCGCGACGAGTGGGAGCAGATGCTCGAGACGCTATCGAACCTGTACGCGTCGGGCGCGGCCGTGGACTGGAATGGCTTCGACCGCGACTACGCCCGACGTCGGTTCCGTATCTCGACCTACCCGTTCCAGCGGACCCGCTACTGGGTGCCGGCCATCCCGGCGTCCACCGCGCCTGCGGGCGCCGCGAGTCCTGCGGCGCCGGCGTCGCTCCCGGGCAGGCAGATCAGCGTCGCGGGCATTGATGCATTCGTCTACGAAACCGTTGCTGGCCGGCTGACAGAGCGCTCCACGGCCGAAGGCTTCGAGGTACTCGTGCGCGCTGCCGTCGCTGAAGCGCTGCAGTGCGTTGCAGTCAAGGTCGATGCGCTGGAGATCGATGACGACGACGATCTGACGGACTCTGTCCCTCTGCAGACGATCGTGCGAGCGGTCGGCGAGCGGGAAGCGGATGTACAGGTGTTCGCGCGCGGAGAGAGCTGGCGCCGGATCGCAACGGCACATGCGCGCGCAATGAGCGCACCGCCTGCCGGCGATCAAGTGGGACGCATGCTCTTCGAGGTCGAGTGGCAGACGCTGCCGTCGAAGTCCACGGCAGCCGCCGCAGCGTCCAGCTTCGCTCCGCCTGCGGACGTCGAGTCGGCCGTGCGCACCTACGTGCCAACGGAGTACGCGAAAAACAATCTCGCGTCGTTCGAAGAGTTCCTGCCCCAGATGGACGCGCTCTGCAGCGCGTACATCGTTCAGGCACTGCGCCGGCTCGGCTGGATCTTCACGCCGGGCACGCACGTCGTGACGACCGAGCTGATGAAGAAATGCGGCATCCTGTCCCGGCACGAGCGACTGGTCCGTCGCTTCATGCGCATCCTGCAGGAGGATGCGATTCTCGATCCGGCACGAGATGGCTGGACGGTGCGAGCGCTGCCGGCGACGGTCGACACGACCGAGCTCGCACGCACGCTGCTCGCGCGCTACCCGCAACAGGATGCGGAGATCGCGCTGACGAGCCGTTGCGGCGAGAACCTCGCGGATGCACTGCGCGGTTCCGTCGAGCCGCTCCACCTGCTCTTTCCTGGCGGATCGCTCGACGACGCCGAGCGGCTCTACCAGGAGTCGCCGGTCGCACGCACCTACAATGCGTTCATGCGCGCCGCACTCGACACTGCGCTGGGTGGAGCGGGGCACAACGGACCGGTGCGCATCCTGGAGATCGGCGCCGGTACCGGTGGCACGACCAGCGCGCTGCTACCCGTTCTGCCGCGCGATCGCACGGAGTACGTGTTCACGGACATGTCCCGCGTCTTTGCCGAGGGAGCGCGTCGCAAGTTCGAGAAGTACCCGTTCATGCGCTACGCGAATCTCGACATCAGCGCGGATCCCGTTGAACAGGGCTTTCAGCCGGCGAGCTTCGATGTCATCGTCGCTGCGAACGTGCTGCATGCGACGCCCGATCTGCGCCGCACGCTCGCACATGTGCGCAGCCTTCTCGCGCCGGGCGGGCTGCTGCTGCTGCTGGAGGCGTCCACGCCGGAGCGGTACGCGGACGTCACGGTAGGACTGACCGAGGGCTGGTGGGCGTTCACGGATGAGGAGCTGCGTTCCGAGTATGCGCTACTCCCGCCGGAACGCTGGATCGAGATCCTGGGCGAGAGCGGGTTCGCCAGTGCAGCCGCAGTGCCGGGGAGCCAGGCGGAGGGCGTGCTGGCGCGACAGTCGGTGGTCATGGCGCAGGCACCGTTGCAGGCGGCGGAAGCGGAGCGACGTCCCCGCTACATCGTCTTTGCCGATGACAGTGGAACTGCACCCGGACTCGCCCGAACGCTGACCCACGCCGACACCGTGTTCGTGCGAGCGGGCACCGGTTACGAGGAAGCAGCGGATGGCTCCTTCCGGATCGATCCGGCAGCGGCCGATCACTACGATCGCGTGCTTGCGCGTGCGCTGGACTCCCATACCGCTGCCGGCGTAGTGCACTGCTGGTCGCTCGACGCCGTCATGCCGACGGATCTGGATGCGGAATCGCTGCGCCGTTCCCAGTCGCTGGCGAGCGGGAGCGTACTGCTGCTTGCGCAGGCGATGGCGCGGCGGGCGGGCGCGCCGCCGTTGACCGTCGTGACGCGCGGCGCGCAGGTCGTCGAGCGCGACGATGCGCCGCACGCGGCGCTTGCCCAGGCTCCGGTCTGGGGACTCTGCCATACGATCGCGATCGAGCATCCAGAACTCGGCTGCGTGCGCGTCGACCTGGATCCTGCCGATCCGGCGGGGAGCAGCACCGAGCTCGCGCAGCTCGCGGGCGTGCTGGCCAGTCAGGACACCGAGGACCAGCTCGCATTCCGTGCCGAGCGCAGGCTCGGCCGTCGGATCGTCTGGAGTGATCTCCCGGCGGCAGTGGCTGCGCCCGTAATTCGCAGCGACGCGACGTACCTGGTGACCGGCGGCCTGCGCGGTCTCGGTCCCGTGCTCGCTCGCTGGCTCGCGGATCAGGGTGCACGCCATCTCGCCCTGCTCGGCCGGAGTGCGCCCGGTCCGGATGCGGATGCAGTGATCGGGGAGCTGCGCGCGCGCGCCGTGAACGTGCACGTATTCCAGGCCGACGTTTCGGATGCCACTGGCATGGAGCAGGTCTTCGCGCAGCTCGCGGCGCTGCCGCCGCTACGTGGAATCATCCATTCCGCCGGCGTGGTCGATGACGCCGCATTGCTGCACCAGTCATGGGAGCGGTTCGCGGCGGTCATGGCAGCAAAGGTGCTGGGCAGCTGGCACCTGCAGCGCGCGAGCGCTGACATGCCACTCGATTTCTTCGCATTCTTCTCGACCGGTGCGGCATTGATCGGTTCGGCTGGCCAGGCGAATCATGCGGCCGCCAACGCGTTCCTCGATGTGCTCGCGCCTGCGCTGCGCGCGCGCGGCGTGCCCGCCGTGGCGATCAACTGGGGCGCCTGGGCGGAGGCTGGCGCGGCCGTCGGCAGGCGGTTGAGCTCGGAGCGGATCGGGGTCGAGCGCATGGCCGTCGCTGATGCGCTCGTTGCGTTCGAACGGATCCTTGCGCGGCTTCCCGCTGGGAACGGCAGTGCGCCGTCGCAGGTCGCCGCGATCGCGGCCGACTGGCAGCGCTTCTTCGAACAGTTCGGCGATGCCGAGGAGCCTGCGCTGTTCCGCGAGATCGCCGCCGGTGAGCGGCGCAATCGCCCGGCGAGTGACAGCGCGGGCGAGAAGCGCTCCTTCGCGACGGAACTCGCGGAGGCGACGGCAGGCAAGCGCCTGACGATGCTGCGCCGGCATGTCCAGATGGAGGCAGCGCGAGTGCTCGGCCTGGCCGAGACGCAGCCGGTCGGGTTGCAGCAGCCGCTGCGTGACCTGGGTCTGGATTCGCTGATGGCGGTCCAGCTGCGCAACAGGCTATCGGGCTCGATCGAGCAACCACTGCCGGCAACACTGCTCTACGAGTGCCCCACGGTCAGGGCACTGGCGGATTTCCTGGCGTCCTGCCTCGCCGACGCACAGGCGGATGGTGCGGTCGACACGGCCGCAATCACGACGCCCGAACAGCCGGGTGATGACAGCGAAGAGGACCTGGCAGCGCGACTCAGCGCGCGGCTGGAGCAGATCGGGCAGCGGATGCAATGACGACTGGCACCACGGATTATCGCGCTCTCCTCCAGAGAGCACTGAGCACGATCGAGCAGCTCGAAGCCGAAGAACGGAAACGGCATGAGCCGATCGCCATCGTTGGCATGGCGTGCCGCTTTCCCGGCGGCATCGATCGGCCCGAGGCCTTCTGGAAGTTCCTGTGCGACGGCACCGACGCGATCACGGAAGTGCCGCCCGAGCGCTGGAGTGTCGACGAGTATTACGACCCGAATCCCGACGCCGTCGGGAAAGCGTACACGCGCTGGGGCGGCTTCCTGAAGGACCTGGATGGCTTCGACGCCGAGTTCTTCGGGAACGCGCCGCGCGAAGCCGTGAGCATGGATCCGCAGCACCGGCTCCTCCTGGAAGTGGCATGGGAGAGTCTCGAGCGCGCAGGACAGGGCCCTGCCCGCGTGATCGGCTCGCGGACGGGCGTGTTCATCGGCGTGTCCGCCATGGACTACGCCTACCTCCAGATGCGCCACGGCGAGCTCGAGGACCTCGACGCCTACTTCGGCATGGGCACGTCCCACAGCATCGCCGCAGGACGCCTCGCCTATGCACTCGACCTGCGAGGACCCGCCGTCGCGATCGACACGGCCTGCTCGTCCTCCCTCGTCGCGCTGCACCTCGCCTGTCAGAGCCTGCGCAGTGGCGAGAGCGACATGGCGCTGGGCGGCGGCGTCAACGTGATGCTCTGCCCGGACGGCTCCGTTGCCACCTCGCGCGCGCGCATGATGTCGTTCACCGGACGCTGCCACACGTTCGACGCTGCGGCGGACGGCTACGTGAGGAGCGAAGGGTGCGCGCTGCTCGTGCTGAAGCGGCTGTCGGACGCGGTGGCAGGAGGCGACGACGTGCTCGCCGTCATTCGCGGCACTGCACTGAACCAGGACGGGCGCAGCAATGGCCTGACAGCGCCGAATCCACATGCCCAGGAGCGCGTCATCATGGCGGCGCTCGCGGATGCCGGCGCACGGCCGGATGACATCGGCTTCGTCGAGGCCCATGGCACGGGCACGACGCTCGGCGATCCGATCGAGATGCGCGCACTCGGCACCGTATTCGGCGCCCGTCCGCGTGAGCGCCCGCTCATGGTCGGCGCGGTCAAGACGAACGTCGGCCACCTGGAGGCTGCTGCGGGCGTGGCCAGCCTGATGAAGGTCGTGCTGTCTCTGCAGCACAAGACCATTCCACCTCATCTGCATCTCCATAACCCGAATCCGTACATCGCATGGGACCGGCTGCCGATCACCGTTCCAACGCGCACCACCCCGTGGGCGGATCCGAACGGTCGTGGCCGGCTCGCCGGCATCAGCTCCTTCGGCTTCAGCGGCACGAACGCACACATGATCGTCGGGGAGGCGCCTGTCGCTGCGCGCGGGACGGCTGCATCCGAACGGCCATGGCAAGTGCTGCCGCTGTCCGCGCGCAGCACGACGGCACTGGCGCACGTTGTGGAACGCTACGAAGAGAGATTGTCGGAGATCGGTGCGGACGAGTTTGCCGACGCGTGCTTCACCGCGGGCGCCGGCCGGACGCATTTCGCTGAACGGCTGGCAGTCGTAGCTGCGTCACTCGAGGACGCACGCCAGAAACTCGCTGCCTACCGCAGCGGTGATGTGGAAGCAGCATTCCGCGGAGCACACCACGCCGCCGAGCCCGCTGCGCCCGTGTTCATGTTCACGGGGCAGGGGGCGCAGTACGCCGGCATGGGCAGGGGACTGTACGAGACGCAGCCCGTGTTCAGGACCGAGTTCGACCGGTGTGCCGAGATTTTGGAGCCGCTGCTCGGCAGGTCGCTGCATGAAATCGTGTTCGACACGGGTGACGCTGCTGCGCGTGCGCTCGACGAGACCGTTTACACGCAGCCTGCACTATTTGCCCTGGAGTGGGCGCTCGCGCGGACCTGGATGTCATGGGGTGTACGACCTGCCGCCGTGCTGGGTCATAGTGTCGGTGAATACGTCGCGGCATGCGTCGCCGGCGTCTTCTCACTGGAGGATGGGCTCCGCCTCCTCGCCGCCCGCGCCCGGCTGATGAACGCACTGCCGCGCGGCGGTGCGATGGCATCGGTGATGGCGTCGGCGGCGGACGTGCGGGACGTGATCGCACCAATGTCCGATCTGGCGATCGCGGCACTGAACGGCCCCACGAGCACGGTCATCTCCGGCGCGTTGGAACGTGTTTCGGTCGCCGTCGACGAGTTCACGGCCCGCGGATGGCCCACGAAGGTGCTGCCCGTATCGCACGCATTCCACTCGCCTCTCATGGAGCCGATGCTCGCCGAGTTCGCGGAGGTCGCACGCAGTGTGGACTTCGCGGAGCCGGAGATCGATCTGCTCTCGAACGTAACCGGCGAGATCGCCGACGAGACGATCGCAACACCCGAGTACTGGGTGCGTCATGTTCGCGAGCCCGTGCAGTTCGCTCGCTCCATTGAAACGCTGCATGAGCTCGGCCATCGGCAGGGCCTGGAGATCGGCCCATCCGCTGTTCTGGTCGGCATGGCCGCGCAGTGCATCCGTGACGGGCTCGAGCTCGTACCGTCACTGCGGGCAGGGAACGACGATGTCCGCGAGATCACGACCGCGGCTGCGCGACTCTACGCTGCAGGAACCGACATCGACTGGGAGGCGTTCGCCGCGCCGTCGCAGCACCGCAGGGTCGTGCTGCCGACATATCCGTTCGAACGTACGCGCTACTGGCTTGCGCACCTGACGGGCACGCGCCGCCGTTCGGTGCCGCGCAGTGAGCACCCGCTGCTCGGAGAGCGGCTGCGCTCGCCGCGCCTGCAGGAGATCGTCTTCCAGGCGGAAGTGAGTGCGGCCACACCCGCATGGATGCGCGATCACTGCGTGTTCGGCACGATCGTGGTCCCTGCCGCCGCGTTCCTGGACGCGCTCGCATCCGCCGGGCGGCGAGTCCTCGGCGAGGCCGTGACGCTGCAGGACAGTGGAATCCACGAGCCGCTCGCACTCGACGACGAGCCGCGTCTGCTACAGACCGTGCTCGAGGCAGTGGGCGATTCGACATACAAGGCGAGCACGTACAGCTCGCGCATCGGGGAGGATGATTGGAAGTTGCACGCTTCCGCGCTGGTCAGGGACGCGGCGCGGCCTGACGAGCCGGCCGCGAACGATCGTCTCACCGACGGCACCGCCCTCGATGCGGACCTCTACTACGCCGCGGTCGAAACGGCGGGCGTGACATTCGGCCCACGCTTCCGATTACTGCACAACATCACGGTCGGTAGTGGTTGGGCTGCCGCAGTGATCGACGCCGCTGGCGCGGGCGACGGGGACGGACATGAGCTGCACCCGACCATCCTGGACGCCGCGTTTCAGCTGGCCGGTGCGGCGCTTTCCGGGCCGAAGCCGGGCGAGAACGGTGCACCCATCTTCCTGCCTGTCGGTGCAGAACGGGTGGCCGTAACCGGCGGTGCCGTGGCCCCTCTCCAGGCCGTGGCGCGGGTACGCGCAGGCGGAGATGTTGACGAAGTGATCCTGGCCGACGTCGAGATCACGTCCGGGGATGCAACCATTGCCCGGGTCGAGGCGCTGCGCTTCAAGCGGGCGACCGTGGAGACGCTGCGCCGGGCAGTGGCAGGGGAGGGGCTCGACTACAGGGTCGACTGGGAAGAGATCGAGGACAGTCCTCGCGCGTCTCAGGGTCCGAGATCATGGCTGGTGCTCGCGGACGACAATGGTGTCGCAGACGCGCTCGCCGACCAGCTCCGTGGCCGCGGGGATACCGTGACACTGGTGCGGCACGGACCCGGGTTCGAACCGGCGCCCGATCAGCTCGATCTACAGACGGCGCTGGCCGAAACCGGGCCGATCTCGGATGTGATCCACTGCTGGGCGCTGGACTCCGCGTTGCCGGAACGGGGATCGAAGTCGCCGGAGGATGCGTGCCGCGTCGCTGCCAGCCTGACGGGGCTGGTCCGGGAGCTCGACGCGCTGGGCGTGACACCGCGGTTGAACGTCATCACGCGTGGCGCGCAGCAGCCGGATCCCCTCACGGACGTCGTGGCACCCGCACAGGCAGCGATCTGGGGCGCCGCGCGCGTCGTTCACAATGAGCACGACGCGCTGCGGTGCAAGCTGATCGACATCGCTCCTGCGGCTTTCGATGATGCGGCACGGCACACGCTCGTCGCGGAAATCGAGGATGACGACCGCACGGAATGGCAGGTCGCGCTGCGCGACGCCCGAAGGCTCGCACCGCGGCTCATGCACGGGTCGGCCGCGCCTGCCACCGCAATGCAGCTGCCCGAGAGCACCGATGCCGGCCTCACGATCAGCAAGCGCGGGGTGCTCGACAATCTTCACTTCGCGCCGCTGCAGGTTGATCCGCCCGCGCGCAACGAAGTGCAGATCGCGGTTGCCGCCTCGGGGCTCAACTTCCGTGATGTCCTGAGCGCGCTCGGCATGTATCCCGGTGAGCCGGGTCCGCTGGGGGGCGAAGTCGTCGGAACCGTAGTCGCCGTCGGTGGCGACGTGCACGACCTGTCCGTCGGTGACGAGGTCATGGCGCTGTGTCCGCGCGGCTTCTGCACGCGCGTGAACACACCCGCGCTCCTCGCGTGGAAGCGGCCGCTCCGGATGAGCCCGATCGATGCCGCAACCATGCCGGTCGTGTTCCAGACCGCCTGGTACTCGCTGCACGAAGTCGCACGCATGCAGAAGGGCGAGCGCGTGCTGATCCATGCCGGTGCCGGTGGTGTCGGCCTCGCGGCGATTCAGCTTGCGCAGGCGGCAGGCGCAGAGATCTTCGCGACCGCTGGCAGTGAGGAAAAGCGCGCGTTGCTGCGTCGCATCGGCGTGCAACACGTCATGGACTCACGTTCGCTCGACTTCGCGGAAGAGATCCGGACGGCGACCGGCGGCGAGGGCATCGACGTCGTGCTCAACTCGCTGGCAGGCGACTTCATTCCGCGCAGCCTGGAGCTGCTGCGCGAGGGCGGGCGTTTCGTCGAGCTCGGCAAGACGGACGTCTGGGACGAGCAGCGAGCCGCACAGGTGAATCCGCGTGCGTCGTACCATGTCGTCTATCTCGGCGAGCTGTGCGTGACGCGGCCCGAGCTGATTCGAAGGATGTTTCGCGAACTGGACGCGCTCGTCGAGAGCGGCGTCATCCATCCGCTGCCGGTGCGAGTGTTCCCGCTGGAACGCACGGCCGATGCCTTCCGCTACATGGCGCAGGCGCGCCATATCGGCAAGGTCGTCATCGACCAGCGCGCTGCCGGGACCCGACCCGTTGTGCGATCCGATGGAGCCTACCTGGTGACGGGCGGGTTGGGGGGCGTAGGGCACCACGCAGCCGCGTGGCTGGCGAACCGCGGCGCAGGGCGCGTCGTCGTTGCCGGACGCACCGCGCCAGCGGGAGCGGCGTCCGTCGCATTCGAGTCGTTACGCAGTGGCGGCAGCGACATCGTGTTCGTGCGGGCGGACGTCAGCGATGCGACGGATGTCCGACGCGCGATCGAGGCGGCAGAAGCAGGCGGCCTGTCGCTGCGGGGCATCGTGCATGCGGCCGGCGTGCTCGACGATGGTGCCGTACTGCACCAGACCGAGGAACGATTTGCACGCGTGTTCGCGCCGAAGGTGACAGGAGGTTGGCATCTGATCGAGGCGGCTTCCTCACGCGAACTCGATTTCGTCGTGCTGTGCTCGGCGGGTGCTGGCCTGTTCGGCGCGCCCGGTCAGGCGAACTATGCCGCCGCAAACACGTTCCTGGATGGTCTGGCCGCGCACGCGCGCGAGCGAGGCGTTCCGGCATGCAGCATCGCCTGGGGCGCATGGCGCGACACAGGCATGATGGCCGGCGTCAGCAGTCGCGATCAGCAGCGGTGGGCGCAGGACGGCTTCAATCAACTCGAACCCGCAGCGGCGGTTGCGACGATGGAGCGCGTGCTGCGCACCGGCGCGGCGAACGCAGCAGTGCTCAACATCGACTGGCGGATCGTCGGCAGGGGTGCGGCCGCCGGCGCGCCGCTGTTCCGCCGGCTCGTACGGCGCTCCGCCACTCCTGCAACCAGTGGAACGACGGAGAAGATCACCGCGACGGGGACGATCCGCGAGCAGCTCACGGCGCTTCCGGCTGACGAACGCCAGCCCGCACTCGCGCAGCATGTGACGGAACAGGTCCGTCGCGTGCTCGATCTGCCGAAAGGGACATCGCTTCGTTCGGATCGCGGGTTCAGTGAGCTGGGCATGGATTCACTCATGGCAGTGGAGCTGAGCAACCGCCTGCGCGACAGCCTGGGCTGTTCCCTGCCGACGACCCTGACCTTCGAACACCCCACGCTCGGCGCGCTCGTGGCACATCTGATGGTCGTGCTGGAGCTCGCCGAGTTGCCCGACAACACAGCCGGCAGCCGCGCACGGGCGCGCACACAATCGGATGTGCCCGACACGGATGTGGATTCGCTGTCGGCGGAGGAGACGTCCGCCGCGCTACTCGAAGAGTTGAACAGGATCGGGTACTGACTCGCGTGGCGAGATGGCCGACTGGTTTCTGATCGAGGAGCCGCGCAAGGCTCCGTTAATTCGTCTGTTCTGCCTGCCCTACGGGGGAGTCATGCCCCCTGCGTACCGCGGATGGAGCGCGCACCTGCCAGCCACGGTCGAAGTCGTCGAGGTACAGCTGCCGGGCCGTGGCGCGCGCGCCCGCGACGCCGCCCCGG
The DNA here is from genome assembly GCA_964430275.1 of uncultured Gemmatimonadaceae bacterium. Lineage (GTDB taxonomy): Bacteria > Gemmatimonadota > Gemmatimonadetes > Longimicrobiales > RSA9 > DASTYK01. The sequence continues at coordinate 13,517 of CAYSGF010000312.1, forward strand.
CGAGTCTGGTCACCCTCGCGGATGACATCGCAGAGGCGGTGTTGCCGCTGACAGGTGCGGCGTTCGCCGTGTTCGGACACTCGTTCGGCGCCTGGCTCGCCTTCGAAGTCGTGCGCAGACTCGAGGCCGCCGGACGGATGCCCCTGTGCTTGTTCGTGAGTGGCGCACCCTCCCCGCGCGCTGGATGGACGCGGCCAGGACTCTCGCACGTCGACGATGACAGGTTCCTGAGGGAGGTGAAGGCCCGCTACTCCGAGACGGCCGATACCGTTTTCAGCAACGACGACATCGCTGCGCTCGTACTGCCCGCGCTGCGCTCGGACCTTCGCCTCCTCGAGCACTACGCCTATGCAGCGCGACCTCCTCTTGCAGCCCGCGTCCAGGCGATCGCGGGAGCGGCCGATCCCGTCGTCTCCGACGCCGAGCTGGCCGGCTGGGAACGCGAAACGAACGGCACCTTCGGGGTGGCGCGCGTGCCGGGAGGCCACAACTACTTCCTGCGATATTCGGCGCCCGTGATCTCGTTGATCCGTCAGCGGCTCAATCAGGAGATGGGCCGGGCACCGCTCGGCCCGCCCGCCTGATGGCACCGCCTCGCTCGATACGAAGCGACGCGTCCGCGCAGCGCCGGCACGTCGTTGCTTTCGCACTCGCAGCATCCCTGCTCTGGCCACTGCTCGAAACCAGCGCGATCACCCTGCTCAGCGCCGGTCGACACCCCGCCCAGGTCGTCGTCATGCGCTACGGAATGCATCTGCTCCTGCTGCTGGCACTCCTGCTGCCGCGGCACGGCTTTCGGACGTTCCGCACACGTCATCCCGTTCTTCAGACCCTGCGCGGCGTGTGCATGTTCGGCATGCCAGCCGCATTCCTCCTCGCAGCCGGTCATGCGCGGATCGAATGGATCTGGACCGTCTTCTGGACAATGCCGGGCCTGGTGCTCGCCGGCAGCGCGCTGACTGGGAAGTACGTTCCGCCGATCGCATGGGTCTCCGTCGCGGCGGGTCTTCTCGGAACTGCCGCAATCATGGGCCCGGAGCGCGGGGGCAGTATCCTGGGAACCGGAGCAGCGCTCCTCATGGCTGCCTGCCTGGCGGCGTACCTCGTGCTCTCGCGACTCCTGCGGCATGACGGACTGCGCGCCGGGCTGGTCTATACGGCGCTGGGCGCGCTCCTACCCATGTCCGTCATCGCCTGGCGCGTATGGACGCCCATTTCCATTACCGACCTCCTGCCGGCGCTGATCCTTGGGTTCCTCAGCATCGCCACCCTCGCCTGCCTCGATCTGGCCTCCGCGGCAGGCCCCCTCTGGATCGTTGCCCCCGTCATGCCGCTCGTAAACGTCTGGCAGCTCGGCTTCACGAACGTCTTCGCGCCACGGCCCGTGCAACCCCTGGATCTCCTCGGCGCAGCACTGATCGCGACCGCCGTCCCGCTGCTCATTCTCCACGCCGTCCGATCCCCTGCCCCGGCCACCGCCAGCACCGATCTCTGACGCGGGTCGTTCGATCGCGCAACGCCACGCCTGCAGCGTCCTGCGGCCAATTGTGGCACGAGCGCTACAGTCGGACGATCCGACGGAGTTCCCCTGTGTCGCACATGCGACAGGCCGGGCTCCATTTCCGCCCCACGAAATGCGGTCTCGCGGGGAATAGGACTTGCTCCGCCTCGCGGAGATCGCCGCTGGACAGCTGGTGATAGTCCTGCTGATCCCTCTGGTCCGATGACAACTGGTTGGACGTGACCGGCCGAGCGTGCCGAGGATGCGGTCCCGATTGCCGCTGCACCATGGCGGAGCCGTGCCTTGCGCTGCGATTCGAGGCAGTCCGGGGGCGAGTCTCCGTTCGTGGGTCCTGCGCGAGGATTGCCGGCGCGGGAGAACAACTGACTTTCCGCAGGGACGGCTTTTGAAGATGGACGAATCCCCCCGGACGGATGAGCTGAAGCGGGCGCTGGTCGCGATTCGCGACCTGCGGCGCCAGGTGCAGCAGCTCGAGGCCGGAGCGCACGAGCCGATCGCAATCGTGGGGATGGCATGCCGCCTCCCGGGCGGAGCGGATACGCCATCGCGCTTCTGGGATCTGCTGCGCGAGGGTATCGACGCGACCTCCGACATCCCGCCTGACCGCTGGGATATCGACGAAGTCTACGACCCCGATCCGGACGCGCCCGGGCGCATGTACACGCGGCGCGGATCATTCCTGCGGGACCCGATTGATCAATTCGATGCCTCCTTCTTCGGCATATCGCCGCGGGAGGCAGCGGCAATGGATCCGATGCAGCGGATGCTGCTCGAGCTCAGCTGGGAAGCACTGGAGCGGGCCGGCATTCCGCCGTTGTCGCTGGAGGGATCGGACACGGGTGTGTTCGTGGGTCTCAGCGGCAGCGATTACGACACGCTGCAGCGGAGGTCGCCATCGCTGGCCGGCATTCACACCTACCGCGGAACCGGCACGGCGGCGTGCGTGGCGAGTGGCCGGATCTCCTACGTACTGGGGTTGAACGGTCCGAATCTCACTCTCGACACGGCGTGCTCATCCGCGCTCGTCGCGGTGGTGCTGGCCGTCGAGAGTCTGCGTGCGGGTCGCTGCCGTGTGGCGCTCGCAGGCGGTGCCCACCTCATGCTTGCGCCCGAGTCCTCCGTGTACCTGTGCCGCATGCGCGCGCTTTCGCCGGGCGGCCTTTGCCGGACGTTCGACGTGGCAGCCGACGGATACTCGCGGGGCGAGGGTGGCGGGATGTTCGCTCTGAAGCGGCTCTCCGACGCGCGAGCAGACGGCGATCCCGTCCTGGCCGTGATCCGCGGCGCTGCGTACAACCATGACGGCAGGAGCAGCGGACTGACGGTGCCGAATGCCGCGGCACAGCGTGCCGTCATCCAGGCTGCCCTCGATGATGCCGGGCTGGCGCCTGCCGACGTGGATTATGTGGAAGCGCACGGGACGGCGACGCCGATCGGGGATCCGATCGAGGTGCGTGCGATGGCGGAGGTGCTCGGCCGCGATCGACCGGCCGGGCGTCCATTACGGATTGGATCGGTGAAGACGAATTTCGGGCATCTGGAGGCCGCTGCCGGCGCAGCGGGTCTCCTGAAGCTGGTGCTTTCGATGCAGCACGGCCAGCTCCCGCCGCATCTCCATTGCACGCAACCGACGCCGTATGTGGACTGGGACCGCATTCCCGTTCGGATCAACAGCGATCTGACTCCCTGGAACGGGGACGGGCGTCCGCGCATTGCGGGGGTAAGCGCCTTCGGCTTCAGCGGAACGAACGCGCACGTGATCGTGGAGGACGTGCCGGCGCAGGCGCCGGTAGCAGCTGCGGCGCGACCGGCGGAGCTCGTCGTCGTATCGGGCCGGACGCACGGCGCGGTGCGGGACACGGCGCGCCGGTATGCAGACCACATACGACGGATCGATCCCGCGGTGCTCGCAGATGTCGCGTTGACGTCGCTGGTCGGCCGCTCGCATCTGCCGTTCCGCGCCGCGGTCGTCGGGGCGGACGCGGAGTCCATCGCCGGCCGGCTGGATGCGCTCGGCGACGAGAGCATCGAACAGGTACAGGAGGCACCGGCCTCCCGCATCGCCTTCATGTTCACAGGGCAGGGTTCCCAGTATCCGGGGATGGGCCGCGAGCTGCTGGCCTGTTCGGACACCGCGCGCGCGGCGCTCGAGCAGTGCGACCGGATTCTGCAACCGCACCTCGATCGCGGACTGATCGAACTGCTGAGCCAGGAAGAGGACGCGGCCCTGCTGCAGCAGACGAAGTATGCGCAACCGATCCTGTTTGCCCTCGAGTATGCGCTGACACTGCACTGGCAGAGCTGGGGTGTACGGCCCTCCTTCCTGATCGGGCACAGTCTGGGCGAGTATGTCGCAGCGACCATCGCCGGTGTCATGACGCTGGAGGATGCGCTGCCGCTGGTCGCGCTGCGCGGCCGCCTGATGCAGGCGCTGCCGCCAGGCGGGCGGATGGCTGCCGTGATGGCTCCGGAAGCGCAGGTGCGCGCCGTCGTCGCGCGTGTCGACGGTGTCTCCATCGCGGCACTGAACGGACCGGAGAACACTGTCGTTTCCGGAGTGGCGGACGCGGTTGCGCAGGTTCTGCAGATTCTGGAGCAGCAGGGTGTGCAGAGTCGGGAGCTGCACGTATCGCACGCATTCCATTCGGCTCTGATGGAGCCGATGCTGCAAGAGTTCGAGGCGGCGGTTGCCGCCATCCCGCTGGGTGCGCCGAGCATCCCTCTCGTATCGAATGTCAGCGGCGAGCTACTCACGCGCGAACAAGCCGTTGATCCTGCCCGCTGGCGGCGTCACATCCGGGAGCCCGTGCGGTTTGCGCCGTCGCTGCAGACACTCTACGACCTGGGCGTCCGCGCGTTCCTCGAGATCGGTCCGCACCCGGCGCTCTCGGCGATGGGAATGAGCACGCTTGCGGACCCGGCCGTGCGTTGGCTGCCATCGATTCGTCGTGGCCGATCTGCGTGGCAGCAGATTCTCGAGACGACAGGCGAGCTGTGGCGTGCCGGCCACGACCTCGATCTGGCCGCCTACGCGCGTGCGCGCGGTGGGAGTCGCGTGGCTGCACCCACGTATGCATTCCAGCGCGAGCGGCACTGGTTCACGGACTGGACGGTGCCGGCTCCCGAGCCCACGAGTACGCAGCCCGCGCTGCGTCCGGCCGTTCACCCTTTGCTGGGTGCTCCGGTGCGCTCGCCGGCCCTGAACGGGTGGCTCTTCGAGGCCGAGCTCGACGCGCATCGGCCCGCATACCTGGGTGAGCATCGCGTCGGCGGGCACGTCGTCGTACCGGCCGCCGCGTTCGTCGAGATGCTGCTGGTTGCGGCCCGCCACGGCCCGAGCTGGTCGAACGCCGGGATCCGCGAGCTCGTGCTCGAGCGACCGCTCGTTCTCGACGCAGCGGCGCCCACACTGTGTCAGGTGATCATCGCGTCGCCGATCGGCGACACCGCGCAGGCACGGATCGTTGCGGCGACCGGGCCCGAGGGCGACTGGATCACGATCGCGAGCGGAACGCTCGACGCCGCTCCTGTGGAGCAAGCCACGGCCCGAGCGATCGATGCCCTCCGCGCGGGGCACACCGCCGCCGTGGACGTGACGAATCTCTACGAGGGACTCGAACGGCGGGGCATCGAGTACGGCCCGGCGTTCCGCGGTCTCGTAGAGGCATGGACCGGCGATGATGGTGCGCTCGGTCGTGCCGAACTGCCGACGTCGATCGACACGGACGGTTATCAGATCCACCCCTGCATCCTCGACGCGGCGTTTCAGCTGCTCGCAAGCCTGGCGAACGGCGAAGACGATGCGGACGTCATGTTTCTACCGGCCGGAATCGACACTGTCCGTCTGCATGCGGCGATCGGCCGGGCGTGCTGGATCGAGGCACGACCGCGCTCCAAGAATGGTGCGTCACCGGACCAGGTCACCGCCGACTTGCGCCTCCTCGATGGTGGCGGCCGCGTGCTCGCCGAGGTCGAGGGGTTTCACGCCCGGCGCGTGCGTCGCGATCTCCGTACGAACGCCGAAGAACGGACCCTGTATCACATGGCGTGGGAGGACATCACCGCCGATCTCCCGCACCAGTATGGCGGTGGGCGTTGGCTGGTGCTCGAGGATGCCGGTGGCACTGCGGGCCGGCTCGCGGAAGCCCTCACCCGCGCCGGGACGGAGTGCATTCGCGTCGCCGTCGGGGATGCGACGGCAATTGCTGCTGCCACTGCAGCGGGACGGGTCGACGGTGTGGTGCACCTGTGGTCGCTCGATGCACGCGCCGATCGCACCGATGTCGACGAGGTTGCTGCGGAGGTCGTTGAGACCTGCAGTGGTCTCATCGCCCTGCTCGGCACTGCGCTCGATGGCGAGACGAAGCTGCGTATCGTCACACGAGGGGCGGCCGGACCCGGGGCGCCGGAGGGCGATGAATGGGCGGCAGGAGCAGCGCTCTGGGGCGTCGTGCCGGCGCTGCGTGCCGAGCATCCCGAGCTGCAGCCGCGCATCATCGATCTCGATGCCTGGGCGGAGCCGGATCCCGATGCACTTGCGGTCGCGGTGGTGGGGGAGCTCGACGAGGATCGCGTGGTACTGCGTGACGGACGCGTTCTGGCACCGCGGCTCGTGCGCGGCGCGCCATCCGCGGACGCGGCCGCGACGCCCGACGTAGTCGGCGGCACGAACTACCGCATGATGCCGCAGCAGCGCGGCACCCTCGAATCCATACGCTACGAGCCCGCCGATCGCGTTGCGCCTGGAGCCGACGAAGTGGAAGTCCGCGTACGCTTGACCGGGCTCAACTTCCGGGACGTGCTGAATGTGCTCGGCATGTACCCCGGCGATCCTGGCGCTCCGGGCGTGGAGTTCGCCGGTATCGTGACCCGGGTCGGAGCCAATGTCCGCCACGTCGCGCCCGGCGATCCGGTGATCGGAATGGGCACCGGCCTGTTCTCGGCCTACGCAGTCGTGGCCGGCAATGCCGTCACGCGGAAGCCGGCCAATGTTACGGACGAGCAGGCGGCGACGATCCCGCTCGCGTTCCTGAGCGCGGAATGGGGTCTCGTCCATGCCGGCTCGCTCCGCGCGGGCGAACGCGTGCTCATTCATGCTGCTGCCGGTGGCGTCGGCCAGGCCGCCGTTCAGATCGCCCAGGCGATCGGCGCCGAGGTCTACGCCACGGCGGGCAGTGAGGCCAAGCGCGAGTTCCTGCGCCAGCAGGGCATCGTGCATGTCTTCGACTCGCGCAGTGCATCGTTCGCCGATGAGATCCTCGCCGCCACAGACGGAGCAGGCGTCGATGTCGTCCTGAACTCGTTGACCGGTGAGCTGCTGCGCCGCAGCCTGGACCTGCTCGGACGGGGTGGCCGCTTCATCGAGCTCGGTCTCGCCGAGCTGCTCGACCCGGACGTACTCGCGCAGACGCACCCCGGCGTCCACTACGATGCGTTCCAACTGGGAAGCCTGCCGCTTTCAGCGGACGCGTTCCTGGCCTTCTTCCAGGGCGTTGTCCAGCGATTCGAAGCCGGTGACCTCCATCCGCT
>CAYSGF010000313.1:0-19110 GCA_964430275.1 uncultured Gemmatimonadaceae bacterium
GTAGGATACGCGCAGTGCCGCAGGAATCAAAACGACGGGTGTGGGCAGGGCCTGGACGGCGGGTGTGGGTGGGCGCCTGGACGGCGGGTGCGGGTGGGCGTGAGCGTGGGGGTGGGGGAACTACGGGTTGCAGTGCGGGTGTGGGACACTCCCGCGTAAGCGGGTCCGCCCGAGCCCCGCGCAACGAGACCCGTCCCCCGTGGTTGAAAAGGAGGAGTCGGCGAACGGGTCCCGCCCGTGACGCGACGCGCACCGGGAGTTGCACACCCGTTGTGAAGCCCGACTTTCCCCCACCCACCACGCTCACGCCCACCCACACCCGCCGTCCACGACCCCACCCACACCCGCAGTTCACAACCCCCGCCCACACCCGCCGTTCAAGCGGTCCGTCGTCCGACGCTGCCCGGTTGCCGGAGCGCGTGCGCGATCCACGCGAAGCAGAGGGCGGCGAGGCCGAGCCAGGCGAGCGCGAGCAGGCGCGGACCGAAGAGGAGCTTGCCGATGCCGAACAGCGTCGCGTAGACGCTGACGACGCCGGCGATCCAGTTCACCCAGCTGAGTGCGCCGCCCGCAATCGGCTCGCGGCCGTACCCGAGCCTCTCTGCAATAATGCGCCACCCCGCGCCGCCGGGCCGGACGCGGTGGTAGAAGGCATCGAGTGTGGCTGCGGCGGTCGGGCGTGTCAGGAACGTGGCCGTGATCCAGGCGACGGTCGTGACCGCAGTCGTGACCAGCATGAGGTGGGCGCCCTCGAGCGCGTCGGTCGGATCGAAGACGTCGGCAAGCGTGAGCGCGGTGAACGTGAGGAGTGCGGCCGTCATCGCCGCGATCTCGCTCCACGCATTGATGCGCCACCAGTACCAGCGCAGGATGTAGACGAGCCCGGTGCCCGCGCCGAGTGCGATGATGATGCGCCATGCGCCTTCGATCGAGCCGGCGCGGTGCAGCCAGTAGGTGACAAGGACGGACAGCAGAAAGATGATGCCGGTCGCGAGACGGGAGTACAGCACGACGCGTCGATCGGATGCGTCGGGCTGAATGAAGCGCAGGTACAGGTCGTTGATCAGGTAAGACGCGCCCCAGTTCAGCTGTGTGGCGATCGTGGACATGTACGCCGCCGCGAAGGCGGCGACGAGCAGTCCCTTCAGACCGATCGGGAGCAGCTCGACCACGGCGACGAGGTACGCGGTTGCGGGATCCTCGGTGCCCGGATACAGCAGCACGACCGCGAGCGCAGTGACGATCCACGGCCAAGGCCGCACGGCGAAGTGGGCGATGTTGAACCAGAGCGTCGCGAGCACGCCGTCGCGCTCGGACCGCGCACTGAAGATGCGCTGGGCGACGTAGCCGCCGCCGCCTGGCTCGGAGCCGGGATAGGACGTCGCCCACCACTGCACGCCGAGGTAGGCGAGGAACGCGGTGACGGGCATCCACGCGGAGTTCTCCTGCGGCAGGATCGACAGTGCCGCCTCGGCGGAGCCGTAGTGCTCGGGCAAGCGTGCGACGAGCGTATCGAGCCCGCCGACCGCGTTCACTGCGAAGACCGCGAGCACGATCGACCCGGTCATTGCGATGATGAACTGCAGGAAGTCGGTAACGACGACGCCCCACAGGCCGGCCAGCGCAGCGTATGCCATCGTAACGACGAACATGAGCGCGAATGCGGGCACCGGGTCGATGCCGAGCACGACATCGAGGATCTTGAGCATCGCGAGGTTGACCCACCCCATGATGACGAGGTTGATCGGCACGGCCATGTAGACGGCGCGGAACGCGCGCAGCAGTGCAGCCGGTCGACCACTGTAGCGGATCTCGGTGAACTCGACGTCAGTGAGCACACCGGCCCGACGCCACAGGTGTGCATAGAAGAACACGGTCAGCATCCCGCTCATGACCATGTTCCACCACAGCCAGTTGCCGGCGACGCCGTTGCTCGCGACCATGCCGGCGACCGCCAGCGGCGTGTCAGCCGCGAACGTCGTCGCGACCATGGACGTTCCGGCGAGCCACCATGGCAGCGAGCGTCCGGACACGAAGAACTCGCTGAGGTTGCGGCCGGCGCGGCGTGTGTAGAGGAGTCCGATGGCGGCGGACACGAGGAAGTACGCCGCGACGATCAGCCAGTCGAGCGGATGCACGCGGTCTCCGTTCTAGCGGTGAGGGTCAGCGCTCGTCGCGCCGCGCGACCGGCTGGTCGATGATCGCGCGCTGTACCGCATCCGCGAGCTGGCGGCGCAGAGCGGCATGCTTCTGGTTGTCGCGCGATGGATTGACGCGGTTCGTCAGCAGGATGACGAAGACATCGCGCTCTCGGTCCGCCCAGATGCTCGTGCCGGTGAAGCCGGTGTGGCCGAAGGAATCGAAGGAAAAGTAGTCGCCCGCGGACGTGCTCTCGCCGGGTGTATCCCAGCCGAGCCCGCGGGTGCTCTGCGCACCGAAGCGGCGGGTGAACTGCTCTACGGTCGCGGGATCGAGGACGCGGTGGCCACCGTAGAAGCCGCCGTTCAGCAGCATCTCGACGAACGCGGCCAGGTCACGTGCGGTCGAGAACAGCCCCGCGTGCCCGGCGACGCCGCCGAGGCCGCGCGCGTTCTCGTCGTGCACGATGCCATGGATGAAGCCATCACGCGTCGTGCCCGTCCGCTCCGTGGGGGCAATGCGTCCGAGCAGCGTGATCTCGTCGTCGGCCGCGCCGGTGCGCACATCCCAGCCGAGCGGATTGTACCCGGTGTCGCTCATGCCGAGCGGCTCGAACAAACGCTGCTCGAGGAACTCGTCGAGCGGCTGGCCGGAAACCTCTTCCACGATCATGGCGAGCAGCATGAAGCCGAGATCGCTGTATGCCGTGCGCTCACCGGGCGTGGACTGCAGGCGCAGGCCGGCGATGCGGGCGCGGTACGCGGCGCGGCCGGCGCTCTCCGGGTGCAACGGTGCCCACGCAGGCAGTCCGGAATCGTGGAGGAGCAGGTTGCGCACGGTAACCGAGCGCCGTTCCGGGCGGTCGCTCCATTCCGGCAGGTAGCGGGCGATCGGTGCATCGAGATCGAGCGCGCCGTCGTCGACGAGCATCATCGCGGCGGTCGTCGTGGCGACCACCTTCGTGAGCGACGCCAGGTCATAGATCGTCTCATCGGTGACGGTGCGGAAGCCGTCGCGCCAGTCGAGCCGGCCGTAGCCACGCAGTTTTACGATGCGTCCGTGGCGCCCGATCGCGACTGCCGCACCGGGCGCTGCGCCACCGAGGATCGCGGACTCGACGAGCCGATCGATGCGCTGCATCGCCGTCGGATCGAGGCCGACGTCGGCTGGGTCCGCGGTGAGCAGTGAATAGCGCCGCACGTCACGCGTCTCACCTGCGCCGCGCGCCGCACCTTCGACGGCGACGGGCAGACGGCCGGCGACCGGCGCGAGCGCGGCGAGCGCGCGTGCGGCCGCGCGCTCCGCAATCGGCGAGCGCGGCTGCCACGCGAGCAGCAGCGCGTCCGCATCCACGCGCGCCGGCGCATACGGATCGCCGAACCCGACGACCACGAGCGGCCGACCGGTGGCACGCAACCGACTGGCCAGCTCGGCCGCGCGCTCCGGCAGCCGCAGGAACCCCTGACCGGACACCGGCATGAGGAAGGGCGCGAACACGACGGCGTCCGCCTGCGAGGCGTGCATCACGGCCTCATCGTACCCGGTCGCGGAGTGGTCCTCATCGAGGCGCATGAACTCGACGCCGCTGCCATAGATCGATTCCAGCTCTGCTGCGAATGCCCGCCCGGCTACCAGGTCCTGTGGCGCCGTGTACGCGATGACCGTGAGCCGTCGGACGGTGCGGGGATCGAGTGGCAGCACGCCGCGCGGGTCACGGACGAGAGTCATCGAGCGCTCTGCAATGTGCTCCGCGGCGCGCACGTGCGCCGGCGCGGCGACCGTCGCATTCACGAGCGTCGGCGCAACTGCCCGCTCCTGGTGCAGTGCGACGCCCGCCTTCGCGGCGAGAATCCGCCGCACCGATGCATCGATCCGCGTCGCCGCGATGCGCCCGGCGCGCACGGCTGCAACGATCGCGGCGTGCGCGCGCTGCGGGTCGGGCGGTGTAAGCAGGACGTCGACGCCCGCCTCCACAGCGCGCACTGCCAGCTCGCCGTCGTCCATGCCGGGCAGCGTCGCGAGTGCACCCATGCCGAGCGCATCCGTGGCAATGATGCCGTCGAACTCGAACTGCTCGCGCAGGTAGGCGACGGCGGCGGGCGAGAGGCTGGCGGGCATGTCGCGGTCTCCGGCGAGGCCCGGCGCCGCAATGTGGCCGAGCATGATCGCCGATGCCCCCGCAGCCACTGCGTCGCGGAAGGGCGCGAGCTCGCGCGCCTCCAGCGTCGCATGATCGAGCGTGAGGCGCGGCAGTGCGAGATGCGAGTCCGTGCTCGTTTCACCATGTCCGGGGAAATGCTTCACGGCCGTCAATGCGCCACCTCGCGTCGCGCCGCGCACGAAGGCTGCGACGAAAGCACCCGCGGCGGCCGGATCACTGCCATAGCTGCGAATGTTCACGATCGGGTTGTCCGCCCGTGTGCTCAGGTCCGCGACCGGCGCGAGCAGCCAGTGGATGCCGACCGCGCGCGCCTCCTTCGCCGTGATGCGGCCGACCGTGTCCGCGAGAGCGGGCTCGCCGGTCGCCGCGACCCCCATCGCGAACGGGAACGCCGTGCCCCCCTCCCCCTCGATCCCGTAGGGCAGGTAGGTCGGTCGCCACAGGCGCATGGCGGCACCCCACTCGAGGTCCGCCGCCACGAGCAGGGGCACATCCGCCTGCGACTGCAGGGCATTCAGCTTCACGGCCGTCTCCGTCGGCGAGCCCAGGCCGACCACGAGGCCGCCAACGCCGAGATCGCGCACGAGTGCTTCCGCATCGTCGAACGCAGGTGAATCGATGTTCGAGAAATCGCCGGACACACGCGTGACGAGCAGCTGCCCGACCTTCTCCTCGAGCGACATGCCGGCGATCGTAGCCACAACCCACGTAGCGGAGTCGGCCTCGACTGCCGTGGTCGGCGTGGCAACGGGCGCCGAGGCGCAGGCGGCCCCGGCCAGGCCGAGCACGAGTGCGACTACCCGCGCCCTCATTGCGCAGCCTCCGCGACGCGTCGCAGACCATGCCCGATCGGGTACGCCGGCGGGAGTGGTATCGGCAGTGTCCCCGTGATGTCGATGGCTCCCACGAGTGCGCGCGCGGCCGCGATCTGCGGCGCCTCCCACCCGCCCCACGCGAGCATGTAGGCCTGCACGGCAGGCAGCTGCGGCAGCAGGTAGGGATTGCCGAACGACACGACCACAACGGGCGTGTGTGCGGCGATGCCGTTCACCGCTGCGGCGATGCGTGTCGGCAGCGCGAGGCCGCCCTTGTAGGCGGACACGGAAATGAAGGGCGCGAACACGACCACATCGAAGCTGTGCGCACGTGCGATGAGCGCCGCCAGGTCCTCGTCGTCGGCGCGCGCATCGAGCTGTACCGTGCGCACGTCCGGGTTGTGGGCGAAGAGTGTCCGCTGCAGCGTGCGTCCGGCGAACGGATCGTAATCGTCGCTGTACGCGACGCTCAGCACGCGCTGCGCCTGCAGCGGCACGAGTCCGCTGGCGTCATGCACCAGCGTGATCGAGCGGTCTGCCGCCTCCTGCGCGAGCGCCAGGTGCGCGTCCGTGGCGAGCACGTCGTCCACCCGCTCGAGATCGACGAGCCGCCGCTCGTGCAGGCCCAGCCGGGCCTTGGCCTGCAGCACGCGACGCACGGATGCATCGATACGCTCGCGCGCAATGCGACCGTCCGTAACCGCGGCTTCCAGTGCATCGATCACGCGCCGCACGTCGTCCGGCATGACCTGGAGGAGCATGTCCGCGCCGGCCCACAGTGCGAGTACCGGCGCGGCTTCACTCGAGAACTCCTGCACGATCGCGCCCATGTCGAGCGCGTCGGTGAAGATCAACCCTTCGAACTTCATCTCCTCGCGCAGGAGCCCTGCGAGCAGCTTCGGGTTCAGGGTCGCCGGGATGCGATCGCCGGTGAGTGCGGGAAACGCGATGTGCGCGGTCATCACGGCGGCGACGCCGGCGTCGACGGCCGCGCGAAACGGCACCAGCTCGACGCTATCCGCCCGCGCGCGGTCGACACCGATCACGAGGGGCTCGACGTGCGAGTCGCGGCTCGTGTCTCCGTGGCCGGGGAAATGCTTCGCGGTCGCGAGCATGCCATGCTCCTGCACGCCGCGCACGTGCGCCTGCGCGAATCGCGCGACGAGCTGCGGATCGGCACCATAGCTGCGCACGTTGATGATCGGATTGCCCGGGTTGTTGTTCACGTCGACGACCGGCGCGAACGTGACGTGTACGCCGGCAGCGCGGCCCTCCAGTGCCGTGATCCGTCCCAGTTCCCGGGCAAAACGGGTGTCGCCGGTAGCCCCCAGTGCCATAAGCGGCGGAAACCGGGTAGCGCCGCCGTTGTCGAGGCCATACGGCAGCACGGTGCCACCGCGCAGGATCTGCCCGGGACCGTGCTCCATGTCCGCCGTGACGAGCAGGGGCACATCCGTGAGCCGCTGCAGCGCGTTCAGCTTGGCCGCAATCCCGAGCGGCGGCCCGATCGAGACGATGACGCCGCCGATGTGGTCCTGGGTGACCCAGCGTCGCATCTGCTCGAAGCCCCGGCCGTGCTCGGCGACGTAGCTGCCGGAGATGCGCGGCACGACGAGCTGTCCTACCTTCTCCCGCACACTCATGCGGGCGAGCGTACTCTCCACCCACGCTTCGGCGTTCGGCTGAGTGGCGGGTACCGGTGCAGCGGGCACCGTGCGTGCCGGTGCGGGCGCACAGGCAGCATACACGAGCAGGACTGCAAGGGGACGGAGGCTGGCTTGCATCGACTACTCCAGCACGGGAGACAGCCACGACGGGCGGCTGCAGGATCTCTTCGCGGAGCCTCGCACGATCGTAGACGACGCGTGCGCAACAGGCAATACACCGCTTCGGCACTGATGTTTGCGTTGGCCTGTACGAGTTCGTCGGAGCGGCCTCGGCTGGCTGAGGCGCAGACGGACGGGGCGGCCAGTGCGTCGAGCGGCCCGGGTGGCGCGCGCCCCGGCATCGAGCGCCTCATCGCCGAAGGGCCGGGCGAACTCCGTGGACTGCGTCTCGGCCTCATCACCAACCATACCGGCACCACCGCCGACGGCAGCCGCAGCACCATCGACGTGCTGCACGCGCATCCCGAGCTGGAGCTCGTCGCCCTGTTCAGCCCCGAGCACGGGATCCGCGGCGCCGCCGAGGCTGGCGAGTCGGTGGCGAGCGGGCGCGACGAGCGCACCGGCCTGCCAATCCACTCCCTGTATGGTGAGACACGTGCACCCTCGGAAAGGATGCTCGTGAATGTCGATGCGCTCGTGTTCGACATCCAGGACATCGGCGCACGCTACTACACCTATATCTGGACGATGGCGCTCGCCATGCAGGCGGCGGCCGAGCACGGCCGGCAGTTCGTCGTGCTGGACCGGCCGAACCCGATCGGCGGTGCGCTCGTCCAGGGCAACGTGCTCGATCCTGATTACGCGACGTTCGTCGGGCTCTACCCCGTCCCCATGCGCCACGGCATGACGGTCGGCGAGATGGCGCGTTACCTGAACGCGGAGCACGGCATCGGCGCGCGGCTGCACGTCGTGCCCGCCATCGACTGGCAACGCGACGAATGGCTCGACGAAACAGCGCTCCACTGGCGAGCGCCATCCCCGAACATGCCCACGCTCGAGAGTGCCGCGCACTATCCGGGCACATGCCTCTTCGAGGGGACGAACCTGTCCGTCGGCCGGGGGACGCCCGCCGCATTCCAGCAGATCGGCGCGCCGTGGCTCGACGCCGGCGCCGTGATCGAGCGGCTCCGTGCGCTGCGGCTGCCGGGCGTGGCATTCGACACCGTCTCGTTCGTTCCGCAGGCGCCAGGCGATGGCAAATACGCCGGCATCGAGGTGCGCGGCATCCGCTACACCGTTGCGGACCGCGCGACGTATGACCCGGCGCGGACCGCCGTCGCCACACTCGTCGCAATCCAGGCACTGCACGCCGATTCGCTTTCGTTCCGGGAAGCGCACTTCGATCGACTGGCCGGTACCGGCGAGGTGCGCGCGGCGATCCGCCAGGGTGCGAGCATGGCGTCGATCACCACCGGCTGGGACGCGCAGACGGACGCCTTCCGGACACAGCGCGCACCGTACCTGCTCTACGACTGATCACCAGAGGACCATTGTGATGCCGCACGTGAGACCCCTGCATGCAGCGCGCAGCCGCTTCGTGATGCTGCTCGCATCGTTCATTGCCGTCGCATGTGCCAGTGCACCTCCGGCGACCCCCGTCGCCGTGCCGAGCCCGGCCACTGCCGCTGCGGCAGGACCCGCCCCGAGCGCCGTGCTCGAAGGCGCGCTGCGGGCGCGGATCGCGCAGGAGTCGGCGGAGATCGCCGTCGCATTCGTCGATCTCGAGACGGGACGCCGGATCTCGATCGACGGCGACGTCGTCATGCACGCCGCCAGCACGATGAAGGTGCCGGTTCTGCTGGAGGCACTGCGCCGCCACGACAGCGGCACGCTGCGCCTGGACGAACCGGTTACCGTGACGAACGAGTTCCGCAGCATCGTGGACAGCAGCACCTACCAGCTCTCACCCGAGGACGACAGCGACAGCGCGCTATACGAACGCATTGGCGGAACGGCAACCGTGCAGGAGCTGCTGGAGCGCATGATCACGCGCTCCTCCAACCTGGCGACGAACATCATGCTGGAGCGCTTCCCCGCCGCCGACGTACGCGCGACGCTGAAGCCCATCGGTGCAGGCGGCATGAACGTGCTGCGCGGGGTGGAGGACATCCCCGCGTACGAGCGCGGCATGAACAACACGACGACGGCCGACGCGTTCGCCCGGGTTCTCGAAGCGCTCGCGCGCTGCCGGCTGATCAGTGCGGCCGCATGCGATACCGGGATCGCGATCCTGGCGCGGCAGGAATTCGACGACATGATCCCGGCAGGGCTGCCTGCCGGCACGCGGGTGGCCAACAAGACGGGCTGGATCACACGCATCCAGCACGACGGCGCGATCGTCTACCCGCCGGGCCGCGCGGCCTATGTGCTCGTGGTCCTGACGCGCGGCTTCGACGACACGGAGGCGGGCGCGCGCACGGCGGCGGACCTGTCCCGGATCGTGTGGGAGCACGTCACGGGCGCCGGCTGGAGTCTCCCGGCGCACACGGGCGACGCGGCGATCGACTCACTCATCGACGCGCACGCACGTGTGCTCGTTGCTGATGTCGGCTACCGGCGCGTGCCGCACGAGCACTACTGGCGCACGCTCGAGGCATTCCTCGGTGAGCGGGTACGACGGGAGGAGATCGGCCGCTCCGCCGAGGGCCGCCCGCTCTACCTGCTGCGCTACGGAGATGGGCCGACCACCGTGCTGCTCTGGTCGCAGATGCACGGGGACGAGTCGACGGCCACGATGGCGCTCGCCGATCTCGTCCACTACATGGCCGAGCCCGATGCGCGCGCGTCCGTGTGGGCGGACTCGCTCACGATCCTGATGATTCCCATGCTGAATCCGGACGGCGCCGAGCGCTTCCGCCGGCACAATGCGTATGGCATCGACGTGAACCGCGATGCGCGCGTCCTCTCGACACCCGAGGCGCGCGCGCTCAAGTCGACGCACGAGCGCTTCCAGCCGGTCTTCGGCTTCAACCTGCACGACCAGAACCCGCGCACCCGTGTCGGCAGCAGCGAGCGTCTTGCCGCGATCGCGCTGCTCGCGCCAGCGGCCGACGAGCCGGGCACTGACCCCATCGTCGCACGGCGCGCGAAGCACCTGGCCGCGACCCTGCGCGACGCCGCCGAGGCGATCGTACCCGGTCACGTGACACGCTACGACGACAGCTACAATCCGCGGGCGTTCGGCGACCTCGTGCAGCAGTGGGGCACGAGCACGGTCCTCGTGGAGAGCGGCGGCTGGGCGGACGATCCCGAGAAGCAGGTGCTGCGGCGCACGAACTTCGTGCTTCTCACACGCGCGTTCGATGCGATTGCGACGGGCAGCTATCTGGAGACGCCGATCGCGCGATACACCGAGCTGCCGGAGAACGGCCGGTCCGTGCGCGATCTCGTCATCCGCGGCGGAACCGTGATCGTTCCCGGACTGCAGCCCTACCGCGCGGATCTCGCGATCGACGTGCGGGACGGACTGCTGGCGCGCGATGAAGCGGAGATCGTGGAGATCGGTGACCTGGAAGCCGTCGTCGGTCGAGACGACTTCGATGCGGCGGATGCCTTCATCCACATCGGGCCGGCTGCGCTCGACACGCTCGGCGGCGCGCCCGCGCTGCGCCCCGGAGCACCCGCGGATTTCGTGCTCCGCGCGGGCGCTGAGGCCGATGCACGGTTGCTCGCGATCTTCGAGAACGGCAGGCTGGTCCGGCTCGGCGCAGGCCAGCGCTGAGAGCGCTCAGCCCTCCAGCATCGCCGGTACGGACTGCTCCATGCCCGCGGGATGCACGAGCACGGCACCATCCCCGGGCAGGCGAACCTCGATGGGGCGGTCGCGGATTGCGCGCCGGAAGCCCTTCCCTTCCAGCACGCGGTGCACGTAGACGCGCCGCGCGATGACCATGACCACGCACAGCACGGGCACGGCGACCAGCAGGCCGACCAGGTGCAGCAGGTGCGCCATCACCAGCACGGACAGGATGGAGAGAACCGGCGGCAGATGCACCTGCCGCTCCATGATCATGGGCGCGACGATGTTCGCCTCGATGATATGCACGACCACGCCGAGCAGGGCGACGAGCAGGGCGTGGAGCGCGCCGGTGCTGCCGAGCACGAACAGCGCCGGCAGCAGTGTGGATACGAGTGTGCCGAAGAACGGTACGATCGCGACCGCGCCCGTGAACACGCCGAACGCCAGGGCATAGGGTACGTTCAGCAGCTCGAGCCCGATCCAGGTCAGAATGCCGAGGACCGTCATGGCCAGGATCTGGCCGACGATCCACGCCTTCAGGGTCCGCGCCAGGTCGCCGAGAATGTCACGGACCAGCTCGCGGTGCACCGGCGGGAACAGCACGATGAAGCCTTCGCGATAGACGGACGGCCGCAACGCGAAGTAGATCCCCATCACGAGCACGCTGACCAGCTCGATCAGGAAGCCGGCACCACTGAAGACGTACGGCAGCAGCCCGCGGAAGTAGCCGCTGACCTCGCCCATGATGTTCGCGACGTAGCTCTCCCCCTCCTCCAGCTGTCCCAGCATCTGCCCGATGAAGGGCTGGTCGCGCGAGAGCTCGATGAGCTCGCGCTCCCACCCCTGCATCAGCGCCGGCATCGTCTGCAGAATCGCCTGCGTCTGGATCAGCACGGGGGGCACGATCAGGTAGCCGATGCCGAACACGCCCACGCCCGTCAGCAGCAGTGCCATCAGCAGCCCCGCCACGCGCGGCGCATGAAGCCGCCGCTGCAGCGCGTCCGTGATGGCACTCAGGTAGATCGAGAAGAGGATCGCGATGAAGAGAAGGAGAAGGATCTCCGCGATGTTGTAGAGGAACAGCAGCAGCAGGACGGTGAACACCGTCGCAATGAGCATGGCGTACGGGCGGCCCTTCATCCTGCTCCTCACTTCGTTCGGAGCGAATTGGTGAATGGGTGAATTGGTGAATTCGGCCGCGGGACGTGATGCCCCCGCCGATTCACCAATTCACCAATTTACCAATTCACCAATTACGTTTCTTCTTCGATCTCCGCATCCTTCACGACACCGGCGTCCTGAGCATCCTCGGACTCGCTACGCGCATTGCCGCTCTGCAGGGCGGCGCGCTCGGCGCTGCCGGGGCCGAGCACGCCCATGCGCTCCTTGAGCTGGAGCAGTCGGTACTCGACGGCCTCGTTCGCGGGCTTCAGCTTCTGGAATTCCTGTTCCAGGTGATCCGTGCCGAGGGCTTCTGCGACCTCGGCGGCGGCGAGCGTGCGGCGCTCGGATTCCTCGATCTTCTCGGCCATGCGCTCGAAGGTGTCGAATGCGGAGCGATCGCTCAGGCCAGCCATGGTCTCATGGATGCGCTTCTGCGCCTGCGCCCGCTTCTGCTTCGCGACCAGCAGGTTCTTCTTGCGCTTTGCCTCCTCGATCTTGTCGTTGAGCTGGCGCAGTGACTCCTTGAGGCGCTCCGTCTCCTCGTACTGGCGGCGCCACGTCTCCTCGAGTGCAACGGCCCGCTCGCCGTGCTCCTGCTGGCGCAGCAGCGCCTGCTTCGCGAGGTCGTCGCGGCCTTCCCGCACGGCGAGCACCGCGCGGTGCTCCCAGTCGCCTGCGAGCTTCTGCTCCTCCTCGAGCTGTGCGCGCAGCTTCCGTTCGTCGGCAATCGCGACGGCGACCTCCTGCTTCGCCTTCGCGAGCTGCTCGCGCATGTCGATCAGAACCTGGTTCAGCATCTTCTCCGGGTTCTCGGCACGCGCGATCGCATCATTGATGTTCGAGCGAAGCAGGGTCGACAGCTTCTGCCAGATGCCCATGTTGGTTTATCCCTCCTGCGCGACAGGAACGAGGCCGGCCAGCGCCGGAAGGTGGCTCGATGCGGCGAGCATCATGCTCTCGTAGGAGCTGCGCAGCTCGCTGAAATCGAGGTCCTCGAGCTCGAGCGCATCCGACAGGATGACTTCCTGCGCCTCGATGCCGTAGCTGCCGTGCACGATGTCGCCGGCATTCAGCTCGAGCATGCGCCGGTAGAACCCCGCGAGGCGGCTGTCGTCGGCGTCCGCAGGCAGGTCCATGACCTTCAGACGCAGCAGAACGAGCGGTGGTGAATAGTCGACGACGACGGGCGCACTACCCTCCGGCGTCCGGATCACCCACATGGATTCTTCGATCTCCTCGTAATCGACGTCCATCCGGATGAGATAGCTTTCGATGTCATCGCGCGTGGTCATGTCGGCTCCTCTGAGTACGTCCCGGGCATCGGGGGCATGCCCGCGTGGTCCGTCCGTTCACTTACGGCCGAATGCGCTGACCGGTTTCCGTCCCCGAATCTGCCATCGCACCATCGCTCTACACAAGTCAAAGGGCGGGCCCTTCCTGGCACCCGCCCTTCGACTGCGCAAGACCACCCGATCAGATGTTCGGGTTGTTTCGGATCTCCACGTCGGGTAGCGGAAAGCAGCGCGCATCGCCGTACGCCTGACCCTTGCGATGCGGGGTTCCCGGTGCCGGGAACCGATCGAGATCATTGCGC
The DNA here is from genome assembly GCA_964430275.1 of uncultured Gemmatimonadaceae bacterium. GTDB lineage: Bacteria > Gemmatimonadota > Gemmatimonadetes > Longimicrobiales > RSA9 > DASTYK01. The sequence goes on from CAYSGF010000313.1 coordinate 13,280, forward strand.
TCCACGTCCTCGAGACGGTGCCCCTCGAGGAACAGCACGGAGCGACGCTCCTCGATCACGTGATCCAGGATCTGGGCATCCGTCATCCCGCTGAAGTCGACGGGCGGCAGGCCTGCGTCCGCGTGGAAGTCGTTGATGATCGCTTCCGCTGTAGCGCCATCGGCGAATTCCGCGATGATGAGCTGGGCCTCCTCGTAGCTCGCGATCCGGATCGGGTCATCGAGTTCCGTATACTTCTCCTGGTAGAACATCGGCGTCGTCTGGTCGGGGCCCAGTCCGATCGAGTCGGAGACCGCGACACGCGGGTCCGCGGCACCGAAATGATCGTAGTGATGGTACTCCCACCCCACGGAAAGGCCCTGACCGCCGAGCGGCTGCGGGCCATTGGACGCGAAGATCCGGTTCTGCCGGATCGAAAAGTCGGTGGCCGTCTCCGCGTCGTATCGGAAGCCCGCATCCACTTGCTGGGCCGCTGCCAGCGCCCCGGCAGCGTCGTTCAGCCCCCGATGCGCCCGCGCCTGCCCGACCAGCGCAAGATTCACGAGGTCGGTGCGGTTCGCGGCCCGCGCGGCTGCCTCCGCTTCCTCGAGCCGGTCGACTGCGATCCCGAACAACTGGGCCGGCATCATCTCCGTGGACAGGTCGATCGCCGCGGAGCAGAAGCCTTCCGCAAGCAGCAGGTAGGAGTAGCCATTGTACGCGGCCGCCTCGGCGAGCAGTTCGTCGCGGTCGTGGCCGAGGTCGGCCAGCTCCGCATCGCTCCAACCCCGCAGTGCGTCCAGAATGTTCTCGGAGGAGAAGCGGGCCGTCGACAGCGGCGTGTAGACGCCGAGCGCCGTACAACCGAAGGTCGCATACTGCGACTCGGCGGTTGGCGTATCGAAGAGGCGGCGATCGACGTTCCAGCGGGCGGCTGTCGAGGTCGCGTCCAGCATCTCCCCCGCCAGCACACCCGTGAGCGCGACATACGATCCGTACGCGCACTCGAAATCCGCGATCGCACCGTTGACGAGCAGGCGCGCGTTCTGCGGCGTGGTCAGCCCTTCCGCAGGGACCTGGTCCACCGGTTCGACATCGAGCAGGCTGTCGAGATCGCACGCGGCCAGTCCGACGCTCAGGGCGAGGCCCAGCGCGGCCGGCTTGGGGAAACGCCGCAGTCGATGCATCGCGGTCATCCTCATCGTCAAGGTTCGCTGTTCCAGGTTCGTGTGTTCACTCATGCCGCCCTCCTCAGAAGGTCACGTTGAGGGTGGCGACGAACTGCTTGAGCTGCGGCAGCGTGTTCTGCTCCCAGAGGGCGTGGCCGCCGCGGTTGCCGCTGTTGAATACGGACTCCGGTTCCAACCCCGGGAACTTCGTCCACGTCGCCAGGTTGCGGCCGGCGAGCGTGATGCTCAGGTCGCTCGCGCCGACCCGCGCGGCGTACTGGCTCGGCACCAGATAGGAGATCGATACCTCGCGCAGCTTCGCGAAATCAGCCGGCTTGATCATACCGGACTCGTAGGCGCTACGGATCTCGGCGATGGTCGTGGCCGGGAACTCCTGCGGATAGAAGTTCTCGCGGCACATGATGAAGAGCACGCACCGCACTCGGAAGTTGCCGTCCAGCTTGTGAAAGCCAGTCTTGAAATCGAGCTGACCGAAGAGCCGCACGCGCTCGAACAGCGTGAGCGTGGAGTTGAAGCCACCTTCGAACTTCGGCACCTGACGCCCGAGGTAGACGTTCGGTGCCTGACTGCACGCGACCGTGCCACCTTCACCGTTGTCACACAGCGCCTCGGTGATATTGCTGGCACCGTCCATCGTCGCGCTGACGACTTTGCGGCCATACCAGGCGCCGACCGGTGTGCCGATCTGATGGCGCATGTACGTGCCGGCACTGATGAAATTCTCGTCCGTCACGTCACCGAGGCTCCTCACCTCGTTGCTGTTCGTCGCGGCGTTGAAGGAGACCTCGAGTGCATGCTGCTCGGTGCGCCACGGCTCGCCGCGCACCAGCACCTCGAACCCGCTGTTCGCGATCTCACCGGCATTCACGTACTGCGTCCCCGAGAATCCGGTGGACGGTGCGATCTCGCGCAGCAGGATCGCGTCCGTGGTGCGCTGGTTGTAGTACGTGGCCTCGATGCCGAGCCGATCATCGAACAGCGCCGCGTCGAACCCGAACTCGATCTCCTTGCCGCGTTCCGGCCCCAGGTCCGGGTTGCCGAGGTTGAGCGGCGTTACGGTGCCACTGCCACCCGGGCCGGGCGCGGGATCGAACGTACGCAGTGCCACGAACGCATCCGGCTGCTGGCCGGATTCGCCGTATGCCGCGCGCAGCTTGAGCGTGTTGACCGCACCGAGGTTGAAGAACGGCTCCTCGCTGAGCACCCACGCCGCGCTCAACTTCGGGTATTTCACGAGGTCGAACTCCTCACCGAACGCACTGTTGTCGTCCGCCCGGATCGCGGCAGTGAGGAAGAGCCGGTTCCTCCAGCCGAGTTGCTGCTGGATGAAGGCGCCCAGGGTAACGTTCTCGATCTTCGACTCGCTGTTGACGCGGCCCTGTGTCGTCGCCTCGATGCCCGAGAGGCCCGGCACCGGGAAGTTCTCGCCGTAGGCGTAGACGTGCGAGTAGTCGCGGCGGTAGAGCTGACCGCCCACGGAGGTGACCGAGTTGATGTCGGTGTTCACGTCGAACGTCAAGTTCGCCGCGTAGTCGGCCGTCGTGTACGCGATCTGGCGGCTCCACATCTCCTTGTAGCCGATGTCGGCACCCGACGAGATCTCGAGCCAGCGAGGATCGTTGTACTGGATCTCGACATCCTCCTCACGCGTGACGTCGCGTCCCACGTTCAGACGATGATTCAGCCAGGTGAACGGACGGTGGTTGATGCCGAAGCTGAGCGTGGTGCGATCCACATCCTGCCACGTGTCCGCGGCCTCCCAGTACATCTCCGGCGTCCAGCTATAGAACCCGCGTTGCGCCGTGTTCAGGCGCTGGGGCTGGGCGTAGTACGTCGTCCAGGTCGGACCGCCGCCGCCCGCCTCCCAGCTCAGGTCGGTGCGACCCGTAACATAACCGATGCTGCCGCTGACCTCGACCGCGTCCCACGGTGTCGCCGTGACGTTCAGGCGGCCATTGTACATTTTGCGGTCGTTCTCACGCTCGACACCAGTGCTGTTTTCCAACCCGCCGGACGCGAAGTAACGGACACGATCGCTGCCGCCGGCCACGCTCAGGTCGTAGTTCTGCAGGTGGCCGGTCCGCCAGATCGACTCCACCGGGCATGCCGTGAAGAAGTCGTCGGGCTCACGCACGCAGCTGCCGAGACGTTCGTTCTCCAGCTCGACAATGTCGATCGACTCGATCTCACCATCGACCATGCCGTAGTTTCTCCAGAGCTGATCCTCCGGATTCCACCACTGCGCCGCCTGCTTCATCGAGAAGCTGAAGCGCGGAGCGCCCGCTGTGCCCCGCTTCGTGATGATCTGGATCACGCCGTTGGACGCCTCGGTGCCGTACAGCGTCGCAGCCGCAGGGCCCTTGATGATCTCGATGCTCTCGATGTCCTCGGGATTGATGTCGTTCCAGCGAGAGATGGGACGGGAGCCGAAGGCCTGGCTGATCGGACCGGTCGCCTGCGAGTTGTTCACGCGGACGCCGTCCACGTAAACGAGCGGCTCGTTCGAGAGCGAGAAGCTGCCCGCGCCGCGGATCCGGACACGGCTGCCGCCGCCCAGCATGCCGGTCGTCTGGATGATCGTCACGCCAGCCGCCCGCCCGTTCAGCAACTCCGATACGCTGCCGACGGGCGCCTTGTCGACGATTTCCGCTGCGTCGACCTGCGTGACCGTATTCCCGAGGGCACGGGCCGTCTGTCCGCCCGCCGTGCCCGTGACGACCACGCGGTCGAGCTCGATGGCCGACTCCGCCAGCTCGATCCGCAGGTCCGCGACGCCGGCCTGCGCAGTCAACGACTCCGCGTGATAGCCGATCATCGTCACCCGCAGCCGCACCTCACCGGTCACGCCCGTGAGCAGGAACCGGCCTTCGTTGGTCGTCAGCGTCCCGCGCGTGGTGCCGACCAGCTCGATACTGGCGCCCGCCAGCGGCTGGCCACTCGACTCCGCCACGACGATGCCACCGACGGATCCCTGTTGCGCCTCGAGCGGCGCGCCGATCGCCCCTGAAGCGAAAACGCCCAGGGCCGCCAGCAGGGTCATTCGTACACGCCGACTCCAGTCCATGCACGCCTCCACGAAAGGTAGGGGTCATCACCTGCACCGCGGGACGTTGTGCGTCTCGCAGCGCAACAAGCGCACTGATGGCGTGGCGCGCGGCGCGTCAGCCTTGGGCAGGACCTACGGGGAGAGGTCAGCACCGCGTTGCGCGCGCGGCTCTGATGCTTGCCACGATAGAACGATCGCGCAGCCCCGGTCAAGACAAATCGGGTGCCGCGCGTATCGTTCGGCGTGACGAGATACCGGAATCGCGGGGTCAGCCGACCGCGGCGAGGCCGAGCAGATCGGCCAAAAACCGGCCGGTGTGGGAGACCGGGTTCGCCGCGACCTCCTCGGGGGTGCCCTCGGCGACCACCGCACCACCACCACTCCCGCCCTCCGGGCCGAGGTCGATCAGCCAGTCGGCCGTCTTGATGACTTCCAGGTTGTGCTCGATCACGACGACCGTGTTGCCGCGGTCGACGAGCCGGTGCAGCACGTCGAGCAGCATGCGCACGTCCTCGAAGTGCAGACCGGTCGTTGGCTCGTCGAGAATGTACAGCGTACTTCCGGTATCGCGGCGCGACAGCTCCGTCGCGAGCTTGACCCGCTGCGCCTCGCCGCCCGACAGCGTGGTCGCCGACTGGCCGAGATGGATGTAGCCGAGGCCGACATCGGACAGGGTCTGCAATTTCTGGCGGATGGACGGCACGGCGTCGAAGAACTCGAGCGCCTCGTCGACGGTCATCTCCAGCACGTCCGCAATCGTGCGGCCGCGATAGAAGACTTCCAGGGTTTCGCGGTTGTAGCGGCGGCCGCGGCAGACGTCGCACGGCACGTATACGTCCGGCAGGAAGTGCATCTCGATCTTGATGAGTCCGTCGCCCTGACACGATTCGCAGCGGCCGCCCTTCACGTTGAAGGAGAATCGGCCGGGCGCGTAGCCGCGGATCTTCGATTCGGGCAGCTCGGCGAACAGCGCCCGCATCGGCGTGAAGAGACCGGTATACGTCGCCGGGTTCGAGCGCGGGGTCCGACCGATCGGCGACTGATCGATGTCGACCACCTTGTCGATGTGATCGAGCCCGTCGATACCGGAGTGCGCACCGGCGACCGTCTTTGCCTTGTAGTAGTGGCGTGCCAGGGCAGCGTAGAGGATGTCATTGACGAGTGTGCTCTTCCCCGAGCCGCTCACCCCGGTCACGGCGGTGAAGGTGCCCAGCGGGAAGGCGACATCGATGCCGCGCAGGTTGTGCTGGCGCGCATTGCGGACGACGAGCTCGCGCCCGGCGGTGCGCGGGCGACGCTGCTTCGGTGTCGCGATCTCGCGCTCGCCGCGCAGGTACTGCGCCGTGAGCGAGCGCTTGCTGGCGAGCACGGTCTGGTAGTCGCCCACGGCAACGACCTCGCCGCCATGGCGGCCGGCGCCCGGACCCAGGTCGATGATGTAGTCGGCCTGCTGGATCGTGTCGCGGTCGTGCTCGACGACGAGCACGGTATTGCCGAGATCGCGCAGCTCCTTGAGCGTGCCGAGCAGACGCTCGTTGTCGCGCTGGTGCAGACCGATGGACGGCTCGTCGAGGATATAGAGCACGCCGACCAGGCGGCTGCCGATCTGCGTCGCC
>CAYSGF010000314.1:0-5319 GCA_964430275.1 uncultured Gemmatimonadaceae bacterium
GGCGGCGGGCCGTTCGCGCCGATCGATACTGTCGACAATGACGTGCTCAGCTATCAGAACACCGGACTCGCCGGCAACACGACGTACTTCTACCGCATCCTCGCCTGCAACGTCACGGCCTGCTCGGATGCGAGCGGGCAGGCGTCCGCCATGACGGACCCCGACACGCCGGCTGCACCGACCGGTCTGTCGGCGACGACGGCTTCGAACACGAGCGTCGATCTGGCGTGGGACGCCGCAGCGGGCATCGTCGCCGAGTACGCGATCGAGCGAAGGCTTGCCTCGGCGGCCACGTTCGCCGAGATCGATCGCGTCCCGAGCGGCGAACTGAGCTATCTGGATACCGGCCTCGACGCGGACAACACTTACATCTACCGCGTCATCGCGTGCAACGTGACGGGCTGCTCTGCGGCGAGCGGTACGGCACAGGCAACGACGAATCCGGATGCGCCGGGCACGCCGGGTGGACTCGCAGCAACCACGTTCTCGAACACACGTATCGACCTGGCCTGGAACACGGCGAGCGGCACGGTCACGGAGTACGTGATTCGTCGACGCACGGGCGCGGGTGGCTCCTTCTCCGTGATCGACTCCGTGGCAAGCGGTGTCCTGGCGTACCAGAACGCGGGACTCATCCCGGCCACCGAGTACGGCTACGAGGTGCTCGCCTGCAACGTGACGGGCTGCTCGCCGGCGAGTACGATCGCAGCGGCGACGACGCATCCGAATGCGCCGGGCGCGCCGACCGGGCTGAGCGCTGCGGAAGCGTCCAACGTGCGGATCGACCTGTCCTGGAGCGCGGCAACTGGCACGGTGGCCGACTACGTCATCGAGCGAGGCACGAACGCCGGCGGCCCGTTCACGGTCATCGATTCGACCGCAACCGGGATGACGACGTTCCAGGACATGGGCCTGAGCGGCGGGACGAGCTATCACTACCGTGTCCGTGCATGCAACATCACCGGTTGCTCGGCGTACACCGCGGTTGCATCCGCCACGACGGATCCGAACGCGCCGGCAGCGCCGACCGGATTGAGCGCGGCGACCGTCTCGAACACGCGCATCGACCTGAGCTGGACGGCCGCACCGGACAGTGTGGACACCTACCGGATCGAGCGGGCGACCTCGTCCGGCGGAGCGTTCACGGCGATCGACAACGATGTGCCCGGCAGCGCGACTGCCTTCCAGGACACGGACGGCCTCGCACCCGATGCCACGTACTTCTACCGGATCGTCGCGTGCAACGAGACCGGCTGCTCGGCGCCCAGCGGTCAGGCATCGGCGGCGACGAACCCGGATGCACCAGCCACACCGGCGAGCCTGACGGCAACGACCTTCTCGAACACACGCATCGCCCTGGCGTGGACGGCCGGAGCAGGAACGATCGAGACGTACGAGCTCGAGCGCGCCGCGTCCTCGGGTGGACCGTTCACACAACTCGAAGTGCTCGACGGCTCCGAGACCAGCTTCGAGAATACCGAACTGAGCGGCGGCACCCAGTACTTCTACCAGATCCGCGCTTGCAATGTCACGGGCTGCTCCGGGTACGCGGGCCCGGCGAGTGCGACGACGAACCCGAACGTGCCGGGCGCGCCGACCGGCCTGACGGTGACCACAGCTTCCAACACGCAGCTCAACCTGAGCTGGGGCGAGCCGACGGGCGTCGTCGTCGATTACGTGATCGAGCGTGGTACGAGTGCGGGCGGGCCGTTCACGGTGATCGATTCGACCGCGTCCGGTGTGACGTCCTTCCAGAACACGGGCCTGAGCGGCAACACGCAGTACTTCTACCGCGTCCGCGGGTGCAATGTGACCGGTTGCGGCGCTTACAGTGCCCCGGAGTCCGGCACGACGCACCCGAACGCCCCCGCGGCACCGACCGCACTGAACGCCACGACGGTGTCGGACAGCCGCATCGACCTCGGCTGGACGGCGCCGGGTGGCATCGTCGACGAGTATCGCATCGAGCGGCGGACCGGCGCGGGCGGCACGTTCGGCCAGATCGATGTGGTCGACGCACCGGCGACGTCGTATCAGAACGGTGCACTCAGCGCTGACACCGAGTACTCCTACCGCGTGCTCGCCTGCAACGTTACAGGCTGCTCGGGTGCGAGCAACGTGGCATCGGAGACGACGAACCCGGCCACATCGGAAGCACCGACCGGCCTCGCCGCGACGACGGTTTCGAACGTCCGCATCGACCTGACCTGGGGCGCTGCGGCAGGCGCCGTGGACGAGTACCGCATCGAGCGGCGAACCGGCGCGGGCGCGTTTGCGCAGATCGACGTCGTACCGGACGCCACGCTGGCCTACCAGAACACGAGCCTCACGGCCGGTACCGCATACGAGTACCAGGTCCGCGCATGCAACGTGAACGGCTGCTCGCCCTACAGCAACACGACGAGCGCGACGACGCGAACGAATGCGCCTACGGGCATGTCCGCGACGACCGTATCGACGACGCAGATCGACCTTGGCTGGAATGCTCCGGGCGGCGCGATCGTCGAGTACGTGATCGAGCGGCGGATCGGCGCCGGCGCCTTCACTGTTCTCGACACGGTGCCGACTGGCACGACGAGCTATCAGAACTCCGGGCTCACGCCAGCGACGCAGTACACGTATCGCGTGCAGGCGTGCAACGCTGGCGGCTGCTCGACATTCAGCAATACACCGAGCGCCACGACGGCGCCGGACGCGCCCACCGGCCTGAACGTCACCGCGCCGTCCAGCTCGCAGATCGATGTGACGTGGACCGCGCCGGCCGGAATCGTCGATGAGTACCGGATCCGGCGCAGTGTCGGTTTCGGCACGCCGGAACCGCACGACATCGTGCCCGGCGGCACGACCTCGTATGCCGACACCGAGCTGGCGGCTGCCACCTTCCACATCTATGAGGTCGTCGCCTGCAACGCCGGCGGCTGCTCGGCTGAGGTACTCGGCGCAGCCACGACACGTCCCGCGGCGCCCTCGGGCCTGAGTGCGGTCACCGCATCGTTCGACCGTATCGACCTGAGCTGGAACGCCGTCGGCGGCGTCGACGATGGCTACCGCGTCGAGCGCGCGACGGCGGCGGCTGGCCCGTTCGCCGAAATCGCCGAGCTCGGCGACGATGAGGTGACGTTCGCAAGCACCGGCCTCACACCCGAAACGACATACTTCTACCGCATCCGTGCCTGCAACGGCAGCGGCTGCTCGGCACCGAGCGCGACGGCGTCCGACGAGACGAACCCGAACCTGTCCGGCGCACCGTCCGGCGCGACCGCCACGCCGTTCTCGACGACGCGCATCGACCTGGAATGGAATGCCGCGCCGGGCACGGTCGAGGACTATGAGATCCGGCGCAGCACGAACGCGGGTGGACCGTTCGCAATCATCGATTCCGTCGCCGGCGGTGTGCTGACCTATCAGAGCACAGGACTGACCCAGAACACGCTGTACTTCTACGAGATCCGGGCCTGCAACATCACGGGCTGCTCGGACGCGACCGGGACGTCCGCGACTACGCACCCGAACACGCCCGGCTCGCCCACTGGCCTGACGGCCACCACCATCTCGAACACACGCATCGACCTGGACTGGACGGCCGCGTCAGGGGTCGTCGCCGACTACATCATCGAGCGTGCGCCGGGTGGCACCGGCACGTTCGCAGCGATCGATACGGTCGACGACGCCGTCACCGCGTTCGAGAACGAGGGACTCGCCCCGGCGACCGCGTACGACTACCGCGTCCGTGCCTGCAACGTTACGGGCTGCTCTCCCAACGCGACCGCGAGCGCAACGACGAACCCGGACGCGCCGGGCACACCGACAGGTGTCAGCGCGACGACCGTGTCGAACACACGTATCGATGTGAACTGGCTAGCTGCGTCCGGCGCAGTCGCGGAGTACGTCATCGAGCGCTCGCTCAACGGCGGCGGACCGTTTGCGCCGATCGATACCGTCGGCAGTGGCGTATTCAGCTTCCAGAACACGGGGCTCAACCCCAGCACTACCTACTTTTATCGCGTGCTCGCGTGCAACGTTACGGGTTGCACGACGAGCGCTGCCGACAATGAGACGACGAATCCGAATGCGCCGGGTGCACCGACCGGTCTGAGCGCGAGCAACCCGACAACGACCACGATCGACCTGAGCTGGACAGCGCCAACCGGCAGCACCGTCGAAGACTATGAGGTCCAGCGCCGCAGCGGCGCCGGCGACTTCGCGTTGATCGAAAGCGTGCCCGCCGGCACCACCACGTTTGACGACACCAATCTGACGCCCGCGACGGCCTACACGTACCGCGTCCGCGCCTGCAATGTCACGAATTGCTCCGCTTACACGGGCGAGCAGACCGAGACGACGCTGCCGAACGCGCCGACCGGCCTGAACGCGACGACGGTCTCGAACACGGCGATCGATCTCGTCTGGGTCGCACCGAGCGGCACGCTCACGGAGTACCGCATCGAGCGCAGCATCAGCGGCGGCGGCTTCACGGCGCGCGCCACCGTACCGGTCGGCACCGTCACCTTCGATGATGCGGGCCTGAGCGGTGCCACGACCTACACCTACCGTGTAGAGGCCTGCAGTGCGGGCGGCTGCTCCACCTTCAGCGCGACGGACGCAGCGATCACACTGCCCGACGCGCCGACCGGCTTCACGGCGACGACCGCATCGAACGATGCGATCGACCTGTCGTGGACCGCACCGTCCGGCACGATTGTGGACTATCGCGTCGAACGCTCTGCCACCGGTGCCGCCGGCAGCTTCACCCTGCTGACGACCGTTACCGGGACGAGCCATCAGGACAGCGGGCTCGACGGCGAGGCCACCTGGTTCTATCGGGTGCTGGCGTGCAACAGCGCCGGCTGCTCGGCGCCGAGCGGCAGCGACTCCGCCGTTACGGATCCGAATGCGCCTGGTGCACCGACCGGTCTGGGCGCGAGCAACCCCGGCACGACGACGATCGACCTGAACTGGACAGCGCCGGCCGCCAGCACGGTCGATGACTACGAGATCCAGCGCCGCAGCGGCGCCGGCGGCTTCGCGCTGATCGAGACCGTGCCGGTCGGCACGACCACGTTTGACGACACCGATCTGACGCCCGCAACGGCCTACACGTACCGCGTCCGCGCCTGCAACGTCACCGGCTGCTCCGCCTACACGAACGAGCAAACCGGGACGACGCTGCCGAACGCACCGACCGGCCTGAACGCGACGACCGTCTCGAACACGGCGATCGATCTCGTCTGGGTCGCACCGAGCGGCACGCTCACGGAGTACCGCATCCAGCGCAGCATTAATGGTGTCGACTTCACGGCGCGCGCCACCGTACCGGTC
>CAYSGF010000315.1:0-49171 GCA_964430275.1 uncultured Gemmatimonadaceae bacterium
CGGCCGGCGACACCTACGACTGGGACTCCGCGTCCACCTACGTGCGGCTGCCGCCGTACTTCGACGGCATGCCGGCCGAGCCGGCGCCGGTCGAGGACCTCACCGGGTGCCGGGTGCTGGCGCTGGTCGGTGACAGCATCACCACCGACCACATCTCGCCGGCCGGGGCGATCAAGGCCGACAGCCCGGCCGGGCAGTACCTGATGTCACAGGGCGTGCAGCCCCGCGACTTCAACTCATACGGTGCGCGACGGGGGCACCACGAGGTGATGATGCGCGGCACGTTCGCCAACATCCGCCTCCGCAACCAGATCGCGCCCGGTACCGAGGGTGGTGTGACGCTGCTGCTCCCGGGTGGGGATCAGAGGAGCATTTACGACGCCGCGATGTGCTATCAGCGCGACGGCGTACCGCTCATCGTGATCGCCGGCAAGGAATACGGCTCGGGCTCGTCACGTGACTGGGCAGCAAAGGGGCCGCTGCTCCTGGGGGTGCGCGCGGTCATCGTACAGAGCTACGAGCGCATCCATCGGTCGAACCTGATCGGCATGGGCATCGCGCCGCTGCAGTTCAATGCCGGTGAGTCGTACGAGTCACTCGGACTGACGGGGAAGGAGATCTATGACATCTCCGGTCTCGATGCGGCGGTCGCGGCGACGAGCGGACCACGCACGGTGAAGGTCATCGCGCGCGACCCGGATGGTCGCGGTCAGGTGGAGTTCGATGCGCTCCTCCGCATCGACTCGCCGCAGGAGGCGAAGTACTACCGACACGGCGGCATTCTGCAGTTCGTGCTGCGGCAACTGCTGCAGGCATAGCCGGCAACGTTGCCGGCGTCGTCAGAAAACAGGGCTCGGTGGTTTGCGCTGCCGGGCCCTGTCACATCCCTCAGTCGTTCCAGCCGCGCGCAGCGACCGGCCAGCTGCGCTCGATCCGTTCGCCGCGGACGCCGTACACGCGCGGGTGAAGGTTGACCGACACGCACACGTGGTTCGGAACAATGTGCACGCGCTCGCCGACGTCCGGCCGCCAGTTGCCGCCGAGGTCGAGGACGCCATGCTCCTCGGAGAGGGAACGGACGACCACGTCCGGACGATCGAGCAGGGCACCGAAGCCGCGCGCGTCGCCGCCGCGCAGCTCCTCACGGGCGAGCGCCTTCGAGCCAGCATCGACGACGGCCTGTCCCCGGACGGCCGTGCTCACGACGGTCGCCTGTACGGTGTACGCGCAGTCGTCCCACGCACACGCGCCGATCGCGGCGGTCGTCCGGTCATTGAAGATGTACGTCCCCGGTCGGATCTCGGTGATGCCTGCGATGCGGTGGGAGGCAAACGCAGTTGGCGTCGAGCCTGCACTCACGATCTCCGGCACGAGTCCGCGCTCCCGCAACGCATCCAGCCGTTCCGCGAGCGCCTGCTCGAGCTCGGCGAGGGCGCGGTCCTGCGCCTGCACGTGTTCACGGATGTGGCCGGGGTAGAACAGCACGCCGCGCCAGTCCAGGCCGGGCGCATCGACCGCACGCTGTACGAGCGCCACGGCCCCTGCAACGTCCGGAATGCCGACGCGATGCATCCCGAGGTCGAGCTCGATGAGCACACCGACGGTGCGACCGGCGCGCACAGCGGCGGTCGAGAGGGCGTCGAGTGCGACACGCGAATCGAGGGCGACGCTCACGCGGACGTGCTCCGGCAGTGCCAGCAGCCGCTCCAGCTTCGCCGCACCAACAGGCGGATGCGCGATCAGCAGATCGTCGGCGGCTGCACTCATGACATGCGCCTCGCGCACGGTCGCGACCGTCAGCCCGACGGCACCACGGCGGATCTGCTCGCCACCGAGCTCCGGCGACTTGTGCGTTTTCGTGTGCGGCCGCAGATGGAGACCGTGCGTGCCCGCATAGTCCGCCATCCGCGCCAGGTTCGCGTCCATGCGGTCGAGGTCGACGACCGCTACGGGGGTGACCAGTGCCGACAGCGTGTCCGGTGTGTGCGCCAAGCCGTGCTCCGGATACAGGAACGAGTCGCGGGGGCGCCTCCGCCGCCCGCAGAAAACCTACGGCCGCCAACGCCCTATGCGCCACGCGGCGCGGCGCATTCCCCCCGCGGCTTGACCGCGATGACGCTCGGGGGGTAGCGTTCGCGCATGCCGTCGAACTTCACGCTCGGCCTGATGGTTGCGGGCGCGCTCGCCGCGGCCGGCCTGATCCTGCTGGTACGCAACCGCCGAGCCGGACGCGCGGTGTACCGGGCGCGACTGCTCGAAGCCGTGGCCGACGGTGTGATCACGAACGAGGAGTTCGCCGAGCTGGAGGCGCTGCGCGAGCGGCACGAGATCTCGCGCGCCGAGGCACGCATGGCCGCGCTTGCCGCCTACCGGCGTGCGCTCGGTGCAGCCCTCGAGGATGCCGAGCTGACGGCCGAGGAGGACGCCTCACTCGAGCGCCTCCAGCAGCAGCTCGACCTCGATGCCGCCGACCTGCGCGCCGACCTGACGCAGCTCAGCCGTGCCCGGCTGCTGGGCCGGATCGCGACCGGCGATCTGCCGCGCGTCGATGCGCCCGGCATCCAGCTGGTCCCCGGCGAATACTGTCACTGGTTCGTGCGTGCCACGCTCGCCGAGCGGCTCGCCCTGTCGTCGCCGGCCGAACAGAAGCTGCACGGCATCGAGCTCGACGTCGATGCGGACACCCCGTTCTCCGCGCGCGGTGCCCGCGACGGTCTTCGGCCCAGCGCCGACATCCTGCCGCGCGATCTCGGTGTTCTCGCCGTGACGAGCCGGCGCATCATCTTTCAGGGTGCCCGCCGCACGCTCAGTACTGCGCACGCGCGCCTCACGTGTGTGGCCCTCTACACGGACGGCGTGAGACTCGACGAGACCACGAGCGTGAATGGGGGAGGCAGTGCGCCGACCGTGCGTCGCTTCTTTCTGGTGGACGATGCCGAGCTGACGGCGGCCGTCGCACTGCGGGCAGCACGTCTCCGGCGAACGGAGATCCGCCCGCTCACCCGGCCGAACCGCACGGCGTAACGACGCCGCACGCAGTTGATCTCCGCCCGTTTTCCCGCCATATTTATTGATTCCGGGGCAGTAGCTCAGCTGGGAGAGCACCGCCTTTGCAAGGCGGGGGTCAGGGGTTCGAGCCCCCTCTGCTCCACTCGGGAACGAAGCCCTGCAGCGCACCGCCGTTGCAGGGCTTTCGCCGTGCAGGCTCCTTCCGACTGCCGTGTTGCACGATGCGCACGAACGTGAGAGAACCGTTGGGTGGCGGGGCGCGATCGGCTGATCCGGTGCTCCGCCTGGCCGCCGTGCTCGCGCATCCCGACGACGAGTCGCTCGGCATCGGCGGCGTCCTCGCGCGCTACGCCGCGGAGGGCGTCGAGACGTTCGTCGTGACGGCGACGCGGGGTGAGGCCGGCCGCTATTTCGAGAACGAGAATCGTCCGCCGGACGAGGAAGTCGGGCGGGTGCGCGAGCGCGAGCTGCGTGCGGCTGCTGCGGTGCTGGGTGCACGCGACGTCGTGCTGCTCGGTTATCGCGACAAGGAGCTGGACGCTGCGGATCCCGCGGAAGCGACGCGCCGGATCGCGGACCAGCTGCGTCGGATCCGGCCGCACGTCGTGATCACGTTCGGTCCGGATGGCGCATACGGTCACCCGGACCACATCGCGATCTCGCAGCTCACCATGGCGGCCATTGTGATGGCGGCGGACGCGGGTGCAGCGGTGGATGGCGCGGTGCACGTCGTCTCGAAGCTCTACTACTTCGCCTGGCCCGAGGCGGTGTGGGCGATGTACCAGCGGGTGTTCAAGAAGCTGGTGAGTGTCGTGGACGGTGAGGAACGGCAGGCACAGCCCTGGCCGGCATGGATGCTGGGCGCGCGCATCGACGCGCGCGCGCACTGGCAGACGGTCTGGCGCGCGGTGCAGTGCCACGAGACGCAGATGGCGATCTATCAGCGGCTCGGCGATCTGACGCCGGACGAGCATCAGACGTTGTGGGGCAACCAGTACCTGTGCCGCGTGTTCAGCCTGGTGAACGGTGGACGCAGTGTGGAGACCGATCTGTTCGAGGGGCTGCGCGGCGCGCGTGCGACGGCGAGGCCTGAGACGAATACGAGCGAGGGACGATGAGAGAGGTGCGGCAGTCACCGGACACACCGATTGCGCTCCCGCCGGACCGCTTCCGCGAGCTCGGCCACGCGCTCATCGACCGCATCGCCGACTTCCTCGCCACGCTGCCCGAGCGGCCGATCACGCCGCCTGCGGGCATCGAGGAGGTGCGCGTGCGCCTCGGCGCGAGTGCGCCACTGCCCGAGAGCGGGAGTGATGCGGCAGAGCTCCTCGCGGAGGCGGCGACATTCCTCTTCGAGAACTCGACGTTCAATGCCCACCCGCGCTTCTTCGGCTACATCACCGCGGGCCCGGCGCCGATCGGGATACTGGGAGACCTGCTCGCGTCCGCGACGAATCCGAACTGCGGTTCCTGGACGCTCGCGCCTGCCGGCACGGAGATCGAGGCGCAGACCGTCCGCTGGATCGCCGATCTGATCGGCTACCCGACGGACTGTGGCGGGATTCTCGTGAGCGGCGGCAATGTCGCGAATTTCACATGCTTCCTGGCTGCGCGCGTCGCCGTCGCCGACTGGCCGGTGCGCGAGCAGGGGCTGCGCGCAGCGGATGCGCGGCCCCTCGTCGTCTACGCGTCACGCGAGACGCATACATGGATCAGCAAGGCGGCCGACCTGTACGGCCTCGGCACCGATGCGATCCGATGGATCGAGACGGACAGTGCACAGCGCATGCGTATGGACGCACTGCGGGCCGCGCTGGACGAGGACGCACGTGCCGGCAATCAGCCGCTCATGGTGGTGGGCACGGCGGGGTCCGTGAGCACGGGCGCGGTGGATCCGCTCAGTGAGATCGCACAGCTGTGCGCGGAGCGTGACATCTGGTTCCACGTCGATGGCGCATACGGCGGCTTTGCGGCGGCCGTGCCCGGTGCTGCGGCCGAGCTCGCGCACCTGGGGCGTGCCGACTCGATTGCCGTGGATCCGCACAAGTGGCTCTACGCACCGCTCGAGGCGGGCTGTGCGCTCGTGCGCGATCCCGAGGCACTGCGGCGCGCCTTTTCCTACCATCCGCCGTACTACCATTTCGGCGTCGAGGCCACGAACTATGTGGACTTCGGACAGCAGAACTCGCGCGGCTTCCGCGCGCTCAAGGTGTGGCTCGCGCTGCGGCAGGCCGGCCGCGCCGGCTACCGCGACATGATCGCCGATGATATCGGTCTGGCCGCGCGGCTCTTCGAGCTTGCCGGCGCGCACCCGGAGCTGGAGGCAGCAACGCTCGGCCTCTCGATCGCGACGTTCCGCTACGTGCCGGCATCGCTGCGCGCGGGTACCGGCGAGCCGGCCGTGGAGGAGCAGCTCAACCGCATCAACGAGGCGCTGCTGGACCGACTTCAGAAGGCAGGTGAGGCGTTCGTGTCGAATGCCGTGGTGAACGGGCGCTACCTGCTGCGCGCCTGCGTCGTGAACTTCAACACGACGCGCGCAGACATCGAGGCGCTGCCGGGTATCGTCGTGCGGACCGGGGAGGCCATCGTGCGGGATCTGACGCTTCCTGCCTGAGAGTTCCGGGTTGGCGCGGTCCGGGCGGGGTGTTAGATTCGCCGCGTCGGGGACGTGTCCATGGGGCTCGTACTCCCGGTGAGGACCGGGCGGCCTGAATCGGCCCGCCCGGTCTTTTTGATTCGACGCAGGTACGGCGACCGCACCTTGACGACGAGCAGCACCGACGCGCAGACCAGGACCGGCCAGCAGGCCGCCCGCCCGGATCGCCAGCCGGGGGCGGGGTACTAGCGTGCACACGGTTCCGGTGTTGCGCACGATCCCGCGCTCCCTGGAGCAGGTCGGCAGCGCGCTACTCATGGCGATCCAGATCGTGCGCGTGCTCCCGCGCCCGCGCCTGTACCTGAACAGCGCGCTCCAGCAGGCGTATACACTCGGCATCCAGTCGCTGCCACTCGTACTGCTCATGGCATTCCTGGGCGGCGCGGTGACATCCCAGCAGACGGGCGCGCAGTTCTCCGGTGGACTGCCGCTGTGGGTGATCGGCAGTGTGCTCGCCGCGAGCATGCTCACCGAGCTGGGCCCGCTGCTGACGGGGATCGTGCTGACGGCGCGCGTCGGCGCGTCCATCGCTGCCGAGCTCGCGACCATGCGGGTGACCGAGCAGGTCGATGCGCTGATCGCCATGGGCCGCGACCCGGTAGCGTTCCTGGTCGTCCCCCGTGTCGTGGCCGGCCTGCTCGTCTTTCCGCCGCTCGTCATCCTGGCGGACGCGATGGGGATGTTCGCAGGCTGGGGGATCGGACTCGTGGCCGTGGACGGGCTGACGACGGCGGACATCGTTTACGGCGCGCGCTTCTATTTCCGGCCCTGGGCGCTCTGGTTCTCCGTGATCAAGGGCGCGGTGTTCGGTGTCGCGATCACGTTCATCGCCTGCTTCATCGGGCTCCAGGGGAGCGGTGGCGCCGAAGGCGTGGGGCGTACCACGACGACGGCGGTAGTCACGGCGACGATCACGCTGATGATCATCGACGTGTTGATGATCCCGATTCTGAAGGCATTCTGATGATCGAGTTCCGCAACCTGCACAAGCGCTTCGGCGACCTGATCGTGCTGGCGGGCGTCGACCTCGTCGTCCCCGAGGGTGAGACGCTCGCGCTGCTCGGCCCGTCAGGCACCGGCAAGAGTGTGCTCATCAAGCACGCCATCGGACTGCTCGAGCCCGACCAGGGCGACGTGATCGTGGACGGCGTTTCCATCGCGAACGCCACGCAGAAGGAGCTGGCCGCCGTGCGCCGCCGTCTCGGCTACGTGTTCCAGAACGCCGCCCTGTTCGATTCGCTTACCGTGGCGGAGAACCTGCGGCTTGCCCAGGAAGGCGACAATGCCGCGCGTGCAGTAAACCAGTGCCGCCATGAAGCGGCGGAGCTGCTCAGCAAGGTAAATCTGGACGAGAGTGTGCTCGACAAGTACCCTGCGGAGCTGTCGGGCGGCATGCGCAAGCGCGTCGGTGTGGCGCGCGCGATCGCCAGCCGGCCGAAGTACCTGCTCTGGGACGAGCCGACGACCGGCCTCGACCCGGTGAATGCCGACAACATCGACGATCTCATCATGGAGCTGAACCGCACGCTCAATGTCACGAGCATCGTCGTCACGCACGACCTCGATACCGCCTTCGAGGTAGGCGATCGGATCGCGCTGCTCTACGAAGGGCGCATCCGCGCGAATGCACCGCCGGCCGAGATCCTGAAGAGCACGGATCCCGTCGTCGCGCGCTTCGTGCGACGCACGCGACTCGAGGCGGAAGTGGCGTAACGGACGGGTCATGGACAAGCGCAAGCGAAACATCATCGGTATCGGCGCACTCACGGTCATTGCGGCCGTCCTGTTCGTCTGGGGCATGTACTTCCTGCTCGGCAACCCCATGTTCCGCGAGGGCATGGACCTGGTCGTCTGGCTGGACGACGGCGCCGGCCTCAAGCGTGGCGACCGGGTTCATATCCAGGGCGTCGAGATCGGTACCGTCCAGTCCATGGAGCTGAACCGGCGCGGCGTCTTCGCGGACATGCGCCTGAACCAGGTGCTCGAGCTGCCCGCGGACACGCGCGCGACCGTCACCGGCGACGTTTTCGGCGCCCATACCGTCGACCTGCTGCCCGGTGACGCCACGGAAATCCTCACGAGCGGCGACACGATCCGCGGCGCACCCATCCCCGAGCTGCTCAGCCTCGCCGGCAACCTGAGCGCGCGCGCCGAGTCCGTCCTGTCGAGTGCGGACGCCCTGCTGTCACCGCAGACGATCACCGACGTGCAGCAGACGGCCGAGGTCCTGCCTGCAACGGCGCGCGAGCTGCAGGCCGCCTTCGTCGAGCTGCGCCGCGCTTCCGCCGCGCTCGCACGCAGCACCCAGAACCTCGAGGAAGCCCGCGCCGGCGAGCGCATCGGCGTCGCCATCGACGAGGTGCAGAACAGCGCCCGCGCACTCACCGCCGCCGCCACCACCATGCAGACGTCGCTCGAGAGCTTCGGCAGCATTGCCGGCAAGATCGACAGCGGCGCCGGTACCCTCGGCATGCTCGTCAACGACAGCACCCTCTATCGCGACATGAGCAACGCGCTGCGCGAGTTACGCGCGCTGGCCGCGGATGTGCGCGAGCGGCCCGGGCGCTACATCAACGTCCGCGTGTTCTAGGGCGCCGCTGCGTGCGCAGGCAGGGGGCAGGGGGACGTGCAGGGCAAGGGGAATGGTGATGGGGGCAGGGCAGGGGCAGGGCCAGGTTTACGGGGTGGAGTACTTGCCCGTGAACGTGGCCCTGCCTTTTGCCGGCAAACACCATTGTTCCCGCGGCCGTACCCACGGGGCCGGGCCGTTCGCCGCGCCCACGCCGGGTCGCAACGCCCCCTCGGCACGCCGCTTGCCCCTCCTGCTGCCGGACCACGCACCAGGCAAGGACGGCATGAGCATCGAGACCGCAGAGACTGCCAGCACGATTACGCGTATTTCTGATGACCGGGCGAAGTGGCGCGTGGTGGTGCAGGCGTGGCCGGACGAGCCGGGCTATCGCGGCCGGCTGGTGTTCGAGCCGGACGGAATCGCGGCGCCGCTCGGCGCGCGTGAGGGGCCGCCGGCGCTGCACGGGCGTACCCGCGAGGATGTCGTGAGCCAGGCGTACGAGCTGCCGGAGCGGGAGTTGCGCACCATGCTGCTCTCGCTGGGCTGAGCCGGGTGGCACCTCGGGGTGCAGGTAGTGGTATGGAGAAGGGCGGGGCGGTGGCTCCGCCCTTCGTCGTTTTCGTTCGCGGAAATGGTTGCAGGATGAGGCCGTGACACGCAGGTTCCGGTAGTGACGCGAACGGAGCACCGCCGGTTCGGTTCTTGCGCCTCGGGAGGATGGCGGCGAGCCGCGCCGCCTGGCGAACGGAACCGTCCGCACCCATGCGGGCAGGGAGCGAGGCATCATGACGACGGGACTCCGATTCATTCTCCTGATCTTCGCGCTGGTGGGCTTTGCCGGTACGGGCGCGTCGCTCGCGATCGCACGGCAGCGTCAGCTCAGTGACGGCGAGCGCGACCTCGGAATGATCGGGATCGCCGGCATGCTCTTCGTCTTCGGTGCATTGTGCACGACCGTCGGTGCCGGGCTGTCGGGCGTCTTCGCGTTCGGCGGCGTCGTGATCTGGGCGTCATACGTGATCACGGCTGAGCGGATCGGCATGTTCAAGGTGAGCGCAGCAGGCGTCGAGGAGCACACGCCGGCCGAGCCGCGGCAGACGACCTGACACCGCTGCGGCAGGGCTACCATGCAGCGGCCGCGCTCGATGCGCGGCCGTTTCGCTTTTCAGGAGGCAGTGCCACGGGACGGGCGCGCGACGACGCGGCGGGACGACGCCCCGCGCTGATTCGGTTGCTCGCGCCCGACCCGCTCCCTAAGTTCTGCGCCCCGGCCGCTCGCTGAGCGGCCCTGTCTTTCTGCACACGCGGTCATGGCGAACGGTTCCGATTCGATGGAGAAGCTGGTGTCGCTGTGCAAGCGGCGCGGCTTCATTTTCCAGTCCTCCGAGATCTACGGCGGTACGGGCTCCGTGTGGGATTACGGCCCGCTCGGCGTCGAGCTCCAGCGCAACGTCAAGGATGCGTGGTGGCGCTCGATGGTGCACGAGCGTGACGACATCGAGGGGCTGGACGCTGCCATTCTCATGCATCCGCGCGTCTGGGAGGCGAGCGGCCACGTGTCCGGCTTCACGGATCCGCTGGTCGACTGCAAAACCTGCAAGGCGCGCTTTCGCGCGGACCAGATCGATAGTGGGCAGTGCCCACGCAAGCCCAGCAGGAAGCCCGGCGAGCACACGGAGTGCGACCTTACGGAGCCGCGCAGCTTCAATCTCATGTTCAAGACGTTCATGGGACCGGTCGAAGGGGATGCCGCCGTAGTCTACCTGCGCCCGGAAACGGCGCAGGGCAGCTACGTGAACTTCGCGAACGTCGTGACGGCCGCGCGCCAGCGTGTTCCGTTCGGCATCGCGCAGATCGGCAAGGCGTTCCGCAACGAGATCACGCCCGGCAACTTCATCTTCCGTACGCGCGAGTTCGAGCAGATGGAGATGCAGTTCTTCGTCGAGCCGGGCACGGACGAGGAGTGGTTCGAGTACTGGAAGGCGCAGCGCATGGAGTGGGTCCAGGCGCTGGGCGTGCGTGCGACGAAGCTGCGCTTCCAGGAGCACGGCCCGGATGAGCTCGCGCACTACGCGAAGGCGGCATTCGACATCGAGTACGAGTTTCCGTTCGGCTGGGCAGAGTTCGAGGGCGTCCACAACCGCACGGACTTCGACCTGCGCCGCCACCAGGAGTACTCCGGCAAGAAGCTCGAGTACGTCGATCCCGTGGATCGCGACAAGCGCTACGTCCCGTACGTCATCGAGACCGCCGTCGGCGTCGGCCGCACCGTCCTTGCCGTGCTCGCGGACGCCTATGCGGAGGAGCAGGTCGAGAACGAGACGCGCGTTCTCATGCGACTGCACCCGCGGCTCGCGCCGATCAAGGCGGCCGTCATGCCACTCGTGAAGAAGGACGGCATGCCCGAGATCGGCGAAGAGCTGCACAAGGCACTGCGCGCCGCCGCGATCCCGTCGTTCTATGATGATGCCGGCTCGATCGGGCGGCGCTACCGCCGCCAGGACGAGGCGGGCACGCCGTGGTGCATCACGGTCGATGGCCAGACGCTCCAGGATCGCACGGTCACCGTGCGTCACCGGGACTCGCTCCAGCAGGAGCGGGTCGGTGCGGACCACCTGGTGACGTGGGTGCGCGAGCGCATCGCATGAGTCCGACGCGCTGCGGCCGACCGGCCGCAGATGCATGACCCACCGCAGAGAACCGGGAGCCACTGTGACGGAACGCAGCCTGAGCTTCTTCACGAGCCGCTGGGGCATGATCGTGGCCATGCTCGGCATGGCCGTGGGCACGGGCAACATCTGGCGCTTCCCGCGCGTCGCCGCGACGAATGGCGGCGGCTCGTTCCTCGTCGCCTGGGTCACGTTTCTGCTGCTCTGGTCCGTGCCGCTGATCATGGTCGAGTTCGCCATGGGCAAGCAGGCGCGCTCCGGGCCGATCGGTGCATTCGCGAAGCTGGTCGGCAAGCGCTACGCGTGGATGGGCGCATGGGTGGCATGGACCGCGATGGCCATCATGTTCTACTACGCCGTCGTGACCGGCTGGACGATTCGCTACACGTGGGGCGCGATCATCGGTGAGGTCGGACAGGCGGAGCCGGGCGCGCTGTGGGAGCGCTTCGCATACTCGCCGTCCGTCATCTTCTTCCAGGCCATCGCACTCGGTCTCGCCATCTTCGTCGTTGCCCGTGGCGTACGCGGCATCGAGACGGCGACGCGCATCCTGATTCCGAGCCTCTTCGTGCTCGTCGTCGTGCTCGCGATCCGCGCGGTCACGCTGCCGGGCGCGGAGCGCGGCCTCGCGTTCCTCTTCACGCCCACCTGGGAGGGTCTCTCCGATGCGAACGTGTGGTTGCAGGCGCTCACGCAGAATGCCTGGGACACCGGCGCCGGCTGGGGACTCATCCTGACCTACGCATGCTACCTGCGCGAGCGCGAGGACACTGCGCTCAACGCATTCATGCTCGGATTCGGCAACAATACGGTGTCCCTGCTCGCTGGCATCATGGTGCTCTGCACCGTGTTCTCCATCATGCCGGATGCATCCTCACAGATCGTCGGCGCCGGCAACGAGGGGCTCACCTTCATCTGGGTGCCCCAGCTCTTCGCACAGATGCCGGCCGGCCGCTTCTTCATGATCCTCTTCTTCCTCGCGCTGTTCTTCGCCGCCTGGTCGAGTCTCATCTCCATGGTCGAGCTCGCGACGCGGGTGCTGCAGGACAGGGGGATGAAACGCAGCAGCGCGCTCTTCCTGATCGCCGGCGTCGGCTTCGCGCTCGGCGTCCCCTCCGCGCTCAATGAGCGGGTGTTCCTGAACCAGGACTTCGTGTGGGGCGTCGGCCTCATGGTGTCAGGCCTCTTTTTCGCGATCGGCGTTCTGCGCTACGGCGTCACCCGCTTCCGCGAAACGCTCATCAACCACGAGCACTCCGACATCCGCATCGGCCGCTGGTGGGACTACGCGCTCCACCTGGTCGTGGCGCAGGCGCTCGTGCTGATCGTCTGGTGGTTCTGGCAGGTGCGGACCGAAGACCCCTGGGGCGAGTTCGGCGTGCTGAACATGGCGCTGCAGTGGGGAGTGGCTCTGGCGGTGTTCCTCGTGTTCAACCGATCGCTGGCGCGCTCGGTTGAACACAAAGAATGAATTGGTGAATTGGTGAATTGGTGAATTTGCGCAGGGGACGTTCACGTCCCGCGGCCCGATTCACCGATTCACCAATTCACCAGTTTTCATATTCTCTCCATAAGCCCGACCCGCACGCCTTCCGGGTCCCGTATGATCGCGATGCGGCTGGCGTCCGCCATTTCCGTGGGCGGGAGCAGGGTCGAGGCGCCGAGGCGCTCGGCCTTGTCGATGTAGCTGCGCAGGTCGTCCACCTGGACGTAGAACAACGCGCCGCTCGGCCAGGAGCCATCGGTCTCCGCAAAGCCGCCAGTGATGCCGTCGCTGCCGGTGTCGACGCGACGGTAGGCAACCGGCGCCTCGTCGACGCGCCAGTCGAACATCTGGCTGTAGAAGTTCTCGAGCTTGCGGGGATCGCGGGCGGTGATCTCCCAGTGGACGACAGGCTTACCCATTGGACACGCTCCTGCTGCAAGTGGGCGCAGCGGATCCGGCCGCACGGGCTGCGGCACGTTCCGTGTGGACACGAACTGGTGGGTGCGGGAATGATCCCGCGGGGCGTTCCTATATTCACGCCGGGGCTACGTGCTGGCAAGGGACGTTCCCCTCGCCCGACGTAAGGCATTCTCCCATGGACTTCGAGACGTTCGAGCAGCGCGCCGCGGCGGCCTGGTCGCGCATTCCCGACGGCTACAAGGCCGGCGTCGACGGGGTCGTCGTCGAACGGGGTGCCCGGCGCCACCCCAGCCGTCCGGACGTCTTTACGCTGGGGGAATGTCTTACGGAAAGCTACCCATCCGACTGGGGCGGTCCGGACACGACCCGCTCATGGGTCGTGCTCTATCACGGCTCGTTCCGGAAGGTGGCGCGGCGCGACGAGCATTTCGACTGGGACGAGGAGCTGTGGGAAACGCTGACCCATGAGCTGCGCCACCACCTGGAATCGCTCGCGGACAACGACGCGCTGGGGGACGTCGACTATGCCGTGGACGAGAACTTCAAGCGCCGCGACGGTGAGCCGTTCGACCCGTTCTTCTTCCGCGCTGGTGAGCCGGTCGGCACCGCTCTCTTCCAGGTCGAGGACGAGCTGTTTCAGGAGTATGCGTATCGGACGCGTGCGGTCGACGTCGAGCTCACCTTCGAGGGGGCGCGCTGGCGCGTGCCCTGGCCCGAGACGGACGCGGACGTGGTGTTCGTGGAGCTGGAGCCGGTCGCACCGCCGCCGCTGCTGTTTACGCTCGTGCTGGTGCGACGCGCGTCATCGTGGGACGTGCTGCGTTCGCTGTGGTCGCGCCGGGCGCCGAGCGTGGCGGAGGTAATGGGGACGCCGCAGCCCGTCGCCTCGTCGTGACGGGCACCCGTACGATTGGACCCGCAGCACGGGAGCGGCTAACATCCGCCCATGAGTGAGAGCGACCCGCGCGTGACGCCCTACGGCCTCGTCTTCGACGCACCCCTCTTCCAGGACGAGTTCTTCCCGCGCATCGCCGAGGACGAGCGCACGCATGGACGCGCGCACACCCCGGCCGCGCTGATCGGCCTCGCGGCCGGCGAGGCGCTGCTGCGGGCGGTGCTGCCGCCTGAGGTGCTCGGGCCCGCGGCTGCACCGGGACGCGCGCCGGGCGGCGCCTCCGCGTTCGTCGTCGAGCGCTACGCCGCACTGCTCTTCGCTGCCTACCGGTTCTGGGGAGCCGGCCGTCCGGAGTACCGCTTCGATGAGCGCGTCATCCGCACGCTGCTCGATGCGCCGCCGCAGCTCGAGGCGTGGTCGCTCGCCGACGCGCCCGCGACCGGCTTCGCCGCGCTGCCCAGAAATCTCGTCTGGTCAAAGCTGGAGGAGGCCGAGGCGCCGGAGCCGGTGGATGGTCTCTTCTGGGTGCGAACGGTCGGTGACCCGTCACAGCTCGTACTCGTGCTCACGCTCGGCGTGCGTGCCGGCCGCGCCGGCTTCAGCGTGCTCGACGTCGCTGCGCCGATTCCGTCGCAGGGTCATTTCGCGGACGCCGGGGAAGGCGATGACTTCGCGAACTTCCTGCCGGGCGGTGAGCTGCAGCATCTCTTCGGTGTCCAGACGCCCGGCGCCGCACTTCGTCTCGCGTCGCTGCTACTGTGGTATCTCGAGCGCCATCCCACGGCGATGGCCGGGAGTGGAACAGTTCGGACCGTCGGATGGGTCGCGCTGGATGGATAGGCATGCCGTCGCGCTGGCGCTCGAGGAGATCGCGACGCTGCTGCGGCTGCAGGGCGGCGACAATCGGTTCCGCGCGCGCGCATTTGCAACCGCGGCGCGCGCGGTCGAGAAGCTGGAGGATGACCTGGTCACACTGGTCAGCGCCGGTGTTGTCGAGCAGACCCCCGGGCTCGGTCCTGCGACTGCGCGCATCGTTCGCGAGCTGGTGGAGACCGGTGGTGCGCGCTACCTCGAAGAGCTGCGCGCGCGCACGCCGAGTGGTATGCGCGACCTGCTCGCGGTGCCGGGCCTCGGTGCGACGAAGATCGAGGCACTTCACGAGCAGCTCGGGATCGCGACGCTCGATGACCTCGAGGCCGCTGCGCGCGCCGGCCGCATCGCGCAGGTCCGCGGCTTCGGTGAGCGCACACAGGCGCGCATTCTCGAAGGAATCCAGTTCGTGCGCGGCGCCAGCGGACGACGCCGATACGCGCAGGCGCTGGTCACGGCGAACCGTCTCCTCGCATTTCTCCGCGCACAACCTGGCATCGATCGCGCGGAGCTCGCCGGCGAGCTGCGCCGCGGACTGGAAACGGTGGATGGCGCCGACTTCGTGGTCGCCGCAGCCAGCGACATGTGCACGGCCGTGATCGACGCCTTTCTCGGCCTCGCGCCCGCGGCACGCGCCGAGCGTTCCGCCGACGGCGCATCCGCCCGCCTCGCCGACGGCCTGCACCTGCGCGTACGCTGCGTTCCGCCCGAGCGGTTCGCGACTGCATGGGCATTCGCCACTGGCAGCGCCGCCCACCTTGCCGCACTCCAGACGCGGGCGGAGTCGATGCAGCTCGCACTCGAGGCGGACGGGCTGCATGGCTGTCGTCGGCGGATTCCACTCGACGACGAGCCCGCCCTGTATGCCGCCCTCGAGCTGCAGTGGGTGCCGCCGGAGCTTCGCGAAGACGACGAGAGCGTCGCGCTGGCGGCCGCCGGCGCGCTGCCGACCCTCATCACCTACGACGACCTGCGTGGCTGTTTTCACTGTCATACCGTCTACAGCGACGGCCGTGCGACGATCGCCGAGATGGCCGAAGCCGCCGCGGCGCGTGGCTGGCGCTACCTCGGGATCGCGGACCATTCCCGCAACGCCGGGTACGCAGGCGGCCTCTCGGTCGTGGAGATCCGTCGCCAGCAGGCGGAGATCGACAACTGGAACCTGCGCCATGGCGAACGCGTGCGGCTGTTCAAGGGCATCGAGGCGGACATCCTCGCGGACGGCACCCTCGACTACGCGGACGAGCCCGGTGTGCTCGACAGCTTCGATTTCGTCATCGGCTCGGTGCATTCCCAGTTTCGCATGAGCCGCTCCGACATGACCGGTCGTGTGCTGCGCGCACTGGACGACCCACGACTCACGATGCTCGGGCACGCAACCGGTCGCCTGCTGCTGTCGCGAGCCGGGTACGACCTGGATCTCGACGCCGTGCTGGACCGCGCGGCCGAACGTGGTGTCACCGTCGAGATCAACGCGGATCCGCACCGGCTCGACCTCGACTGGCGCCACTGGCCCGGTGCACGTGCCCGCGGCGTACGCGCTGCGATCAACCCGGACGCACACTCGACGGAGTCGCTCGACTACGTCCACTACGGCGTGACGATGGCGCGCAAGGGCGGGCTCGAGGCGGCGGACGTCGTGAACACGTACGAGCGTGAGGACGTGGAGCGGATGCTGTGTGCGAATCGGTGAATTGGTGAATTGGTGAATTGGTGAATTGGTGAAGGTGAATTGGTGAAGGTGAATTGGTGAATTCCGAAGACGAGAGCTTGCGGTCGAAAGCGACGAAGAAGGTGCGCGCGGGCAGGAAGGCGGGCGCCAGGAAGGTTGGTGCTGCAGAGAAGGCGGCGGCGGGGAAGTCGCCTGCGCGGAAGAAGGCAGCGCCGGGAAAGTCGCCTGCGCGCAAGACGGCTGCACCGCGGAACCGGACGTGGCGCGAGAGCCGTGCAACGCGTCGTACGCGCGTGGAAGAGATCCTGCGGCGGCTGCACGTTGCGTATCCCGATGCGAAGTGCTCGCTCGACTTCACGAACGCGTACCAGCTGCTGGTCGCGACGATCCTGTCGGCGCAGTGCACGGACGAGCGCGTGAACATGGTGACGCCGGCGCTGTTCGCGCGCTACCCTGCGCCGGAGGATCTCGCCGGCGCGCGCACCGAGGAGCTGGAGGAGCTGATCCGGTCCACCGGCTTCTTCCGCAACAAGACGAAGAGCCTGCTGGGCATGGCGAACGCGATCGTCGATCGGCACGGCGGGCGCGTGCCGGAGACGATGGACGAGCTGGTGAAGTTGCCGGGCGTCGGTCGAAAAACGGCGAACGTCGTGCTCGGCAATGCCTTCGGGCGGAACGAAGGAATCGTGGTCGATACGCACGTGACGCGGGTGGGCGGGCGGCTCGGACTGACGAAGCACACGGACGCCGTGAAGATCGAGGAGGACCTGGTCCCGCTCGTGCCGCGCGACGAATGGACCGACGTGTCGCACCTGTTCATCTTCCACGGCCGTGCGATCTGCCGCGCGCCGACACCGCGGTGCGAGGCATGCATGCTCGTCGATCTGTGCCCGAGCTCACGCGTATGATCGAGCGGCCCGGATCAGGGATCCCGGACGGAGCAGGCGGAAGGAGAGCAGCATGAGCGGACCCGCGCGCAACGCGCTCGCCGGTGCGTCGAGTCCATTCCTGCAGCATGGCGCTACGCAGCCCGTGGACTGGATGCCGTGGGGCGACGAGGCATTCGCGCGCGCGCAGGCGGGGGATCGACCGATCCTGCTCGACATCGGTGCGGTCTGGTGTCACTGGTGCCACGTCATGGACAGCGAGAGCTACGATGATCCGGACACCGCTGCGCTGATCAACGAGAATTTTGTCGCAATCAAGGTCGATCGCGACGAGCGCCCGGACGTCGATGCGCGCTATCAGCGGGCCGTGCAGATCATGACGGGGCAGGGCGGCTGGCCGCTGACCGCGTTCCTCACACCGCAGGGCGACGTCTTCTACGGTGGCACGTACTTCCCGCCGCGCGACGCGCACGGGCGTCCGTCGATGTCGCGCGTGCTCACGGAGCTCGCCAGACTGTGGCGCGAGGAGCGGTCGCGCGCAGTCGAGTCGGTGGCGAGCATCCGCGAGAACCTCGCGCGGGTCGCGGCCGCGGAAACCGCGCCGGGCGAGCTCGACGCGGCGTTGCTCGAGCATACGATCGAGGAGCTGGCTGAAGCCTTCGACTTCCGCCACGGCGGCTTCGGCCGCGCACCGAAGTTCCCGAACGCCGGCGCACTCGACCTGCTGCTGGATCATTCACTCGATGCGGACCAGGAATGGGCGCGCCGCATCGTGCTCGAGACGACGCACACGATGGCACGCGGCGGCATTCATGACCAGCTCGGCGGCGGCTTCCACCGCTACGCGACCGACGCCCGCTGGCTCATCCCGCACTTCGAGAAGATGGCCTATGACAACGGGCCACTGCTCGCCAGCTACGCGCGCGCCGCGGCCGCGCTCGAGGATTCGCTGCTGCGCGAGACGGCCAGCGGCATCGTCGCGCACTACGCCGACGTGGCACCAGCGCTGCGCGAGGCGGGCGGCTTCCCGGCATCACAGGATGCGGACTTCGGCTTCGACAACGACGGCGACTACTGGACTTGGACGATCGACGAGGTGCGTGCTGCGCTCGACGGTGACGAGCGCCTCGTCGAGCTCGCCGTCCGGACGTTCGGTCTCGACGACGACGCCGCGAGCATGCACCTCGATCCCGCGCGCCACGTGCTCTACCAGGCTTCCAGCGTGGATGCACTCGCCCGACTCCAGGGCACGACGACCGAGGAGACGGAGCGGCTGCTTGCAGAGGTGCGGGCCGCGCTCAAACGGGCGCGCGACGCGCGGCCGCGACCGTTCGTCGACGAAACGCTGTATGCCGGCTGGGTCGCGCTCGTCGCGTCAGGCCACTTCGCCGCCGCCCGCTGGATCGAGCATCACGACGCCGGTGAGGCGGGCGTACGGGCACTCGAGCGCGTGTTCGTCGATGGCTGGGAGGGCGCTGGGGTGCTGCACCGCCTCGGCGATTCCGCATCCGGTGTGCTGCTCGACGACCAGGCGCACGTGCTGCTCGCGTGCCTGGATGCGTTCGAGTACCGCCAGGACGACGGCTGGCTGGAGCGGGCACGCGCCGTCGCGGACATACTGCTCGCGCGCTTCCTCGAGCCGGCGAGCGGCGCATTTCGCGACCGCCCCGCCGATGCCGATGCACCGGTTGCGGCGCTCGAGGAACCGCTGCTCCCCATCGCCGATTCACCGGCACCGTCCGGTAACGCGAGTGCGGCACTCGGCCTGCTGCGGCTCCACGCGCTCACCCAGGACGCGCTCTGGCAGGACACTGCGCACGGCGTGCTGCGCGCGTTCGCCGGGACGGCGCAGCGCCTCGGCTCGTCCGCCGCGACGTATGCGCGCGCGCTCGCCTGGGTGCTGCTGCCCGTGACCACGATCGTCGTCGTGGATGACGGTAGCGCCGGCGCGGACGCGCTGTTCGATGCGGCGCGACGCACCTACCGCCCGCGCACGGTCCTGCGACGTGTGCGCGCCGGCGCAGTCGACGCCGCCACGCTGCCGGCCGAGCTGCGCGCGATGGTCGGCGCGGACGCACCGCGCGCCTACGTCTGCGCGGGTCGAACCTGCGCTGCGCCGGTGACTGCACCGGACGCACTCGTCGACGTGCTGAAGACCCTGCGTGGCTGATTCGCCGCACCATCGGGATGACGAACGAAACAGACTCAATCTCACACCGAGCGAGGACCGGATCCGATGCCAAGCCGTGATGAAGCGCTGACGCTGCTCCAGCAGTGGGTCGACAACGAAGGACTCATCAATCACATGAAGGCCGTCGAAGCCGCCGTGCGCCATTACGCGCGTGAGTTCCGCGAGGACGAGGAAACGTGGGGGCTCGCAGGGCTGCTGCACGATATGGACTGGGAGAAGTACCCCGACGAGCACCCATTGAAAGCGGTCGAGGAGCTGCGCACACGTGGCTATCCGGAAGAAGTGCTGCATGCCATCCTCGCGCACCGCGAAGACTTCACGCACACGAAACCGGAGTCGAAGCTGGACCGCACACTCGTCGCATGCGACGAGCTGACCGGGCTCATCAACGCGACCGCCCTCATGCGCCCGACCGGTATCGACGACCTCGCCCCGAAATCCGTGAAGAAGAAGATGAAGGACAAGGCGTTCGCACGCGGCGTCGACCGCGACGACGTGCGCAAAGGCGCCGAGCTGCTCGGCATCGACCTCGACACCCACATGAAGAACGTGATCGATGCGATGCGCTCGATCGGCGATGAGCTGGGGATCAGTGCGGCAGCGCGCGAGGCGGGCCGCGGGTAGGAAGTCGCGGAACAGCCGCAGAGTCGTTCGCGTCGCCACCCGAACTCCACACCGGGTTATATGCACCATCCATGTGCAACGGCTGCACCGTGTCGATGCGTCCGGTAGCCTGGATAGCGTTGCGTTGGATGAAGGCCGAGCGGCCCGTCGTTCGGGTTTGACGGGGCGCAGGCCTTTCACTATCCTTTCCCGTCACCTGCCAGCAATTCGATCTCGATCAGTCCGAGGCCCGGCGACGGGTCGTGCAAGATACTGCGTTCGCGATGCAACTGCGGACGCTCGTTGCGAACCTGTGAGCATCGCGTCGCTGACACGGGCACCCCGGTCGTGAGGCCGGTTCGCAAAGCCAGGGGTCTCGAGGGAGACGGCCCGGCCGCCTGTGACGCAACCGGCACACTCGTGCCGGCCCACCCACCCCGAGTCTCTCAGGAGAGACGAATGAAGCACCTCAAGATCGCAGCACTCGGACTGGCAGGCAGTGTCGTTCTCGCGGGCTGCGCCGACGACCCCGTTGTTCTGCTCGACACGAAGGAGCCGGTCCCCGCACTCGCAATCGCCCGCGCGGGCGGCGCCAACAGCGCGTCGATGGTCTCACCCGATGCAGAGATCGCGGCGCAGATGCGCTCGATCAATGAGGGACTGGAGGCGGACGGCGCACCGATCCGTGTCGGGTTCGCCGAGCTCATGCTCGCACCGGACGGGGCACTGGATGCACAGACAACCGTATTGGCAGACGATCGCACGAAGCATCTGGCGACGCGCTTTGTTCCCGGCGATGCGCGACGCGATGCGGACGGGAACAACATCACGTATCTGGTCGATGAGTCCCGCAGCGTCGCCTTTACCCGACAGAGTCCAGCAGATCCCGGCCAGCAGTACAACTTCGCGGAGGAGCTGGCGGGGACGTTTGCGCCCTGGTCCGCGCTCGCATGCACGAGTCTGAACATCGTCCGCCGTGCGGACACGGGCGCGGACCCCAGCATTGCGGATGATGGGGTGGGCGAGTGGTGGCTCGCCGACATCGTCGAAGCCGGGTTCATTGGGCTGAGTCCCGGCGTGCTCGGGGTAACGTTCACGTACTGGTTCGTCGACGATGCAGGCGCGCCGACCGATATTGATGGTGATGGACGCTATGACACCGCGCTCAAGGAGATCTGGTACAGCAACGGGTACTGGTGGGCAACGCACGGCGGGCCCGGCGCCGTCGATCTCCCGTCGGTGGCGATTCACGAGAATGGCCACGCCCTCGAGATCGGTCACTTCGGCAAGCTCTTCGTAACGAACAGCAACGGGAAGCTGCACTTTGCCCCCCGTGCGATCATGAACGCAGCATACGTCGAGCCGGATCCGACGCTGCGCGGCACGGACGTCGCGTCGTTCTGCAGCAACTTCGCGACCTGGCCGAACTAGGCGACGCAGGATGCGAGAGGTCCGCCGCAAGGTGGCGGACCTCCCCACCCGCAGTTCCCCCCGAAGTGTCCCCACCCCCCACGCCCACCCCCACCCGCCGTTCCCGGAGATTTTCGTGTTTGCGTGGCCCCCGGATGACTACCTATCTTCCCGCCCGGTCAAAACCGGAGGGGAATCCAACGATGAAGGCAGTGATTCGCACGCTCCCGCTGTGCGCGTTCGCGCTCGCCGTATCGGCGTGCGGTGATCCCGATACGAACGACGCGCGCGGCTACACGAAGGCGCCGCTCGAGCATCCGACGATCCTGATCGAGGGCGAGGAGCCAACGGAGATGGCGATGCTACGCGATCCGCTCACGCCCCCGATCCGGGAGGTGCCATTGCCGGAGCGGGAGGATACCGCGGCCGAGCAGCAGCAGCCGACCGACCAGCAGGCCGCGCCCGTGCAACTGCCGGAAGGCGTGACGCAGGAGATGGTCGCGGCGGGCCAGCAGGTCTACGGCAGCACGGGCTTCTGCTTCACGTGTCATGCGGCGGACGGCGCGGGCACGCCGCTCGCCCCTGCGTTGAACGACAGCGAATGGCTGCACATCGACGGCTCGTACGAGGCGATCATGACGATCGTGCGGGAAGGCGTGCCGCAGCCGCAGCAGTTCCCGGCGGCGATGCCGCCCATGGGCGGTGCGCAGCTCACGGACGAGCAGATCCGTGACGTCGCTGCCTACGTCTATTCGATCAGCCGCTGATCGCCGGGCCGCCGCTCACAGGAGCGGCGGCCGGGGCCGCAGCGCGCGCTGGAACAGCTCGAGCCGGTCCTTGTCGGGCAGCTCCTGCGCACGCTGGAGCGCAATGCCCGGCGGCACGTGCCACTCCACGCCCGCCACGAGTGCGTCTGTTCCCGCCACTCGCCCGTCGCGCCGGAAGATCAGCGCGTTGTGCCACTGGCCATCATCGTCCGGCTGAGAGCGGACCATGACCTCGCAGCGCTGGCCGTCGATGATGAGGGAACCGAGCCGCTCCTCGATGATGCCGGGGGGTTGCTGCATGGGAATTCTCCGCAACCAGGTCCATCTATTTTCATCTGGCCGGGCGGCAGCGGGCCGCCGGCTCCGATCCGGTTCCGCGGACGAACTCCCTGCGTGACGGACGCGGCGCAAGAGTCGCACCGCGGCGGGCTTGCGAATGCCCGGACGCGCGCGCACTTTCCCCGCCCGGTACCAGGTAACCGCCTGCCGGGAGCAAGCATGTCGACCGCCGCCGTACTCACCTTCATCGTCATTGCGGGCATCGTGTGGGGCGGGTTCATCGCCATCGTCACCACCGCGGTCCGCCTCGAGGGCCGGAAGCGCGAAGGATAGCCGCCGCCGTGCCACGCAGAGACGACATCGAGAGCATCCTCATTCTCGGCTCGGGTCCGATCGTGATCGGGCAGGGCTGCGAGTTCGACTATTCCGGGACGCAGGCGGTGCGCGCGCTGAAGGAGGAAGGCTACCGCGTCGTCCTCGTGAACAGCAATCCCGCCACGATCATGACGGATCCGGACCTGGCGGATCGCACCTACATCGAGCCGATCACGCCGGAGTGGGTGGAGCGGATCATCGAGCGCGAGCAGCCGGACGCGATCCTGCCGACCATGGGCGGCCAGACCGCGCTCAACGTCTCGCTCGAGCTGTTCGACAGCGGGGTCCTCGAGAAGCACGGCGTCGAGATGATCGGTGCGGATGCGCGCGCAATCCGGATGGCGGAGGACCGCGAGGAGTTCGCCGACGCCATGGCCCGTCTGGGGCTCGCGGTGCCGCACGGCGGCTTCGCGCGCTCGATCGACGACGCCCGCGGCATCATCGAGGGCGTCGGCTATCCCGCGATCATCCGGCCGTCCTTCACGCTCGGCGGCACGGGCGGCGCGATCGCGTACAACCGCGACGAGTTCGAGGAGTTCGTACGTCGCGGCATCGAGCAATCGCCCATCGGTGAGGTGCTGATCGACCGCAGCGTGATCGGCTGGAAGGAGTTCGAGCTCGAGGTCATGCGCGACGGCGCGGACAATGTCGTGATCGTCTGCTCCATCGAGAACTTCGATCCCATGGGCGTACACACCGGCGACTCGATCACGGTCGCACCCGCCCAAACGTTGACGGACGTCGAATACCAGGCCATGCGCGACGCCGCGATCGCGATCATCCGCGAGATCGGCGTCGAGGCGGGTGGTTGCAACATCCAGTTCGCAGTCAGTCCGACGACCGGTGAGATGCTGATCGTCGAGATGAACCCGCGCGTCTCGCGCAGCTCCGCACTGGCCTCGAAGGCGACCGGCTTCCCGATTGCCCGCATCGGCGCCAAGCTCGCCGTCGGCTACCGACTCGACGAGCTGCCCAACGACATCACGAAGTCGACGCCCGCATCGTTCGAGCCGACACTCGACTACGTCGTCTGCAAGTTCCCGCGGTTTGCCTTCGAGAAGTTCCCGACGGCCGACCCGACACTGGGCGTGCAGATGAAGGCGGTCGGCGAGGTCATGTCGATCGGGCGCACACTGAAGCAGGCATGGCAGAAGGGATTGCGCGGCCTCGAGATCGGCCGCGACGGCTGGGAGATCGCCGCCCGGCCCAGGGACGACGGGCTGGACGACGACGCCGTGGAGACGCTGCGTGCCGCGCTGCGCCGGCCGACCGCCGAGCGCTGCTTCCAGATCAAGCGCGCCTTTGACGCCGGCCTGCCGATCGCCGAGATCAACGAGCTCACGAACATCGATGCGTGGTTCCTCGCGCAGCTCCAGGAGCTGCACGAGGCCGAACAGTGGTACCGTGCCCTGCCGGAGGTCGATCGCGTCGCACTGCTGCGCATGAAGCGCATGGGCTTCGGCGACCGGCTGCTCGGGAAGTTCCGCGGCGAGAGCGAGCGCGAGGTGCGCGAGCGTCGCTGGGCGATGCATATCCGCCCCACCTACCACATGGTGGATACGTGCGCCGGCGAGTTTCCCGCTGCCACGCCGTACCTGTACTCGGCGTATGAGTCGGCGAGCGAGGCGCCGCCCAGCGACCGCCGCAAGATCGTGATCCTGGGCTCCGGCCCGAACCGGATCGGGCAGGGCATCGAGTTCGACTACTGCTGTGTGCAGGCCGCGCTCGCACTGCGCGACGACGGCTTCGAGACCATCATGGTCAACTCGAATCCGGAGACGGTCTCGACGGACTTCGACATCTCCGACCAGCTGTACTTCGAGCCACTCACGCTCGAGGACGTACTCGAGATCGTCGAGCGCGAGCAGCCGGTCGGCGTGATCGTGCAGCTCGGTGGCCAGACGCCGCTCAAGCTCGCGAAGCCGCTGGCCGACCTGGGTGTGCCGATCCTCGGCACGTCGGTCGACGCGATCGATCGTGCCGAGGACCGTGACCGCTTCGCCGAGGTGTGTCGCACGCTCGGCGCACGGGTGCCGCCGAACGGCGTTGCCACGAGCACGGAGCAGGCCGTCGCGATCGCCCAGGACATCGGCTATCCGATCCTGGTGCGGCCCTCCTACGTGCTGGGCGGGCGTGCAATGGAGATCGTCTACGACGAGTCGTCCCTGCGCAATTACTTCGAGCGCGCCGTGCGCGCGTCGCCGGATCATCCCGTGCTCGTGGACAGCTTCCTCGAGGATGCGTTCGAAGCAGACGTCGATGCGCTGTGCGACGGATCACAGGTCGTGATCGCCGGCGTCATGCAGCACATCGAGGATGCCGGCGTGCACTCCGGCGACTCCGCCTGTGTGCTGCCGCCCTACCTGCTGCGCGATGCGGAAGTCGACAGGATGCGCGAGCTGACGCGCGCGTTCGCGCTCGAGCTGGGCGTCGTCGGACTCATCAACGTGCAGTACGCCGTCAAGAACGGCGTCGTGTACGTTCTCGAGGTGAATCCGCGCGCGTCCCGCACGGTGCCCTTCGTCTCCAAGGCGACGGGCGTTGCGTTCGCGCGCCTGGCCTCGCGAGTCATGGCCGGGCGGTCCCTCGCGGAGCTGAACGTGCCGGAAGAACCGGTGGTGATCGGCGTCGCGGTCAAGGAAGCGGTCTTCCCGTTCAACAAGTTCGACGTGGACATCATCCTCGGTCCGGAGATGCGCTCGACGGGCGAGGTGATGGGGTTCGACGAGAGCTTCGGCATGGCGTTCGCCAAGGCGCAGATCGGCTCCGGCGCGTCGATCCCGACGAGCGGTGTGCTGTGCGTGACGGTAAATGATCACGACAAGGCGAGTGTGACCGCAATCGTGCGCCGCTACCACGACCTCGGCTTCGAGATCCGTGCAACGGAAGGCACGTGGCGCTACCTGCGCGCCCGCGGCATCCCGGCGGAGCGCATCTTCAAGGTCGGCGAGGGGCGGCCGCACATTGTCGATCAGATGATCAGCGGCGACATCGACCTGCTCATCAATACCCCGCTCGGCAAGAAGTCGCAGTACGACGACTACGCCATGCGACGCGCTGCGATCACCCGCAAGATCCCGTACTGCACGACGCTGTCGGCCGCGAGTGCGGCGTGCGATGCGGCGATCGCGCTTCGCTCGCGCACACGCAGCGTGCTGAGCCTGCAGGAGCGGAGCGGCGTGCCCGTGGCATAGGTCACGCTGGCGTGCGAGCGACAAGAAAAGCGGCCGGAGGTGTGATGCCTCCGGCCGTTATCCTGTCCGTCGTACGAGGCGTGCTACCGCGTCATCGCCGTCGCGACACCACCCCGCACCTCCACCGTGCTGCCCTGGTAGTAGTGCGCGAGGATCTCCTCGTACGTGGCACCCTTCTCGGCCATGCCGACGGCTCCGGTCTGCGACA
The DNA here is from genome assembly GCA_964430275.1 of uncultured Gemmatimonadaceae bacterium. GTDB lineage: Bacteria > Gemmatimonadota > Gemmatimonadetes > Longimicrobiales > RSA9 > DASTYK01. The sequence goes on from CAYSGF010000315.1 coordinate 26,167, forward strand.
TCCCGACACCGTGCCCCCAGCCGCCGCCGTACGCGATCCAGCCGACATCCTCGCCCTGGACCGTGTGCTCCTCGATGAAGAAGAGCGTGCTGCGCAGCGACGAGAGGCCGCCCGACGCGGTGGGATACGGCAGATGCGAGCGGATCTGGTCCTTGAAGGCGACGAGCGTGCCGACATCCGTGTCGAACTCGATCTGACGGACGCGGCCATGATCGGCGCGGTCGACGACGCGGATCGCATCGACGCGCGTGACGGGCTGACCGAAGCCGGCTGCAAGGGCTGCGGCCATCTCATCGTGGGACCAGTTCACGACCCAGCGGTGGTACACGGACCAGTCCGCCTCGTAGTCCCCGTTCGCGCTGTTGCGCAGGTTCTTCGGATTCGCATGACGCTTGAACGCCTGGAGCGACGCGTGCTCGAGCGAGTTGCCACGCTCCCGGTCCGGCACGCCGCGCAGGTACGGGACGAAGTTCGCGTACACGTCCTCGCTGTTCGCCGTGAAGCCGCCACTCGTGGAATGGTAGAGCGTGCTGATGAGCGCGCCCTGGTAGACGGCGACGGTGCCGGCGGTCTCGTCGACGGCCGCGGTCGAGATCGGGTGCTCGGCAGCCACGCCCCCGTACACCTGGTCGGAGGTGGTCGGCAGGAGGTCGTACCCGTCAGACGCGCGTTTGCCCATGTTCGCGAGCGCGTAGGTGCGGGCGGCGACGGCCTGCGCCTTCTGCGCCTCCGCCAGGCCGTACGGCACCGGCGGCAGCTCGCGCGGCACGACGCCGTACAGGTAGGTCTCGAGCGCCAGCTCGTTGATGCCTGCCAGGGTGCCACCGCTGTTCGTCCACACCTCGCCCAGGCCGCGATACGGATCGCCGTCGATCAGCACGATGCCGTCAGCAGATTCGATCACGACCGGGTTGAGCGCGATCCTTTCGGTGGCGCCGTGCTCGATCTTCAACTGTGACTCGCCGGTGACGATGGTGCGGTTGGTAAAGAATCCGGTGTTCGGCAGCCCGGCCGCAGCCAACTCCGCCTGGAACGCCGCCTGGTCGGCGGCCGTGGCAGTGATCGGAATCGTGCCGAACAGGATGCGCGTGCAGGGCACCGTGGACACGAACTCGGTGCGGCCCTCGAATCCTGCCGCGATCGCCTGCTGCACGAGATCCTCCGCGAGCTGCGTATTGCCTGTGCACGCGTGCTGCAGCCACCGCCGCGTGCGCACCTCGCCGGCGGCGAGCAGCGAAGCGGTGGCAGCGCCACCGGTCGCGCTGACGATGGCATCGCCTGTCGCCTTGTCGCGCAGCGTCCACGCGCCTTCGGCGCCAAGCGTGATCGACGTCGCGGTGGGCACGACGCCGATGCGGATGAAGCCGGCGGGTGTCGCCTGGAGCGACACGTCGTTTGCGGCGACCCGCGGACCGAAGTCGCGATCGGGCTGCGGGTCGGTGAGCGAATGATCTGCGCACGCGCCGAGACCGAGCAGGGTTGCGGACACGGCGAGGGCGTAGCTGAGCGAAGTTCGCATGGGCACCTTTCGGTGTTGGGTCGTGGTGATGCGGGCAGGTCGCAGTGAGCGGCGCCCGGCGGCGCAAGAGACGGACCAGCGGTTTGCCCGGAGCACTGCCCGCGCGTACCTTGCGGCCACTACCCAACCAGGAGCCCATCGATGCGTCGCTCCCGCATTCCTGCGATCCTCGCGCCCGCGCTCGTCCTTGCGCTGGCCGTCCCCGCTGCCGCACAGCGCACGGTGGCCCAAGCGCCGGACCGCGCGGAGGGAGATGGTCCTCATGAGCGCCTGATCGTGCGCGGCGTCACGATCATCGACGGCACGGGCGCGCCGCCGTGGGGACCGGCGGACATCGTCATCGAAGGCAACCGCATCGCCGCGATCCGGGGTGTGGGTGCGCCCGGCCTGCCGATCGATGAGGAGCAGAGGCCGCAGGACGCCACGCGCGAGCTGGATGCGCACGGGATGTACGCGCTGCCGGGCTTCGTCGACCTGCATGCGCACATCGGCGGTGGCCAGCAGGGCACGCCTGCGGAGTACGTGTACAAGCTCTGGCTCGGCCACGGCGTGACGACGGTGCGCGATCCGGGCAGCGGCAATGGCGTCGACTGGACATTGCGGGCGCGTGCGCGCAGCGAGAGCAACGAGATCACGGCGCCACGCGTCTTCGTGTACGTTCGACCCGGAGCTGGCTGGGACGGTGGTCGCATCGATTCGCCGGAGCAGGCACGGGAGTACGTGCGCTGGGCGGCGGAGCAGGGTGTCGACGGCTTCAAGCTGGGCAGCTATGATCCGCCCGTGATGGCTGCGCTCATTGACGAGGCGCAGAAGCACGGGCTCGGCACGCAGGCGCACCTGGCGCAGACGGGCGTGGCGCGCATGAACGTGCTCGACGCGGCGCGCCTCGGACTCGGCAGCATGGAGCACTGGTACGGCCTGCCGGAGGCGCTCTTCGCCGATCGCACGGTTCAGCACTATCCGGCGGACTACAACTACAACGACGAGTACCATCGGTTTGCGCACGCCGGCCGACTCTGGAAACAGGCCGCCGCGCAGGGGAGCGAGCGCTGGAACGCGGTGATGAGCGAGCTGCTCGACCTCGGCTTCGTGCTGAACCCGACGCTCACGATCTATGAGGCGAACCGCGACGTCATGCGCGCGCGCAATGCCGACTGGCACGAGACCTACACGCTGCCCTCACTCTGGCAGTTCTACCAGCCCAGCCGCGAGAGCCACGGCTCGTACTGGTTCGACTGGACGACGCAGGACGAGATCGAGTGGAAGGAGAACTTCCGCCTGTGGATGCGCTTCCTGAACGAGTACAAGAACCGCGGCGGTCGCGTGTGCACGGGCAGTGACAGCGGCTTCATCTACAAGCTCTACGGCTTCGACTACATCCGTGAGCTGGAGCTGCTCCAGGAAGCCGGCTTCCATCCGCTCGAGGTCGTGCGCAGCGCCACCCTGTGTGGCGCCGAGACGCTGATGGAGCCGAAAGAGCAGCCGGCCGAATTCGGTGTGCTGCGTCCCGGCATGCTCGCCGACCTCGTGATCGTGCCCGAGAACCCGATCCACAACTTCAAGGTGCTCTACGGAACGGGCACCACGCGGCTGGACGAGCAGGGCAATCCGGTGACCGTCGGCGGGGTGCGCTGGACGATCAAGGACGGCATCATCTATGACGCACCCGCGCTGCTCGCGGACGTCGAACGGATGGTGAGCGAGGCAAAGCGCGCACAGCCGCAGGCGACATCGCAGCAGCCGTGAGGCCCGGCCCAATGCGCCAGGCACGCCGAGCGCGGAGCGCTGCGCATTGAGCGAGCGGCGCGTCGCACTCGTGATGCATCCCGCCTGCGGCATGCACGACACGGGGTGGCGGCACCATGAACACCAGGGTCGGCTACCCGCCGTCGTGCGTGCGCTCGAGAAGGAGACGCCGGCACTACTGCCCCACCTGGTCTCGCACGCGCCGCAGCCCGCAGACATCGAGGCACTGCTGCGCGTGCACACGCCCGCCCATGTCGACGCGATTCGGGCGAGCGCACGCGAGGCCGAACGGACCCGGGAGCTGCAGCAGCTGGATCCCGATACGGTCGTGTCCCCTGCGAGCTGGGACGCCGCGCTGGCCGCCGCCGGCTGCGCATGCGCCGCTGCCAACCTGCTGTACGATGACGGCGCGGACGCGGCCTTCGCCCTCACGCGACCTCCCGGCCATCACGCGCTCGCCGAGCGCGCCATGGGCTTCTGCCTGTTCAACAGCATCGCCGTCGCGGCGCGGGCCATCCAGCACCGGGGCGCGGCACGCGTGCTGATCGTCGATTTCGACGTCCACCACGGCAATGGCACGCAGGCCATCTTCTACGAGGACCCATCCGTCTATGTCCTTTCGCTGCACCAGTCGCCATGGTATCCGGGCACGGGACGCGCCGAGGAACGGGGCCGTGGCGCGGGCCGCAACACGACCCGGAACGTTCCGCTCGCTGCCGGCATGCACGGCCCTGCCTACCTGCACGCACTGGAGAGCGCACTGGCGGCAACACTCGACGAGTTCACGCCCGAGATGGTACTGGTTTCGGCGGGGTACGACTGCCTGCGCGGCGATCCGCTGGGCGGTCTGCTGCTCGAGCCTGCCGATATCCATGCGGTCGTGTCCCGTGTGTACGACGTCGCGGCCTCGGTACGCGCCCGCACGATGTGCGTCCTCGAAGGCGGCTACGACCCCGCGCGGCTCGGGCTCGGTGTCGTCGAGACGATACGCGCACTGGCGGGGTTGCCGGTGCGTTGAGGCGCAGTGGGGTGATAGATTCGGAGTGCGGAGTGCGGAGTGCGGAGTGCGGAGTGCGGAGTGCGGAGTGCGGAGTACGGAGTACGGAGTACGGAATACGGAGTGCGGAGTGCGGAGTGCGGAGTGCGGAGTACGGAATACGGAATACGGAATGCGGAATACGGAATGCGGAGTACGGAATACGGAATACGGAATACGGCGTGGGTACGCTCGCGTGACGGGGAGGTGAGTTGTCGGATTTTAAACGGCTGACGTCGCGGCTTGCCGCGATCCAGGACGCGATTCGGGCTGCCGGGCTGGACGGCTGGCTGCTGTTCGATCTGCACGCGCGCAATACCGCGGCGACGGGGCTTCTCGGCCTGGGTGATCTCACGCGTCGGTACTTCGTGATGATTCCGGCGGACGGAGCACCTCGTGCACTCACGCACGCGATCGAGCAGATGCCGTGGCGGGAATGGCCGTACGGCAGTGCGCGCTACAGCGGCTGGCGCGAGCTGCACGACGCCCTGCCGGCGCTGCTCGGCGGGGCGAAGAAGGTGGCGATGGAAACGTCGGCGAACGATGCGGTTCCTGCGGTCGACCTGGTGCCCGCGGGTGTGGTCGAGCTGATCCGGGGCGCGGGTGCCGAGGTGGTGTCCTCCGGCGACCTCGTGTCCCGGTTCTACTCGAGCTGGAGTGCCGAGCAGCACGCGTCGCACATGCGCGCCAGCGCGGTGCTGGCGCAGGCGGCGCACACGAACCTGGAGCGTCTGGCGCGCGCCGTACGCGACGGCCTGGCACCGACCGAGCGCGACCTGCGCGAATGGGTCCTCGCAGAGCTGGCCGAGCGCGGTGTCGCGACGGGTGCGGACACGATCACGGCGAACGGCGTGAATGCCGCCAACCCGCACTATGAGCTGCACGGCGCCGGCGCGACGTTCCGGGAGGGAGACGTCGTGCTGCTCGACGTGTGGGCGAAGGAGGACGAGGAGGCCGTGTTCGCGGATCAGACATGGATGGCGTACCTGGGGCGCGAGGTTCCCACGCGCGCTGCAGCGGTGTTCGCCGCAGCACGCGACGCGCGTGACGCCGCCGTGCGCTACATGGAAGAGGCCTTCGCGCAGGGGCGCAGCGTGCAGGGGTACGAGGTCGACGACGCGGCGCGCGACGTCATTCGTGCGCGCGGGTTCGGCGATCACTTCATCCATCGGACCGGGCACTCGATCGACCGCGCAACGCACGGGATGGGACCGAACATCGACAACTTCGAAACGCACGAGACGCGCCGCCTGGTCAGTGGCGTGGGATTCTCGATCGAGCCCGGCATTTACCTGGCGGGCGAGATCGGTGTGCGCACCGAGATCAACGTGTACATCGACGAGGGCGGTCCGGTCGTGACGACACCGGGGCCGCAGACCGAAATGCTGGCGCTGCTCTGATGGGAACCGTCGATGAGGATCCGGTCCTCGGCGGGGAACGCCTGGACGACGAGGGTGACGGCTCGGAAGAGGACCGCCGCCTGCGCCGGGCGAACCAGGCGCTGTACTTCTACGGCGTGATGCGCGTGCGCGCGTGGCGCGGCGGTCGCATCAGTGCGGTGGAGTCCGACGTCGTGCGCGTCCGCTATCGCGACCTCGAAGCGCTCGTCGCGCCCACGATCTACGACCTGCCGCCGTTCGACGAGGACCACCTGCTGCTGCACCAGCGCGTGCTCGAGGCGGCGATGCACCGCGGCACCGTCCTGCCCGCGCCCTATGGCATCGTGTTCCGCGGCCGGCGACAGCTCATCCGCATGCTGCAGGATCAGTACGTGGCGCTGGACGAAGGACTGTCCTTCCTCGACGGCTACTGGGAGCTCCGCCTTCACATCGGTGCGGCCGAGCCCGGCGACCATTCGGCGGAGCTGACCGACCTGGCCATGCAGCTTTACTCCGAGATGCGCCAGCAGGTGCGTGCTGCCGTGCCGTTCGCGGCAGATGCCAGGCGACTCGTCAGTGCGGCGTTCCTGGTCGAACGCAGTGCGTGGGTGGAGTTCGTCGAGCGCTCCGACGATCTGAGTGCCGCGCATCCCGAGCTCGTGTTCGACGTCACCGGCCCCTGGCCCGCCTACGACTTCGTTCGCATCGCACCCTGACATGTTCGTCGATGTAGCGCTGCCGGTGCCACTGGCGCGCACGTTCGTGTACCGTGCGGACGGCGTGGTCGCGCCCGGCACCCGCGTGCGTGTGCAGTTCGGCAGCCGCAGGCTGGTCGGGTGGGTGGTCGGTCCGGCGCGCCGGTCTACGCGGCCACCCGACAAGGTGCGCACGATCGAGCACGTGCTCGAGTCGGAGCCGAGTGTGGCGCCCGAGCTCCTCGACCTCTGCCGCTGGGTCGCCGACTACTACCTCGCCCCACTCGGGCTCGTCCTGCGCACGGCGCTACCCACCCTGCTCAGCGAGACTGCACGTACGAAGGAGCCGGTGCGCACGCGCCGGGTCGTGCGCCTCACGCGCGAGCTGCCGAGTCTGCAGCAGCGCGAGGAAGTGTTCGGCCGGGCACGGCGCCAGCGCGAGTGCTACGAAGCGATCGAGGCCAGCGGCGGCGCAGTAGACGCTGCACACCTTGGTGATGCGCTCGGCTACTCGGCGTCCGTGATGAGCGGTCTCGTGAGCAAGGGTGTTGCGGAGATCGTCGAGGAGCGCGTTGCGCGCGATCCGTTCGCCGACATCGCCGCGCCGCCAGCCACGCGTCATGAGCCCACGGTCGAGCAGGCGGCCGCGCTCGCGCGTCTCATCGACTCGTCGCGCCGCGCGCGCGCGCTGCCGGAGCCCGCACGCGCAGCCGCCGGGGAGGAGCTGGACGGCAGCAACGGCACGGCGCGGCGCCTGCTGGCGGCATCGGACGCACCGCGCCCGCACTTGCTGCTCGGCGTGACCGGCTCTGGCAAGACCCTCGTCTACATCGAGCTGCTCAAGGAGGTGCTGCACCAGGGACGCGGCGCCATTGTGCTCGTGCCGGAGATCGCGCTCACACCCCAGACCGTTGCGCGCTTCCGCGCCGAGTTCGGCGACGTCGTGGCCGTCCTCCACTCGGCACTGTCGGATGGGGAGCGCTACGACGCATGGCGCGCACTGCATACTGGCGAGCGGCGCATCGCCATTGGTGCACGATCCGCGATCTTTGCGCCGGTCGCGGACCTCGGCGCCATCATCGTCGACGAGGAGCACGAGTCCAGCTACAAGCAGTCGGAGTCGCCGCGCTACCACGCGCGCGAGGTCGCCGTCGTGCGCGCGCGCCTGGCCCGCGCCGTGTGCGTGCTCGGCAGCGCCACACCATCACTCGAGAGCTGGCACAACGTGCAGCGCGGAAAGTACGAGCTGCTGCGGCTGCCGACCCGCGTCGAGGGCCGGCCGATGCCGCCGGTCCGGGTGATCGATCTGCGCAAGAGATCGAACGGCGGGCCCGGGCCGGGGCCGGGGTCGAGAAAGCAGGACGGCAGCCTCTCCGCAGAGCTGATCGCCGCGATGCAGGCGCGGCTCGAGCGCGACGAACAGACGATCCTGCTGCTGAACCGGCGCGGCTATTCGACCTTCGTGCAGTGCCGCGACTGCGGCGCGGTATGGCACTGCCCGCAGTGCAACGTGACGCTCACGTTCCATCGGGCACGGCGTCGGCTGGTCTGCCACTACTGCTTCCACGAGGAGGCGACGCCCGTGCGCTGCGACAAGTGCGGCTCGGCCGATCTCGCGTTTCGTGGCGTTGGCACCGAGCAGGTCGAACGCGAGGTGGCCGATCGGTTCCCGCACGCGCGCGTCGCACGCATGGACGTCGATACGACATCGGCCAAGTGGGCACATCACGAGATCCTCGAGCGTGTCGAGCATGGTGAGCTCGACATCCTGCTCGGCACCCAGATGATCGCGAAGGGCCTCGACTTTCCCTCCGTCACCCTGGTCGGCGTGGTGAACGCGGACATCGCCATGAACCTGCCGGACTTCCGCGCGAGCGAACGCACCTTCCAACTGCTGACGCAGGTCGCCGGCCGGGCCGGGCGCGGCCCGCGCGGCGGTGAGGTGCTCGTGCAGACGTCGCTGCCGCACCACTACTCCATCGAATGCGCGCTCACGCACGATTTCGAGGGCTTCGCCGCGCGCGAGCTGCAGGAGCGCCGCACCCCGCCCTACCCCCCGCTCACGCGCATGGCGAACGTGCTCGTGAGCGGCACGGACGAGCTCGCCGTCAGCAACGCGACGATCGCGTGCGCCGGCTGGCTGCGCGAGGCCCTGCCCGCGCGCGCGCCGCTCGAGATCATCGGCCCCGCGCCGTGCCCCATCGATCGCATCCGCGGCCGCTGGCGCTGGCACTTCCTGCTCCGCTCCGGCTCTGCCAACGCCATCGCTGCCGCGGGCCGACTGCTCCAGCGCTACCCGCTGCGCGCCGGGTCCGCGGAGCTCCGTCTGATCCTCGACCGCGACCCCGTCACACTCCTGTAACTCGCCCTCCCGTATTGATCTCCGGCATGGGGCGGTGCTACACTTGATGGGGCCGCGTGTGTTTCGGCCGCTCTGCCGTTCCCCCACGCTGCGCCCCGACGCTCCCGCCGGGACTCACCGCGCGCCCGCTGCCGAGCGAACCATCAGCGCCGATCGCGGTACGGTGAAGGCGCACGCGACCGAAGGAGGAGTCCGCTTGGCAATGGGGTGTTTGGCGCTCAATGCTTCGTTCGAGCCGCTGACGATCCTGCCGATCCGCAGGGCGCTGCGGCTCGTCATCGACCGCAAGGCAGAGATCCTGGAGGTCGACGAAGGACGAACGTTCCGGTCGGAGAAACGGCAGCTCGCCTGTCCCGCCGTCATCCGCCTCGTCCGCTTCGTCCACGTCCCCCGCAAGTTCCGCCGTCAGGTCACCAACACATTCCTGTTCGCACGTGACGGCTACCGCTGCATGTATTGCGGCCGGCACCGCTCGGAGCTGCGGCACCGCGAGTTCCTGACGCGCGATCACGTCGTCCCGATGTCGCGCGGCGGTGCGAACAACTGGCGCAACGTCGTAACCGCATGCTCGCATTGCAACAACCGGAAGGGCAGCCACCTGCCCGGTGAAGTCGCCATGCACCCGCTCCACCCGCCGCTCGAGCCGAACTACGTCGAGCTCGTGTGGGCAGTGCGGCGCATCACGATCGTGCAGGCCAAGTATATCCGGATGTTCTACGGCGAAGAGGTGCTGCGCGCACTCCAGCCGGACGCGTCCGCCGACACGGCCGCCTGAGCCCGCGCGCTCAGAGCTCCACGCCCCGCGCGAGCAGCAGCAGCCCCGCCAGCGTTCCGACCAGCACCAGCAGGAAGAGAGGAAGCAGCACCGCCGCGGCCGCACGCCCGGTGCTCGTGCCGTGCGCCACCCGCAGCCCGACGATGGCGAGCACCACGGTACAGATGCCGCCCATGAGTGCACCGAGAACGGGCACGACAGCAAACAGCTGGGGTCCATACGCGAAGCAGAACACCCGCACCGTCGTCGCAATCCCACCCTCCGCGCCGCCCAGGATCAGCAGCAGCAGGTGCACAACGCCCGCGGAGAGGAAGAGGGAAAGCAGCAGCCAGAGCGGCGAAAGCAGGAAGTCGAGCAGCGGCGAGGCGGACGCGGTGGTCCTGCCGAGCAGCGCGTCCAGGAGCCCGCCCGCACCCGTCGCCGGGAGCACCATCCGCCAGAACAGCCCGATCCCGGCAACCGCGATGCCGAGCGCGAGATAGTACAGCAGGTCGGGCAGGATCGTGTCGCGGCGGCCGAGCTGCGGAAAGAAGCGCCGGGGTGCGAACACGCTCTCGCGCCACGCCTGCACCAGCGCCTCACCCAGGGGCACGCCCTCCGGCGGCGGCCAGGATGCGCTCGTGGGGTCCGCCTCGGTGCGGTCGGGCACGACGTCGCCCCCCGTCAGCTCTCGGGATTCGCGTTCGGTAGCCAGCTCTGAACCTTGGCGATCAGGCCCCGGATGTCGATCGGCTTGCGAACGTAGTCGTTCGCCCCCGCCTGCAGCGCCAGCCGCTGCGCACCCTCCATCGCAGTAACCGCGATGATCGGCGTACGCTCCGTCAACCTGTGCTGCCGCAGCTGACGCGTTGCCTCGAATCCATCCAGCTCCGGCATCATGATATCCATCAGAATCAGATCCGGGTGGTGCTCGAGCGCCACGTCCACCGCCTGACGTCCGTCTACGGCGACGAGGACCCGAAAGCCGAATGCCTCGAGCAGCGCACGCATTGCGTCACGGCTGTCGAGGTGGTCCTCGGCGATCAGAATCGTCGGTGTGCTGTCGCTGAGAGCGTCCTGTTCCGTTCCCAGCTCCGCTCGAATCGGTTGCAACGCGTCCAATCTTGGAGTTGTGGTGCCAGCGGCGCCGCCGCATCGGAGCGACGGCGTGCAAATCCCGCGCCGACCTACCCGCCGACTGGACGCGCGCGCCGGTCGCGGCGTAGCTTGGCGCATGACGTCGGCGCAACTCACACGCGTGGTCCGCTTTGCAGCGGCGCACCGCTATTTCCGACCGGAATGGAGCGAAGCGGAGAACCGTGCACGGTTCGGCGCGTGCAGCAATTCGTATGGCCACGGGCACAATTACGTGCTCGAGGTGTGTGTGCGGGGCGAGATCGACGGGATTACCGGATTTGCGGTGGACCTCGGCGAGCTGGACGCCCTGCTGCAGCGTGAAGTTCTCGCGCCGCTCGATCATCAGCATCTGAACCACGCGATTCCGGAGTTTGCGGCGGGCGAGCGAGTCCCGACGTGCGAAAACATTGCAGCGTACCTGTGGCCTCGCATCGCGCGAGGCTTGCCGCAGGGCGCAACGCTGGTGCGGCTGCGGCTGCGCGAAGACGAGAGCCTGTATGTCGATTATGCCGGGCCGACCACCTAGGAACGGGCAGCGGCCGCGCCGCGCGGATGATGGCGGACGCGGCCGGCCGGCGACGCCGTCGGTCCACCCGCCGGCCCCGGGACAGGGCAGGCCCGGCGACCCGCCGCGTCCGCCCCGGGAGCTCGAGTCGGATCCGGTGGAGCGGCGCGCGTTCGAGGGCGAGGGCGGGGAATGGGTCGCGTGGGTGTCGGGCAAGGCTGCGTGGGGATCCGGGGCGTACGGGCTCGGCATGGTGGTCGCCGTGCATTTTGCGAAGGCGGACGCCCCGGATCAGCCGGTGCGCGAGGCGTTGCTCGCGCGGGGCCGGTTTGGCGGTCTGTTCGACGAGGAGCTGCGTGCGCTCCTGGCGGGCGCGGTACCGATCGTAACCGGTGCGCCGCCGCGGACCGATGCGGCGCGGCCGCGTCGCTCGCGGGAGTGGTGATCCGGGGTCAGTCGCCCAGGGGCGGGCCCACGCTGATCTCGTTGCCGGCGATGCGGATCGCGTAACGGCGCAGGGGATTGCCGGGCGCATCGACGCGCGCGCCCGTGCGCACGTCGAAGGTGGCGCCGTCGTGTCGGCAGACGAGTGCGTCGCCGCGGATCTCGCCTTCGCGGGCGAGGTTGCTGCCGTCGGCCGTGCACGCGGCGTCCAGGGCGTAATAGGTCTGCCCGACGTTCAGCAGGGCGAGCCGGCGGCCGGAGGCTTCCACCTCGGCAACCGTGCCGGGCCCGAGGTCGGGCGTATTCAGCACGGTCGTGAAGCCGTCGCTCGCCATGTCAGGCCACCACGGCCGCGCCGCGCTGGAGCGTGGCGGCGGCGGCCAGCGGCGGCACGGTAGCAGCGCTCCATGCCGCGGCGTCCTCCTCTTCCGCGAGCGCGCGCTCGAACAGTCTGCGCGCGTCCGTCTGGGCACAGCTGTCGGCGACCGCGGAGAGCGCGCGGTAGGAGGCGGCGCTCAGCACCGCGGCGCGGCCGAGCGCCATCACGCCGTACGCCTCGAGCACGCTGGCTGACGGCGCGGCGGACACCAGCTCGTGATGGTCGTCGCGCACGCCGCGCATGGCGGCCGAGGTGACGGGCGGGGATGCCCCGCCGAGCAGCTCCATGGAGCGCTCCAGCATTTCGATCTGACGAGCGGTCGCGGCGCGGTACGAGCGCACCCGGTCGCGCGCATCGTGTGCGCTCATCTGCGTCTCGAGCTGGTCGACCAGCATCAGCGAATGCCGCTCCGCGTCGTACGCCTCCGCGAGGAGGTGCCGGTACAGCTCCCGCATCGACTCCACTGCCATACTCCTGCTCCTGTCCGGGTGGCGGCGCGGTGAGACCGCGCGCTCCGGGCGAGAGGGCAAGACGCGTTCCCCTGCGCATCCGGTGGACGGCGGAGCGCGCTGCCCCCATGTTTCCGCCCTCGTTTCCGGACCGCAGACTCATCGGGAGGCATGTTGAAGGCGAAGCCACGCCGCCGGATCCTGACCGGCGACCGGCCCACGGGCCGGCTGCACCTCGGCCACTGGCTCGGCAGCATTCAGAACCGGGTGCGCCTGCAGGACGAGTACGAGTGCTTCTTCATCATCGCGGACCTGCATACCCTGACGACGAAGCCGGAGAAGCAGCACATCGCGGAGATCCCGGGACACATCCGCGACATCGTGCTCGACTACCTGTCGGTCGGGATCGATCCGCAGCGCTCGCGCATCTTCGTACAGTCGGCGATTCCGGAGACGGCCGAGCTGAATCTGATCTTCGAGATGCTCGTGTCGCTGCCACGCCTGGAACGGCTGCCCAGCGTGAAGGACATGGCAGAGGCCGCACACCTCGACGTGCTGCCGTTCGGACTCGTCGGCTATCCGGTGCTGCAGGCGGCCGATATCCTGCTGCCGCGTGCGGACGTCGTGCCGGTCGGCAAGGACAACGTGCCGCACGTGGAGATCACGCGCGAGATCGCGCGTCGCTTCAACCACCTCTATGGCCAGGTGTTCACCGAGCCGGACGTCCTGATCAGCGACGTGCCGACGCTGCCCGGCATCGACGGCCAGGCGAAGATGTCGAAGTCGCTCGACAATGCGATCGTTCTCTCTGATTCCGCCGACGTCGTGAAGCAGCGGGTGATGCGGATGTATACGGACCCGAATCGCGTGCGTGCGGACGTGCCCGGCCGCGTCGAGGGAAATCCTGTATTCATCTATCACGACGCGTTCAACCTCGATCGCGCCGAAGTCGATGATCTGAAGACGCGCTACCGCGAGGGTCGCGTCGGCGACGTCGAAGTGAAGCAGAAGCTCATTGCCGCGCTCGAGACGTTTCTGGCGCCCGTGCGCGAACGGCGCGCGGAGTCTGAGCGGCAGCCGGGCCTGGTGGAAGACATTCTTGCCGAGGGGAACCGCGCGGTGCGGGCCGTGGCGCGCGAGACGATGGAAGTCGTGTACGACGCGATGGGCATGACCTACTTTCGATGAGCAGCAACGCAGCCGACTGCGAGCGGCAACCACAGGAGCACACCAGCGAGGAGGATCGATGACGGTGCGTATGGCAGCATGGGCAATGACGCTGATCGTGGTCGCATGTGCGGCCGAGGAGCCGGCGGACGGGATCGGGAGCGATGGCGGCGCCGATACGGCCGCCGTTGCAGCGGCGGCGGACACGGAGGGACAGCTCGCCTGTGACCCGCAGCGCGATACCAGCAACCGGGCGAGTCCGTACGATTCCACCCGCGTCGACATCGGTGGCCGCGAGGCACTCGTCTGCTACGGTCGTCCGTCCGCGCGCGGGCGGACGATGCTCGGCGGGGAGAGTGTGCCCTACGGCGCGTTGTGGCGGACCGGCGCGAACGAGCCGACGATCCTGCATCTCGGCTTCCCGGCCCGCATCGCCGGCATCGACGTGGAGCCGGGCAGCTACTCCCTCTACACGGTTCCGGGCGAGACGGAGTGGACGGTGATCCTGAACCGCGCGGTCGACCAGTGGGGGCACGAGGGGTCCTATACGCCGGAGGTCGAGGCACAGGAGGTCGGTCGGGGCACGGTCGCGGCGGCAGGCACGGATGCCCACGTCGAGCAGTTCACAATTACCTCGGAGCCGGCGGGCGACGATGCGGCGCGCCTGATCCTGGAGTGGGAGAACACGCGGGTGGCGATTCCGGTCGAGGCGCGCTGAGTCGCGCAGCCGTGCCTGCGCCAGTGTCCGGCTTCGTTCCCGCAGGTGCGAACCCGAATGATCCTGCCTGTGCTGCAAGCATTTCCTGCCGGGTGGGGGCGGGTGTGACGTCCTGTCACGACCCGCTCGCCTCGGGCGTTCCTAAAATGAGTCCGGCTGACCGGAGGCCAGTGGATTTCGAGGCGCAGTTCCAGGAGCTCTATCCGTCGCTGTATCGCTACCTGCACCGCCTCACCGGGGACCCGGACGTGGCGGAGGACATTGCGCAGGAGGCTTTCGTCCGGCTCCTGAAGCAATCTCTGCCGGAAGACGAAGTCCGGCCATGGCTCTTTACGGTGGCCATGAATCTCGTGCGCGATGGGGCGCGCAAGACGGAGCGACGTCACCGGTTACTGCAGACGGCGCCGGTTCTGACGACGCCGATGCCGCCGCCCGACGAGGCTGTCGAGCGCGGCGAGCAGATCGCCGCCGTCCGGCGCGCACTGGAGACCCTCGCCCCGCGCGATCAGCAGCTGCTGCTGATGCGTGAGGAAGGGTTCAAGTACGAGGAAATTGCGCGGGTCGTCGGGGTGGCACCCGCTTCCGTCGGTACATTGATTGCACGTGCCCTCCGGCGGTTCGTGGAGGCGCTCGAGTCGCAAGGGGTTCCGGATGGACCACCTGAGTGAAGGACAGCTTCAGGCGTACCTCGACGGCGAAGTCGAGAGCGCTGCGGCGCACCGCCTGGCGACGCATCTGGAGGCGTGCGCGGTCTGCATCCGCACGCTCGCCTCGATGCGAGCGGGCGCGGAGCGTGCCGCGCGCGCGCTCGTCTGGCTGGACCGGCCCGTGTCGACGGCGGCTGCAATGGACGGAGCACCTGCCGCGCACGTGCACAGCAGCGTCGCGGAGGTCGCCGGGGCGCATGACGATGTGGCCGCGAGGCGCATCGACGCCCACCGCCCCTGGAGGCGGCCGGCGCGGGTCGGTTTCCTGAAGGCCGCGATGCTCGCGCTGTTCGCGAGCGGTGCGGCGGCCGCAGCGATCCCGGGTTCCCCCGTGCAACGCTGGTTGGGCGCGGCGTGGGAACGTCTGACGGCACCGGAGGCAGCACCGGACGCCGTGCAGGTCGAGCCGCCGGCCACGCCGGAGAGTGTCGACGCCCCGGCGCCTGAAGCGCCGGCACGCGAGATGACATCGATCTCGATCGAACCGGTGGAGGGCACGATCCGTGTCATGCTCGTGGGTGCGCAGCAGACACAGGCCGTGCGTGTCGTGCTCGTCGATGCCCCGAACGCGACCGTGGAAGCCGATGCTGCAGCGAATACGCGCTTCAGCACTGGTCCGAGCCGCATTCAGGCGAGTGGCCTCGGCACCGGCATCGTGACCGTCTTCCTGCCGCGCTCGCTCGCACAGGCAGTGGTCGAGGCCGACGGACAGGTGTTGCTGGAGAAGGATGGTACGGCGATCCGGACCTTCGGCACGCACGTCGAGCGCAGTGGCGACAGCATGGTGTTCCGCTTGAATTGAAGCGGAATCACGGGATGAAACGCGCGTCGGTGGATTGCACCGGCGCGCGTTTTTGTGTTATTCCTTGATTGTCACAGTCCGCTTCGCGACCCGTTCCCTTCCGGCGGGCCGTACGGCGATCCGCCTGCCTGGAGCGTCGCACGTAGATCATGGTGTCTCTGCTCACTGTTCTCGCACTGGCCGCACTCCAGCTGCCCGCGGCCGAGCCCGGTCTGGTGTGGGGACAGGTGCGAAGCGAGACGACAGGGTCGCCGCTGCGCTACGCCGTGGTGGAGATTCCGCTATCAGGACGCGAGGAGCTGCGCACCGCCACCGACGAGAACGGCATCTACATCCTGCGTGACGTGCCACCGGGTCGGCGAGTGCTGCGTGCGACGCACATCGATCATGCGCCGCTGGACGTAGCCGTTCTGGTTCCCGCGGGCGGTCGGATGTCGCTCGACTTTGCACTTCGTCTTCGCCCGGTTCAGCTGCCGCTGGTGCTGGCGCGCGCGCATGGCATCGCGAGCGCACGGCCGGATACGACGTCTTCCGGTGTGGGCGGCCTCGGTGCGGCGACGGTGCACGTGCTGGAGGCAAGTCCGGGTGTTGCGGAGCTCGGGCTCGGCGAGATTGCGCGCACGATCCCCGGATACGAGCCGATCGATCCCTCCGACGTGCTGTACGTGCGCGGCGGTGCCGCGGATCTGAAACTCGTGCTGCTGGACGGCGCACCCGTGTACGCGCCGTTCCACCTCGGCGGTCTGATCTCCGCACTCGACACCGACTGGCTGCGCACGGCCAACCTGTACCTGGGCGGAGCGCCCGCACGCTTCGACGGTGGCCTCTCCTACATCATGGAGCTGGAGACGCGCTCCGCCCGCACGTCGCGCATGCACGCCGAGATCGGCGCGGACATGCTGTCGGCGCGCGGGCGCGTGGAAGGGCCGCTCGTCGCCGGCATCGGCTATCTGGTCGGCGGCCGGCTCGTCCACGGCATGGGTGCAGAACCGTTCTTCCGGGACGTGTTCCCGTATCGCTACGGGGACGCAATCGCACGCATCGATGCTCCCGTGGGCAGCGGTGTGCTGTCGGCGACGGGGTTCTGGAACGAGGAAGGGATCCGCCTGGACAGCACCTCGCGCGCCCAGGGCGAGGCGGTGTGGGGGAACCGGGCGGCGTCACTGCGCTACCGCGGTGAGCTGCTCGGCGCGGCTGCACTGATCACCCTGTCCGGCGGCACCTTCGAGACCGCATTGCCGATCGGCGGGATCCGCCCGCTGATCACGTCCGCGCGCTCCGCACGCGCACGCTTCGCTGCCGACTTCGAACGTTCACTCGGCCCCGTGCGACTGGGCTACGGCACGTCGATCGACCGGATGACATTCGACTACTCCGCTGCGGTGCGTGCGATCGGTGCCGACTCGGTGCTGCTGCGCGCGCACGGCGAGGGCGACTCCGGGGGCGCATACCTCGACGCATCGTTCAACCTGTTCCGCGGTATGCGCGTGCGTGCAGGACTGCGCGGCGACGCATTCGCGCTCATCGACGATGTGCGCTTCGCACCGCGTCTCTCCTTCACGCTCGCACTCGGCGAGCGTGCCGCGATCACGCTCGCCGGCGGCCGCTATCATCAGTATGTGCGCGCACCGGAGGAGGAGATCATCTTCGTCGGCTCGATCGTGCACGATTCCATTGCGACACCGGCGATGACCGTCGCGCGCGCATCACACATCGCAATGCAACTCGCGCAGGACCTGGGCGAAGCGATGTACCTCGGACTGGAAGGCTACTACAAGCAGTTCGAGGGGCTGCCGAGTGCGACCAGCGACCACGCGGAGGCCTCCGGCCTGGAGCTCTGGGTCCGGCGTGAGGGGGATCGCATCACCGGCTGGTTCGGCTACTCGCTCGGGTGGGTCTGGTCCTCGGACCGGGACCGCTATGCGCCGGACCCGCGCGCCTTTGCCGGGCGCCACCTGATCAGCGCGGGCATTGCCGGACCGACACTCGGCACCGGCGCGTTCGACCTGCGGATCGCATACGGCTCCGGACTGCCGTACACCGCGATTCCGGAGCCGGACGGGGCACCACCGGTGTTCCAGACCACCGGCTTCGATCCGAATACGACGGCGGCCGCGTCCACGATTCCCAGTGCGCCGCGCGATGAGCCGGAGGAACCGTACCTGCGCATCGACGCGCGCCTCGAGCACACGTGGAGTGCGCAGCTGAACGGCCTGGCATTCGACGTCACGCCGTACCTCAAGCTGCTGAACGCGCTGAACCGGCGGGACGCGATCTTTTACCACTTCGATCGCACGCCCGCGGGTACGGAGCTGAAGCCGCTCGCGGCGCTGCCGGTGCTGCCTGTGCTGGGAGTGGAGTGGCGCTTCTGAGTGCGCACCGAGCCGGGCGCGGATGGCCTGCGTGCTGTCAGTGCTTCGGACGCAGCGAGATGTCCTGCCGGTACTTGTCGTAGGCCTGCTTGCTGATCTCGCCCTCCTTGTACTTCCTGTCCAGCACGTCCTGCGCCTGCTTGCCGAAGTCACCCTGCTTGCGAGCATCACGGCGTGCGAGCAGCCACAGCACGAACAGCACGAGCAAATACTCGGAGAAGGGCGAGTACGGTGCCGGCGTATCGATGAACTCGACGATCCACGTCCACCAGCCCGGTGCGTCCTGTGCCGGTGCCGCGGTCGCCTGGAGCACACCCAGGATCAGATGCTGCATCGCGCCTCCGGACGCCCATCGACGACAGCCGCCCACACGGCCTCGGGCTTGAAGCACAGGTCGCGCCCGCGATCGTCCTCGAACCAGAGCGGCCGGCCCCGTCGCATCCGCCACAGAATCATGCGCTGCAGCTCGAGCGGCGACTGGCGCCAGCGCGCACGAAAGCTGACCTCGCCATCATCGGTGGCGAGGCGTACCAGCACGGTAGGGATCAGCTGGCGAAGCGGAGTGCGAGCATAGTAGACCATCGGCTCAACGCTAACGGCGGCCTGCACTCTGAGCAACGGTCTTGCTAGACGCCGTGCGCCCGCCACAGGCGGTCGAGCCGATCGTGCTGCGGTGCGACGCGTTCGCGCCACTCCGGCAAGGCATAGATCCCCTCGGCCGGAGGTGCCGGTCGGCGCCGCGGCGGCGTGATGCCCAGCACCTGGCGCGCCGCGGCCTGCAGTGCAGCGCGGGTCTCGAGCATGCGCGTGTGGAAGAGCGTGTCGCGACGCGCGAACGGGCTCATGTTCTGGGCACTCGGATGGGTTGTCCACAGCACCTGCGGCAGCGGTGCGCGCCAGGCACGGGTCCAGCGGCGGACGAACGCCGGGTCCGGCGCGAGCAGTGACAGGTCGTATACGACATTGCGACGCGCGCCGCACCGTTCGATCGCGCGCTGCGTCACCAGCCGTTGCGCCTCGGCCGACAGCTGAATCGCCGACGCGGTCGCGCGCATGCCGACATTGCCGAGTGCAACGACGAGTGGCGCACCGGTCGCGAGCAGCGTGTCACGCAGGAGGTGCAGGCTGTTCGGGTAATCCCCGACGGGCTCGCGGATTTCGTCCGCCGTCGGCTCGCCACCGCCGCGCGCCGGCAGCGCGTTGTAGGCGGCCGTTAGAAATACCTGGTTGCGGTTCACACCGATGCTGCCGATCAGCGCATCGAGGTTCGCACCGGCGATGTCGCCGCCGAAGGGAATGCGCGTGCCGTGCGCACCGAGGCCACTCCTGCCGCGCCCGCCCGCATTGCCCGGCGCGGCGCCCACGAAGAGGAGCGGCACGCGGTGCCAGGGGCCGTTGCGGCGGCTCCAGACGAGCGGCCGATCGACCGGCACGCCGCGCGCGCTCGCGCACGGCTCGCTCACCCACTCGTCGCGCAGGCATGAGGGATGTCCCGCATGCGCGCGCCGGAAGATGCGGCGGAACCGCCGCTCTTGCGTGCGCCGGCCAGCGTCGTCAGGAAGAGTGTTCAGAGACTGTCGAGCAGATCGTCGATCGCCTTTTCGACCGCGCTGCGGGCGCGCCCGGCGACGAGGTTCTCCAGCATCTCGCGCGCATCTCCCGCCACATCGTCGTGATGGCGGTCGCGCGCCCCGCGTACGACGTTGCCGATCGGCAGCAGCGCAAGGCGCGCATCCGCATCATCGTCGTCGTCGTCCTTCACGGAGCCGCCCTGCGTCTCGTACGCCGGAGGCGGGACGCTGGCCTTCCATGGCTCGTCCGGCTCGTCGTCGTCTTCGCCGACCAAGCGCTCGAGATCACTCGGGTCGACTGGCAACACGAGGCACACCCGCGCCTCGATGTTGTGTTCGTCGTCCTCCGTAGCCGCCAGCGCGAGTGCGACGGGTGCCCGCAGCAGGTTGCGGATCGCCGTCACCGCCTCCTCCGTAACGATGCCACGCGCCACCAGCCGGTCATCATGGTAGTACGCCAGGGCGGCACTCCCGGGCGGGGTGCCGTCGTGCTCGATGTGCCGCGCCTCGAGGCGCAGCGGCTGGGGATGGGTCACAACAACCAGCGAGTCCACAATCCTTCCCGGGTTGATCGTTGCCGGCTCGTCACATGACTGCAGACGGAATCGTGAGGTCTAGCCCCCTAACCCGTTAAACGTTCCGGGCCGGTAACCTGTGTCGGCCTGCTCGCGTGCAACGCTCGACCGGTCTTCGGGTGTCCAATGCTGTTGACAGCCTACGCCGCCCGTCCGCACACCGGCCTCAGCTGCATCGAGCGGTCTCGCAAGGTTCATCCGGAGAATGGCAATGGTGCACTCCATCTGTCTCGCCGCCTGCGGCATCCTCCTCGCCGCCGCTCCCGCTGCCGCGACGAATGCGTCCGCCGGACCCGAAGGCAGCGACCGCGCATGTGACGTACAGCGCAGCCGGACGGAGTCGGAGCCCCAGACATCCTGGCACGAGCGGTTGAGCGAGTGGCTACGCAGCCATCAGCGGCCGGCCGACGGCATCGGGCGCGCCGGCTACTATCTCCGCTCGCCTCTGCTCAGCGCGTTCCCCTCGGAGCAGGCCGCGCGCTGCGAGGCACACGAAAAGGAGAAGGCCGCGCCGCGCGCTCCGCAACCGTGCGTGTCCCGCACGCCCGAGCCCGATCTCTCGATTGCACCGCATCCCCCTGCTACCTGCCCCGCCGGTTGACCCGCGCTCAGGATTCCGGCGGATCCGGGTTCCGCGTCTTCGATACGCCCGTGAGAATGCCCAACCCGATCAGCACGATCACACCGACACCGATCCAGGTCGGCGGTACGCCGAGAAGAGTCGCCGCGATCGCCAGACCGATGATCAGGACGATGAAACCGATGATGTAGATCCCGAACGAGGACATGTCTGCCTCCGTGAGGTGCAGGCTCCGCTCCGGAGGCGCGGGGGCAAGTCGCGTGCCCGAAGGGGACAGAAGGAAGCGGTCGGCGGATGTGTTCCGCCGACCGCTTCGGTTACGAGGTGCCGACGATCACGCGTGCTTGCGCGCGGCCGCACGGCGCGGCCGGCCGAGGGTCAATGCGCGCTGCACGATGGTTCGCTGCGTCTCCTCGTGGATGCTCAGGTAGCCTTCGGCCGGACTGGCGCGTTCCGGCCGCCCGTTGTAGCGGACGTCGCGGTTGCCGGCGATCTCGCGCAGGCGCGGGGCAATGAAGCGCCAGGCGCCCATGTTCTCGGGCTCTTCCTGCGTCCACATGATCTCGCGCGCGTTCGGGTAGCGCGCGAGCAGTTCCGTGAGGGGCGCGGCAGGGAAGGGGTAGAGCTGCTCGACGCGCACGAGGGCGACCGCGTCGCCGGCGGCGTCCTGGCGTTGCGCGAGCAGGTCGTAGTACACCTTGCCGGAGCATGCCACGACGCGCTCGACGGCGTCACCGTCGTCGATGCGGTGATCGTCGATGACGAACTGGAAGGTTCCATCCGTGAGATCGCCGGGTTTCGACACCGCGCGCGGGTGGCGCAGGAGGCTCTTCGGCGTCATGACGATGAGCGGGCGCTTGTCCTCGAGCAGGGCCTGACGGCGCAGCAGGTGAAAGTACTGCGCCGGGGTGGTGCAGTTTGCGACCCGGATGTTGCCCTCGCCGGCGAGCTGGAGGAACCGCTCGAGGCGGGCGCTGGAGTGTTCGGGGCCCTGGCCTTCGTAGCCGTGCGGCAGCAGCAGGACGAGGCGTGAGGCCTGCCCCCACTTTTCCCGTCCCGCGGCGAGGAACTGGTCGATGATGACCTGTCCGCCGTTCACGAAGTCGCCGAACTGTGCTTCCCAGAGCACGAGTGCCTTGGGTGCGACCACGGAGAAGCCGTACTCGAAGCCGAGGGCGGCCAGCTCGCTCAGCGGGCTGTTGTAGACTTCGATCGGCGCGCTGCCCTCTTCCAGGCTGGCGAGCGGCGTGTACGTGCGGTTGCTCTCGGTGTCGTGCAGCACCAGGTGACGCTGGCTGAACGTGCCGCGCTCGACGTCCTGCCCGGTCAGGCGGATCGGCACGCCGTCGGCGAGGAGCGAGCCGAGCGCGAGTGCCTCGGCGTGCGCCCAGTCCATGTTGCCGTCCTCCGGTACGACTTTGGCGCGGCGTTCGAGCTGACGCGCGAGCTTCGGGTTCACAGTGAAGTCGTCGGGCCAGCGGTGCAGCTGCGCGTCGAGCGAGCGCAGGAGATCCGTCGTGAGTGCGGAATCCACGGGAGCACTCGGTTCGACGGGCGGGATCGTGATCTCGACCTCTTCCTCCCTCGCGCTCACACCCTTCACCTGCTCCTGTTCCTGGACCAGTGCGTCGTACACCTTCTGCCAGGCGGCATCCACGTCCGCTTCGGCGAGCACGCCGCCCGCCACGAGGGTTCGGCCCCAGAGTGTGCGTGCCGTCGGCTGCTCGCCGATCTTGCGGTAGCTGACGGGCTGCGTGTAGCTCGGCTCATCCCCCTCATTGTGGCCGTAGCGGCGGTAGCCGATGAGATCGATCACGACGTCGTTGTGAAAGCGCGCGCGATATGCCATCGCGAGATTCACGACGGTCAGGCATGCTTCCGGGTCGTCGGCGTTCACGTGGAACACGGGCACGTCGTATCCACGCGCGATGTCGCTTGCGTAGTCGGTGGAACGACCGTCGCGTGGATCGGTCGTGAAGCCGACCTGGTTGTTCGCGATGATGTGGAGTGTGCCGCCGGTGCGGTAGCCGTTCAGGCGCGCCAGGTTCAGGGTCTCGGCAACCACACCCTGCCCGGAGAACGCGGCATCTCCATGGATGACGATCGGT
>CAYSGF010000316.1:0-14125 GCA_964430275.1 uncultured Gemmatimonadaceae bacterium
GAGCTGGACGTCCGGCGGCGCCACGGTAGCGAGCTACGAGATCGATCGCGGCACGAGCGCGAGCGGTCCCTGGACGCAGATCGACGAGGTCACCGCGCCGACGACGACGTATCAGAGCACCGGCCTCACCGGCAACACCGCATACTGGTACCGCATCCGCGCGTGCAACGTGACCGGCTGCTCGGCGGAGAGCGCGACCGCAACCGCGACCACGAACCCGAACGAGCCAGCCGCGCCGACGGGACTCGTCGCCACCACAGTTTCGAACGCCCAGATCGATCTGACTTGGACTGCCTCGGCCGGCACCGTCGATGAGTACGTGATCGAGCGCGGAACCAGTGGCACCGGACCGTGGACCGCGAGCGATACGATTGATGGTGGCACAACGAGCTTCCAGAGCACCGGCCTCACCGGCGGCACGCAGTACTTCTACCGCGTCCGCGGCTGCAACGTTACGGGCTGCTCCGCGAACGCCACTGCGAATGCCACGACGGATCCGAACGCGCCAGCCGCGCCCACGGGGCTTAGCGCGTCGGCTGCCTCCAACACGCAGATCGACCTGAGCTGGACGGCGTCCGTCGGTACCGTTGATGAGTACGTGATCGAGCGCGGCACGAGCTCGACCGGCCCGTGGACCGCGAGTGACACCATCGATGGCGGACTCACGAGCTTCCAGAGCACGGGGCTGGCCGGCAGTACTGAGTATTTCTACCGCGTCCGCGGCTGCAACGTCACCGGCTGCTCGGCGAATACCACCACGAGCGCGACGACGGATCCCGATGCGCCCGACGCACCGACGAACCTCGGCGCGACGGCCGCATCGTCCACGCAGATCGACCTCGCCTGGACTGCCCCGGGGGGAGGTACCGCCCCGGACACGTACCGGATCGAGCGGAAGACCGGTGTCGGCGGGACGTACGCTGCGATCGACAGCGTCCCTGCTGCGCAGACATCCTATCAGGACATTACGGTGGCCGCCGCGACGGAATACTTCTACCAGGTCCTCGCCTGCAATGGCACCGCCTGCTCCGTCCCATCCGCCGAGGCGAACGCGGCGACTCCATAGCTTCCGACCGCTCTGTGCACTCCGCGCGCTCTGCGGTAAACGGTGTTCTCCCCTTCCCCTCCGCACTTTTCTCCGCCCCTGTATCACCCTACCATTCCCTCATGCCAAACCACGACGAACCACGCGACCAGAAGCCACGCATCCGACTCAGCACGCTGTCGCACGGCGCCGGCTGAGCCTGTAAACTCGGCTCGGCCGAGCTGGCGCAGGTGCTGCGCCGCGTGGGAAGCTTCGCAGATCCGGCCGTGCTCGTGGATGCGGGTACGTCGGACGACGCCGCCGTGTACCGGATCGATGCCGATCGGGCACTCGTCGCGACGGCGGACTTTTTCACGCCCATCGTGGACGATCCGTACGACTTCGGTCGCATTGCCGCGGCGAATGCGCTCTCGGACGTGTATGCGATGGGTGCGCGGCCGCTATTTGCACTGAACCTCGTCGCGTTCCCGCGCGACCTGTTGGGCGGCGAAGACGACCTGCTCGGTGCGATCCTGCGCGGCGGCGCGGACGTGGCACGGAGCGCGCGCATCGCGATCGTCGGTGGACACTCGATCGATGATGCGGAGCCGAAGTACGGCCTGTGCGTGATCGGAGAAGTGCATCCCGAGCGGATCGTCCGGAACACCGGCGCGCAGCCTGGGGATGCGCTCGTGCTGACGAAGCCGGTCGGCACCGGCATCATTGCGACCGCGATCAAGCGCGAGCTTGCACCGGACGCCGCGGTAGCCACCGCCGTCGCATCGATGACGCACCTGAACGAGGGTGCGTCGCGTATGATGGTGGAGTACGGTGCGCACGCCGCCACCGATGTAACAGGATTCGGACTGCTGGGGCATCTGCTCGAGATGCTGCGCGCGAGCGGTGTCGGCGCTCGTATCGACGCGGCAGCTGTTCCGCTGCTACCTCAGGCGCGCGAGCTCGCGGCAGGCGGTGCGGTACCGGGTGGCACGCAAAGGAACATGGAGGATGCGGGCGCCGCAGTGAGCTGGGGGGACTCGATCGATCATGTGATGCGCATCCTGCTCTGTGATGCGCAGACATCCGGCGGTCTGCTGATCGCGCTGCCGGAGCGGAGCGCCGACGCACTCGTTGATGTACTCGTGCGCGACGGCCACACGGCGGCACGAATCGGTGTCGTTGCGTCAGGGGTGTCGCGCGTGGTGGTCGTCTGACTGACGGACGTTGGCGATCGGCTGCCCGCGCTCGATCGATCAGCCGTTTCCTTCCTGCATCAGGCGGGCACGATACGAGTCGCCCGTTGACCAGTCGATCTCGGCATCCTCGGCGCGCGCTCTGCCGTCCAGCTCCGGGGGATTGTCTTCCACCGACCGGCGCGACTCGGCCTGCTGCCGCCAGGCCTCGACCTGGCGGGCGCCGGTCTCCAGGCGCGCGCGCAGCCCGGCGCGCCGGCGCCGGCCCCAGCTCGGGTCCAGCAGATACATGAGGGCTGCACCGCAGCCGACGCCCACGAGAAATGACCGCATGATTGCCTCCGTTCAACCTAGGGGCGGAGGCAATTTCCGGTCCGGCGTCACAGGGGGCGACGGGAGCTGGCGAAGGAAGAGCCGGTGGCAGTGTCGACGGACGAGGCTGCACCGCAGGCCGGTAGTGCCTGCGGCTGTCGGCAGTCGTACAGGCGCTACGTCAGAGGCTACGGCGCGAATGCGTGACGGACGGACTGTCGCCGGGTGTACAGATCCGAGTGCCAGGTCCAGCCCAGTTCCACGAGAACGACCTTGTCGGCGAGCTCGGGTGTCCCGCTGCGGACGATGCCGGCCACCTCGAGTGCGCGTGCGAGCAGCTCGTTCTCATCGAGCTCGCGATGGCGCGTGTCGTTGAGCTGAAGGAGTGCCGTATCGTCCTGCGGCTGGGAGAGCCGCAACGACGTGTACCCGAAGCGCTCACGGAGGTCCGGGAAACGCTCGATGTCGCGTTCGACGGGAAGCCGGCCGCCGAGCAGCACGGCAGCGAGCGCGGCAGCCGCGATCAGGTAGGTACGCATGGGAGACTCCGGGTAGCGGGGACCGTTCCATCGCGGCAATGCCTGTACCTGCCCGCTGCATCGAAGAAACCTTTGGAAACAGTGGAAGTTTTGCTGGTCGGGGAGCGCCGTGAGCGTTACCCACGCCGCGACCGTAGCAGGCCCGCAACAACACTATTGCGAAGGTCTCGGAAGGCCTTCCTCCGATCGTCCGCATCCGCACCGACAACTCCCGCTGCCACAACGAGTTTCCGTTCGTGCGCTGCGGGCCGTCATTCCCGCCGCCCCGGCCCCCGGGTTGCATTGGGAGTCTTCGACTGCGAGTCGCGCTGCCAATCCGATAGGACGATGGCCACAACTCTCGAACAGATCGATCGCTCCGCGCCGCCAGCGGAACCCCGGAAGGGAGCTCTCTACCATCACTTCACGGTGGATGTAGAGGAGTACTTCCAGGTGGGTGCGATGGAGCGCCATGTTCCGCGCGACGCGTGGGATTCCATGGCGAGCCGGATCGATGTCGGGATGGAGCGCCTGCTCGATCTGCTGGCGCGGCATGACGCGCGCGGCACGTTCTTCGTCCTCGGCTGGATTGCCGAGCGGCGGCCCGACATCGTCCACGCCATTCTCGACGCAGGCCACGAGCTCGGCTCGCACGGCTGGGACCACGCACGCGTGACGGATTTGACGCCGCGCGAGTTCCGCGATTCGGTCAAGCGGACGAAGTCGGTGCTCGAGCACGTGGGCGGGGTGCGCGTGGAAGGCTTTCGCGCACCGAACTTCTCCATTGTTCCGGGTCGCGAATGGGCGCTGGAGATTCTCGTCGAGGAAGGCTACACGTACGACTCGTCGCTCTTCCCGATCAGCCGGCGCGACTATGGCTATCCGGGCGGTGGCCGCGACCCCTACTGGATCGACTGCCCCGCGGGCACGCTCATCGAGATTCCGCCGGCGACGCTTCGGCGCTTCGGCATGACGATTCCCGCCGCGGGCGGCGGCTACCTGCGCCTGCTGCCGGTTGGCCTCACGCATGCCGCCCTGACTGCAGCGGATCGTCGCAATGCACCGGCAACGCTCTATATCCACCCGTGGGAGCTGGATCCGGAACAGCCGCGCATTGCCGTACCGTGGCTGACGGCCGTCCGGCACTACCACAACCTGGCGCGCACCGAACCCCGACTGGACGAGATCCTGGCCGCCCACACCTTTCGGCCGATCACGTACACGACGTCGCAGATGGTGCATCCCTGATCGAAGGCCTCCCCGGCCCCGCTCCGGAGAGCGCGACGCAGCATCGGTCGCGCTCTTCGCTTTTCCTCCCACGACTCTCGCGCTTCTACATCGCTGCCGACGCACGTGTCCTGCTTCCGCGCATGCGCCGGATCATTGCCTCCAGGCCGTGACCGGCGCCGAGGCCAGCACCGGCGGCGGCGATCTGGAGGACCGGCGTCGCGGCGAAGCCGATGAGGGGTGGCACCACGAAGAGGATCCCGCCAACGAGGATGATCGCTGCGAGCGCAAGCCTCCGCCGGCGCGCGAGAAAGCCGGTGGGCAGGAACGCGCCGAAGAGCCACGCCAGGCTCATCACTCCGCGGACTGCGTTGCTCCATCCGTCCGGGAACATCAACAGCGACCACGTTTCGCCGATCGTGAAGCCACGACCGCAGCGGCGCACGTCATCGATGGTGAGGCAGGCGCCACCTCGATCCTGCTCGAGCCGCAGCGGCGCGGTGGAACCGATGGGTGGGCCTCTGAGGACGTCCTCCAGGACCAGGTCCGCACGGTCGAAGCGCAGTGCATCGGCCCGTGTGCGGTAGCGGTACACGAAGTCGTTGCCGTCTGCGCCGAGCAGCATGATCTCGCGACCGTACGTATCATAGATGCTGACGATCGGAGCGAGTCCTGTCGGTGGCGGACCAGTGACGAGCATCACGTCGATCACGCCGCTGTGCAATGCAGTGCGGACACTGTCGCGCTGCTCGATCTTCCAGGGCGGACCAGCGAGCTCGAGCGCACCGAAACGGGACGCGAGCACGCGTCCCTCATACGGCTGCATCCCGCCGAAGCGTGCCGTCCATTGCAGGTAGTATGTCGTGTCGGGGAGTGCGGGCGTGAAGAGAAGAAGGCCGCCCAGCAGGAGTACGAGCGTCGCGGCACCGACGCCAGCAAACCGCCGCAGTGAGCCGGGGTCCGGCCGCAGCCACCAGTCACGCGTGTGCCCGAGCCACCAGCCGACCGCCGCGCCTGCGCCGTTCGAGACGACGTCACCGATGTTGGCATCGCGGCCGGCAATGATTCCCAGCTGCGCGGCCTCTACGCCAGCCGAGAACAGCACGCCGATGAGCGCGGTACGTCGGAGTGATACACCGAGCAGTACCAGGCCGATACCCAGCGGTGCGAACAGCATGACATTCGAGAGGAAATCCGCCACGCCTCGCTGCCCACACGCAATGCACAGCGGCGAGCCGGTGCTCGCCGCACCCGGCACCGGTGTGAGCGTCGCAACCATGATCACGAGCGCCGCCGCAGTCACGAGCACGCCCGCAGCCCTTCGATGCACGGTCATATTCTGAAACGTTCCCAACGTTGCTGGAGACGAAGCAGGTGGAACGGAACATCCGCGCCCCGCGCTGCATACCCGCGGTCCGCGCCAAACAACGAAGCGCGACGCACCCCCGTGCCCCGCGCTTCGTCCACCAGTCCCGTAATCCACCCGGCCCCGGCCCCGGTCCGGGACCCCGGCCCGGTCCGTTCCTACATGTGAATCACGCGCCCCATCGATGCGAGCGCAGCCTCCGCGATCGCCTCGGACAGCGTCGGGTGCGGATGCATCGCCTTCTCGAGCTCTTCGACCGTGGACTCGAGATGGCGGCCCAGCACGAACTCCGCGACGAGCTCGCTTGCGCTCGGCCCGACGATGTGTGCGCCGAGGATCTCGCCATACTTCTTGTCGCGAATGATCTTTACGAATCCTTCGCTCTCGCCCGCCGTGCGTGCGCGCCCATTCGCACTCCACGGGAAGCTGCCGACCTCGTAGTCCAGCCCCTGCTCCTTTGCCTTCTGCTCCGTGAGACCGACGGATGCGACTTCCGGGTGACAGTACGTCACATTCGGGATGTTGTCATAGTCGACCCAGCCGTGCCCCTTGCCGGCAATGTGCTCCATGAGCACGATCCCCTCGTGCGACGCCTTGTGCGCGAGCAGCGGCGGACGGGCACAGTCGCCGATCGCGTACACGCCCTTCGCACTCGTCTCGAGGCGGTCGTTCACGGCGATGAAGCCGCGATCCGTCTTCACGCCCGCCTTCTCGAGGCCGATGTCATCGACGATCGGGGCACGACCGACGGCCACGAGCACACGATCCACTTCGATCGTCTGCTCCTTTCCGTCCTTGGCCTTCACCGTCAGCTTCACGCTCTTCTTGCCGACATTCGCCTTCTCGAGACGGGCGCCCGCGAGAATCGTCATGCCCCGCTTCTTGTAGCTCTTTTCGACGACGGCCGCGCAGTCCTTGTCCTCGAGCGGGAGGATCTGCTCCAGCGCCTCGATGATCGTGACCTTCGAGCCGAACGCATTGAAGACGTCGGCGAACTCCATCCCGATCGCACCTGCGCCGACGATCGCGATGTTTGCGGGTGCTTCCGGCGCAAACACTGCCTGGTCGCTGCTCCATACACGATCGCCATCGATCTCGAGCATCGGCAGCGAGCGCGGCCGTGAGCCGGTCGCGAGCACGATGTGCTTCGCGCTGTACGTCGTCTTCTTGCCGTCCTTCTCGACCTCGACTTTGCCGTTGCCGGCGAGCCGCGCCCAGCCGGTGATCGATTCGATCTTGTTCTTCTTGAACAGGAAGCCGACGCCCTTGGCTCCCTGGCCGGCGACGTTCTGCGCTCGCTTCGCCGCGATCGCAATGTCGAGCGTGACTTCACCGACATTCACGCCGAAGGTCTTCAGCTCGCCGGCCTTCTTCGCGTACTTCGCGCTCTCGAGCATCGCCTTCGTCGGGATGCAGCCGATGTTGTTGCAGACGCCGCCCAGCTTGTCCGCCTCCACACAGGCCACTTTGAGGCCGAGCTGCGCGCCGCGAATGGCCGCGACGTAGCCGCCGGGGCCGGAGCCGATCACAATGACATCAAAGGAGTTGTCCGCCACGTCTCACCTCGGGATCCGCTGTTCCATGACGCGCGCAAGGTAGCGGCGGGACTGAAGGGGCACAACGCTTGGCGGGATGTGGAACGGGCGTCACTGGCGGAAATAGTGGTAGGGGCGCGTCCCCGCCGCAGCGCCCCGTTGCCTCCTCTACGGAGGGCCGGCAGCGCGGCGCGGCGGATGACCGCCCCCACCACGGGAGAGCGCCTGTCTACTCGACCGTCACGCTCTTGGCGAGATTGCGTGGACGGTCCACGTCACAGCCGCGCAGCACCGCGATGTGGTACGCGAGCAGCTGCAGTGGAATCACGGTAACGAGCGGCGACAGCATCGGGGACGTCCGCGGCACGTTGAGCTGATGATCGACGAGGGCGCGCAGGTCACCGTTGCCTTCGGTGCCGATCACGAGGATTCGCCCGCCACGCGCCTTCACTTCCTGGATGTTCGAAACGACCTTCTCGTACACTCCGTCCGACGGCGCCACGAAGACGACCGGCATATCCGCATCGATCAGTGCAATCGGCCCGTGCTTCATCTCGGCGGCCGGCAGCCCCTCGGCGTGGATGTAGCTGATCTCCTTCAGTTTCAGCGCGCCCTCGAGTGCGACCGGGAAGTTGACGCCGCGACCGAGGTACAGGGCGTTGTGCGCGTCTCCGAACTCGCGCGCGATCGCCTCGATCTTCGGTTCCAGCGCCAGTGCCCTGCGGATCAGCACGGGCAACGTTTCCATCTCGGCCGTCAGGGCGTGCACCTCGGCGTCTGCCATGCCGCGTGCCCTGCCGATATACAGTCCGAGCATGAGCAGCGCGACGATCTGCGAGGTGAACGCCTTCGTCGATGCCACGCCGACCTCGGGCCCGACGTGCAGGTACATGCCGCCGTCCGCCTCGCGCGCGATCGTGCTGCCGACCACGTTGACGATGCCGACGACACGGGCGCCCGCGGTGCGCGCCGCGCGCATCGCTTCCAGCGTATCGGCCGTCTCGCCCGACTGCGAGATCGCGATCGCGAGCGTGCCCTCCGCATCGATCTGATGCTGGTAGCGGTACTCCGATGCGTACTCGACCTGCACCGGCATGCCGGTCATCCGCTCGAGGATCTGACGCCCGATCAGGCCGGCGTGCCACGACGTGCCACAGCCGATGATGAGCACGCGCTGCAGCACACGGCACTCCTCGGTTGACAGCTTGAGACCATCCAGCCGGACGCCGTCCGTTGGCGACAACCGGCCGCGCATCGTGTTGCGGACCGATTCCGGCTGCTCGTGAATCTCCTTGTGCATGAAGTGCGCATGGTTGCCCCGCTCCATCGCTTCGATCGTCCAGTCGATCCGGTCGACAGACCGCTCGTGTACCCGCGCCTGCAGGTCGGTCACGTGGTAGCACTCCGGGGTGATGACCGCGATGTCGCCATCGTCCAGGTAGACGACCTGTCGGGTATAATCCACGACCGCGGACGGATCCGATCCGACGAGGAACTCGCCCTCGCCGATACCGATGAGCAGTGGCGACCCGCGCCGCGCCGCGATCAGCCGGTTGGGCGCGTCCGCGCTCATCACTGCGATCGCGTAGGCGCCGACGACCAGACCGAGTGCGGCCGCGACCCGCTCTTCGAGCGTGTCGCCTTCCGTATCCTCGATGAGATGTGCGATCACCTCGGAGTCGGTCTCCGTCACGAAGACGTGCCCCTTCCGCTCCAGGTGCGCACGCAGGATGTCTGCGTTCTCGATGATGCCGTTGTGGACGAGTGCGATGCGACCGCTGCAGTCGCTGTGCGGGTGTGCGTTCACCTGGTTGGGAGCACCGTGCGTGGCCCAGCGGGTATGGCCGATCCCGCTCGTGCCGCACACCGGGTCAGTCTCGAGCACTGCGACGAGACCGTGGACGCGGCCCACGACCTTGCGGGTCAGCAATCCCTTGCCGTTCTGCACGACGACGCCGGCCGAGTCGTAGCCGCGATACTCCAGCCGCGAAAGGCCATTGAGGAGAACCGGGGCCGCCTCACGACGACCGATGTAACCAACGATCCCGCACATCCTGTGGTCCTCGCGATGGAGAGGGTCCGGGGACCACGAGCAGAGTCAATTCCGGTACCGTGCGTGACCACTGCATGAGAGCGTTGTGCTGCAATGACTTATGGCGCTTCGCGGACGTCGCTGTCACCTTCCTGCCGTTGCGATACCGCGACAGGAGAGGCCTGGATACCCGCATGTGCGGTCGCGTGCCACGCGCGGGCAGGCAGCACAGCTCCTCCCGCGACGCAGCTACGGACCCGTTTTCGCGATCTCGTCCAGCGCCCGCGGCATCAGCGTCCACACGCCGGCGGTGGTGGACGCGACCAGCAGACCCTCCGCGCGAACCACGTCGCCGACCACGAAGAGGCCACTCGAGAAGCCGGCATCCGCATCGAGCAGCACCGAAACCGGGCCGGATCCGTCGTCGACGGTCAGCAGCGGATTCGCGCCACCGCCGATGGCAGTGATGGTGCCCCCGATGACCGCATGGTCGGCGTCCGACGCACCACCCTCCGCCGTGGAAGCAGCGAGAGTCGAGATGGAATCGGGCTGATCCGTGCCGGCGCCGGTCAGCAGCACGACAGCCTGCGAGGCGTTGATGACCGGTTGACCGTTCCGCACGGATGTGGTGCCCAGGAAGCGGACACTGTCGCCCGCGAGAATGCTTACGCCGGGCGTCGGCTGGACGCGGATCGCGCCGGTCGCGTCCTCGAGGTGGACGGAGCCGTCGCCGAAGGTGATTCGGCTGTTCAGCGCAATGCCGTACACGTAGATGACTTCACCCGGCGGGAGTGCGCGCGCCTCGTCAACCGTCGCGACCGTGTAGGTGATTGACACGTCCGGCGTCCCGCGCGGCTTGAGCTGCCAGCTGCCACTGCCGGTCGGCACGAGCACGCCGCCGGCCCGCAGGATCGCACCGGTCGCGAACGAGACGCCGCCAAAGCTGACGTCGTCGTCGAGAACCACCTCGAGCACACCGGACCCGTCGTTCACGAGCAGGAGCTGATCGCCGTTCGGCTGGGGCTGGATACCCAGGATCTTTCCACCGATCAGAATCTGTCCGGCGTCGCGGCTCGCGGCGTCAGCGCCGCTCGCGGCCAGGGTCGAGAGGGAATCGGGTGTAGCCAGGCCGATGCCGCCCTGCAGGATGGTGGCGGTTGCGCTCGTGAGCACGCGTTGACCATTGACCGTGCCGGCGGTACCGACCACGCGCACACTGTCGCCGGCCGATACACCACCGACTACCTGCACGGTGCGGAGCGAGCCCGTTGCGTCCTCGACGTGTACGGTAGAATCGCCGAAGGTCGTGCGTGCGGTCAGCGCAATACCTTCGATGGCGACAATGCTGCCGGCGGGCAGGCTCCGCGCCTGCGCCGTCGTCACCGTCGGGAAGGCGGCCGAGGCTTCCGCCGGCGCGCGCGGCTTCAGCCGCCAGAGCCCGGGCGTGGCCGTCGGCACCAGCACACCTGAGCCGGTGAAAACGCCCTGGGGCGCGTAAGCACCGGCGTTCCACGCGATGCTGGCGTCGAGGACGACCTCCAGCCGACCGGAGCCATCGTCCACGCCCATGATGAAGTCTCCGCCAACGCGCGTCGTATCGCTGATGATGGCGCCTGCGATGCGCACCTGGTCGTCCGGGTGACCGCTGCCCGCAGCAGCCGCCGCCGTCGAGACGGAGTCCTCTGGAGGCCGGCCGACGCCTGCGATCACCTGCGCTGTCGCGTTCGTCAGGACGAACTGGCCGTCCTGCGTGCCGGCTGTGCCCACGAGATAGATGCTGTCGCCACTCGCGACGGCGACCGGCGCGACGCGCACTGCGCGGGCCGCTCCCGTCGCATCCTGCACGTGCAGCGTGGAGTCGCCAAAGGCCACCCAGCTGTTCAGCGCGATCCCGGTAATGGCTGTTCGCAGGCCCGGCGCGACCGCACGCGCTGCCGCGATCGTCACCGCCGGTACGCTGACCCCTGCTTCGGCCGCGCCGCGCGGCTTCACACGCCAGGTGGTCGGGCCGGACGGCACGAGAACGCCGCCGCCGCGGAACGTTGCGCCCGGCGAGAATACCACTGCACCGAAATTGATCGACGTGTCCAGTGCGACTTCCACGCGCCCGCTGCCGTCATCGACGCCGATGACACGTTCGCCCCCGACCGTCGTCGTGTCCGTGATCAGCGCGCCTGCGATGCGCACCTGGCCATCCGTATTCCCTGTGGCAAGAGCGGCATCGTTCGTCGACACCGAGTCCGCCACGGGAAGTGCGCCGCTTCCCAGATCCTGAGGGATGCCATTCGTGAGCACGAAGTGCCCGTCCTGCGTTGCGGTCGCGGCGAGCACGCGGACGTTGTCGCCCGCCTGGATACCGCCGCCCGCCGCTACCCGCGTGATACGTACCGCACCCGTTGCGTCCTGCACGTGCAGCGTCGAATCGCCGAACGCAGCCCAGGCGTTCAGGGCGACGCCCTGAACGTACACCTGGCGACCCTGCGGCAGCGCGCGCGCATCCGCGATCGTGACCACGGGAATCGCGACTGCAGTTTCCGCAACGCCGCGCGGCTTCAGCTGCCAACCACCCTGGCCATCCGATACGAGCACGCCCGTGCCCGCGAAGACCGCATCCGGCACCCACGGCCCGCTGCCCCACGTCTGATTGCCGTCCAGCACGACCTCGAGCCGGCCGCTCCCGTCATCAACGCCGAGCACGAAATCCGTGCCGACCCTCGCCGTGTCCAGCACGAGCGCACCGGCGATGCGTACCTGGTCGTCGACGTGATCCGTAGCGGCGCTGGCGGCCTGCGTGGACACGGAGTCCGCCGCCGGCGCGCCGACGTCCTCCGCGAGGATCTGTGCGATCGCATCCGTCAGCACGAACTGTCCGTCGCGGTCGCCGACCGTGCCGGCGACGTAGACGCTGTCACCACCGGAAACCCCGACCGGCGCGACGCGAACTGCGCGCACCGCACCAGTAGCATCTCGTACATGCAGTGTGGAATCACCGAACGCGCTCCAGGCGTTCAGTGCCACGCCCACCACCGCCGTGCGCAGTCCCTGCGCAACAGCGCGCGCGTCCGCGATCGTCACCGCCGGTACGGTCATGACCGCTTCGGCGGCGCTGCGCGGCCTGACACGCCAGGTTGTCGGCCCCGCGGGAACCAGCACACCACCGCCCCCGAACGTCGCGCCCGGCGCGAAGACCTGCGCGCCGAAGTTGATGGAGCCGTCGAGCACGATCTCGAGCCGGCCGCTGCCGTCGTTCACGCCGAGAATGCGGTCGCCCCCCACCGTGACCGTATCCACGATGACCGCGCCGGCGACGCGAACCTGCCCGTCCACGTGACCCGTTGCCGCCGCGGCCGCCGCGGTCGACACGGAGTCTGGCGTGGGCAGCGTGCCGGAACCGAGATCCTGAGGCGCGCCGTCGACGAGCACGAAGTGGCCGCCCTGGGTCCCGGTCGTGGCAAGCACGCGCACGTTGTCACCGGCCTGCACTCCTGCGCCGGACGCAACGCGGGTCACGCGCACGGAACCCGTGGCGTCCTGCACGTGCAGCGTCGAATCGCCGAATGCAACCCATGCGTTCAGTGCCACGCCCTGGATGTAGATCTGCCGTCCGACCGGTAGCGTGCGCGCCTCCGCGATCGCCACCACCGGGATCGCGATTGCAGTCTCACCGAGTGCGCGCGGCTTCAGCCGCCAGGCACCCACCCCATCAGGAACAAGGACGCCCGTTCCGGCGAACACGGCATCCGGCACCCACGGCCCTGCGCCCCACGACTGACTGCCGTCGAGCACGACTTCGAGACGCCCGCTGCCGTCATCCACACCCAGCACGAAGTCCGTGCCGACCGTGGCCGTGTCGAGCACGAGCGCTCCACCGATGCGCACCTGACCATCCTCGTGACCCGTGCCTGCCGCCGCCGTCGTCGTCGATACCGAGTCCGCCGGTCCAGCGCCCGCGTCCTCCGTGATGATCTGCGCGATCGCATCCGTCAACACGAACTGCCCGTCGCGCATTCCGGTCGTGCCGACCAGATAGATGCTGTCGCCCGCGGACACGCCGACCGGCGTCACGCGAATGGCGCGCAGCGCTCCCGACGCGTCCTGCACGTGCAGCGTGGAGTCGCCGAACGCTGCCCACGCATTCAGTGCAATGCCGTTGACCGCCGTGCGCAGCCCCTGGGCCAATGCGCGGGCTGCGGTGATGCTCACTGCCGGGACCGAGACGACCGCGTCCGGGCCGCTACGCGGCTTGAGCCGCCACGCGCTCGCACCGGCCGGCACCAGCACACCAGTGCCCTGGAACGTCGCGCCGGGCGCGAACGTCTGCGTGCCGAAGCTGATCGCTGCGTCCAGCACGACCTCGAGTCGACCACTGCCGTCGTCCACTCCGATGATCCGGTCCCCCGCGACAGTGGCGGTATCGACGATGGTCGCACCCGCGATCCGCACCTGGTCGTCCGCATGACCGCTGCCGGCCGCAGCCGCAGCCGTCGAGACGATGTCGGCCACCGGCAGCGATGCTGTGCTCAACTCGTCCGCCAGGCCATTCGTCAGCACGAAGTGCCCGCCCTGCGTTGCAGTCGTCGCGAGCACGAGGACACTGTCGCCCGCCTGGATACCGGCGGGTGCGACGCGCAGGACGCGCACTGCGCCAGCTGCGTCCTGCAGGTGCAGCGTCGAGTCGCCGAATGCGGCCCACGCGTTCAGGGCAATGCCCCGGACGTAGACACGACGATTCGGGGGCAGCGCGCGCGCCTGTGCAGTCGTCACGCTCGGGAAGGAGATGAGCGCCTCCGCCGCGCCCCGCGGCTTGAGGCGCCACTCGCCCGCAGCAGCACCGGGCACGAGCACACCGGCCGCCGTGAACTGGGCGCCGGGCACATACGCGTCGGCATCGAAGCCGATGTCGCCATCGAGCAGGACT
>CAYSGF010000317.1:0-11584 GCA_964430275.1 uncultured Gemmatimonadaceae bacterium
CCGAGTGCGAACAGCAGCGTCATGCCAACTGCGAAGAAGCCATAGAAGTTGTAGCGCAGCGAGCTGAAGAAAAACGTGACTGCATCCTGGGTGGTGGCGAACAGCGGGATCGTGCCGACTACGAGGCCGGCGATGTAGAGCGGCCAGGCATTGAACGGGAGCACCGTTGCGGCGGGCGATGCCGTCGAGTCGATGATGTAGGTCAGCTCCTCGTGCGATATGCGCTGCCGGTCCGCGACCGGGCGCACGGTCGTGCCCGCCAGCACGGTCGAGATCGTGCCACCCTGGTGGAACACCATGCCCATCAGCCATGCGAAGAACATCGCGGAGCGCGGCCCGCGCACGATGCGCGCAGCGGCCCATTCGGCGAACGCGACGGCGCCGCCCGTCCGCGTCCACAGCCCGATCAGGCCGCCGAGCGCCCACAGGTAGACGAGCAGGATGAGTGCGTACTGCTCGCTGCCGATCGCCGGGATCAGGAACTCACCGATGATGTTCGGCTGTCCACTGACGAGCCCGGCGACCACGATGCCCGCAAAGAGCGATGACACGACCTCGCGTGTGACGAAGACGAGCAACAGCGTCGTCAGTGCCGGCAGCAGGCTCCACACGCCGATATGCTCGCCTTCGCCCGGCGCCGTGCCGGCTGCGAAGAACCACAGCAGAAGCAGCACCGCGACGACCGCTCCGCCGGTAATCCAGCGCTGCACCTGGCTCGGCTTCGAGGTGACCTCCTCGGCCTCCGGCATGTGATCAGGTACGTCCGGGCTCGTCGATGGCATGGATTCTCGCGTTCGAAGGGGAAGATCAGCGTCGTATTCGCGTCCTCAATTCGCCGGTACGGTACGGTCCCTCGCCCAGGTTCGAAGCGCGTCCACCTTCTCGCGCATCACGTGCGCCAGCGGCCGCGTGCCCTGCGCCTCAGCGCGTAGCGCGGCGGTCGTGAGCGCCTGGCGCTCCGCAAACGACGAGTACAGCCCCGCCACGATGATCTGCTCGAGCTCGGCACCGCTGAACTGCTCCGTGGACGACGCGAGTGCATCGAGGTCGAACTGGCCAGGATCCTGATTGCGGCGCCGCAGGTGTACGCGCAGGATCTCGCGCCGGGTCGCTGCATCGGGCAGATCCACGAAGAAGACCTCGTCGAACCGGCCCTTGCGCAGCAGCTCGGGCGGCAGCCGATGGACGTCGTTCGCCGTCGCCACCGTGAAGACCGGCGCGCGCCGGTCCTGCAGCCACGACAGGAAGCTGCCGAACACACGCTGCGATACCCCGCCGTCCTCGCCGCCGCCGGTAGATGCGAATGCCTTTTCGATCTCGTCGATGAACAGCACACACGGTGCGACTTTCTCCGCCGTGTCGCACGCGCGCCGGAAATTCTTCTCCGTCTCGCCGATGTACTTGTTGTAGAGCGCACCGGGGTCCAGGCGGAGCAGCGGCAGTCCCCACTCGTGCGCGACCGCGCGAGCGCACAGGCTCTTGCCACACCCGGGCACGCCGATCAGCAGCAGTCCCTTCGGAAACGGCAGCCCGAACTCCGCCGCTTTCTGCGGTTCGCGGATGATGTGTGTGCGCTTCGCCAGCCAGTCCTTGAGGCCGGCGAGACCGGCCACCTCGGTGAGCGCCTCGTCGGCAGGATAGTACTCCAGCACGCCTTCGCGCTCGACGATGTCCTTCTTGGCCCGGATGATGTGTGCGACGTCGTCCGGCGCGAGCCGGCCATCCTCCACGATCGCGCGCGTCAGCACCTTCTCCGCCTCGAGCAGGGTCAACCCGCGCAGCCCTTCGAGCAGACGGTTCTCGTCTTCCGCGCTCAGCTCGACCCGCACCGGCGCGCGCTGCATGTCGCGCAGGATGCGCTGGAGCAACGTGCGGAACTCGTTCACGTCCGGCGCAGGCAGATGCACGGTAGCAGCCAGCCGCCGAAGCCCATCCGGCAGTTGAATGCCCACGCCGCTCGCCACCAGGGCGCCCGACTGCTGCGCAAACTGCGTCACGACATCGCGCAGCTGCTCCGCGAACGCCGGATCCTGGAGCAGGGTCTCGATCCCCGAGAGATGGTACACTGCGTTGGCCGGCGCACTCGCCATGTGCGCGAGCGCCTGCGCTGGCGACGTCGTGCCGTACACAGCATTCGCACTGCCGTCCCGCCGCAGCCCGCGCGTGCGCGACCACAGGAACAGCGGCTGCGACATGCGGTCTGCCAGGAGCCGGAGCAGCGTGAGCACCCGCTCCTCCTCCAGCGTGTCCAGCACGACGAGACCCTGCCGCGACTTCAGCAGCAGCTCGAGATCGGCGAGCGGGTCGGAGGTCAAATTTGACGAATGGGTGAACCGGTGAATTGGTGAATCGTTCGGATTCGAGGGCTATTCTACGGCTTCCACGGTCCGGCCGCAGCCGTGCAGCTCCGGGGCGTCGTCCGCGCGCACGCTCACGGTGTGCGTGAACGTCTCGCCGCTCATCGTGTCGCTGCATGCGGCCTCCCGGATCGCGACGGCGACGTTGCGACCATCGACGTGCGCCCGGTACACGCTCGCGCCGGTGCCATCGTCGTCTACCGTCACCTCGCTCATCGGCGCAAACGTATGCGTGGCGCCGTAATCACCGATGTAGCGGAGCCACTCGCCCTGGTTGATCTCGACCTTCCAGCCGGGCTCGTTGCCGACGGCGCGGAACTCGATGCCGAGGAGTGCGGCCTCTTCCCACGGCGTCCCGGCCGCCTGGCCACGGCAGTCGAGCGCTCCCTCTGCCGTGACGAGGCGCGCTTCACCGCCTTCGATCGTGTACGTGTAGCCGCCCCCCTCGTACACGTCCGCCGACACGGCGCTCCGTCCGAGAGTGACAGACCGCTCGGGCAGGGCGAGGTATGCCGAGTCGCCGCGCAGTCGGACGCTGAAGCGGACGTCGTCGTCGCACACGTACACGGACGCGACCGCGCCGGTCGGGTCCGGGGTGTGCCCCGGCGCCTGGCTCGCCGACGAGTCGACCGGAACGCCACCGGTTGCCGTGCCTTCGGATTCGACGGGCACGGGCGCTGCGGGGCCACACGCGCACACCAGCAGCACGCAGAACGCAACCGGAACGGTCGGGATGTGGTGCGACGATATCATCGGGTTCGACACGTGCCCTCCTGGTCGACGACCCTGCCGGCGACGCGCGCTGCGCTCCTGCGCATCCGAACCCGTAGCGCGGCCCTGTGAGTTCGAAGGCGACCGTGGCTTTGCCATTACATGGCAGGTCATGAATATTTGCAAGGCCTGCTATGCATGCGCGGA
The DNA here is from genome assembly GCA_964430275.1 of uncultured Gemmatimonadaceae bacterium. Classification (GTDB taxonomy): domain Bacteria; phylum Gemmatimonadota; class Gemmatimonadetes; order Longimicrobiales; family RSA9; genus DASTYK01. The sequence goes on from CAYSGF010000317.1 coordinate 3,276, forward strand.
ACGATACATGTCTGCACAACCCGCGTCGAGCGGCCCCACCATCACGAAGGATCCCGATGCCGCACGGACCAGGCAAGTACCCACCGAGACGCGCGGCCGGCCGCCGCAGCGTGCATCATGACGCGCGTGTGTTCGCGCTCGTCGCCGGCTTCGTGCTGGCAGCCGCAACCGCGTGCACCGCTCGAACTGTAGACAGCGGCACACAGCGGGATCCGGCCGCCACACTGCGCGTCATGACCTATAACATCCGCGCCGGCAACGGCGATCTCGACAGGATCGCCGCGGTGATCCGGGACGCTGCGCCCGACGTCGTCGGCCTGCAGGAGGTCGACGTCCATTTCTCGGCGCGCAGCGGCTTCGTGGACCAGGCCCATACGCTCGGCCGCGCTCTCGCCATGCACGTCCGCTTCGCCCACATCTACGAGCTGCCGCCGGAGCAGGACGGGAGTCCACCGCGCGAGTACGGGCTCGCAATGCTCAGCCGCCACCCTGTCCGCGGCTTCCGCAACCACGTGATCCCGCGCCTCTCCTCCATCGAGGCCGAGCCGGAGCCGCGCCCACGGCCCGGATTCCTCGAAGCGGTCATCCACGTCGACGGGCATGACATCCGCATCTTCAACACCCACCTCGACTACCGCGGCGACCCGCGTGTGCGTCGCATGCAGATCGCCGCCATGCTCGACATCATCGGTGGCACCACCCGGCCGACCATTCTCCTGGGCGACCTGAACGCCGAGCCCCGCGCACCCGAGCTCCAACCGCTCCTCGCCCGCCTGGTCGACGCCTGGACCGAAGCCGGCCTCGATCCCGCCTACGGCCTCACCTTTCCAGCCGATACACCCGTCAAGCGGATCGACTACATCCTCCTCTCCTCCCATTTCCGCGTTGCCGGCACGGCCGTGCTCCCCGTCCGCGCCTCGGATCACCGGCCTCTCGTTACCGAGCTGCGACTCGACGGCAAGGGTCCCGAGACGCGCCGCGATGATCCTTGATACGGATCAGGGGCGTTCCGGGGAATGTCGAATTCCGGCGGCGCCAATCGTTGAACTTGAAGGTTGCCATGTACGCGGCGACTGCATACCATGTTCGGTATATCTTCGGGTCTGATGCGGGCCGCTGCCGCCACGGCGGCTCGATGGAGGGGCAGGATGCAAGCGAACAGAGAGCAGAAGGGGATGATGCACGTCGGTATCGTTCACGGGGTGAGCGGCATCCACTTCGTGGCGGCGGCGGATTCGCATGCGGCGCTGGTGAGGGAGGTGGCGGGCTACGTGAGGCGGCAGGCGGAAGTGCAGCTGTATGCGTCGGACGCAGCGGCCGTGACGGAGCTGCTCGAGCGGAGCGATGATGCGGGTGCGGTGCGTGTGTATTTCGACAGGGTCGGCGCGCGCTGGGATCGGGAGTGGCTGACGTCGGATGTGGTGCCGGTGGCGCGGAGCTGGAGCGGGGGTGGCAATGTGATTCCGCTGTTCGAGCGTGCGGCCGTCGGGGACGAACGCGAGCGGTTCGGCCGGTGAGCGGAGGTTCGGGATGGCGATGAAGCCGTTGACGCGCCTGCGTCGCCTCTGTCTCGCGCTACCGGAGGCGCACGAAGTGGAAGCGTGGGGAGAGCCTACTTTCCGCGTTCGCAACAAGATGTGCGCCACGTTTGCGAGCGCGTCGAGTCATCATGGCGGTGGTCGTCCGGCTGTCTGGTGCAAGGCGGCACCCGGCGAACAGGACGTACGTGTTCGTATGGATGCCGATCGTTACTTCGTCCCGCCGTACGTTGGCCCGAGTGGCTGGATCGGCATCCGGCTCGATGGCGACGTGGACTGGATGAGCGTGCGCGACATGCTCGAAGATGGCTGGCGGCTGGTCGCGCCGAAGCGGTTACTGCGAACTTTGTCGTAAACGATTGAAAGAAGTTGCCGGCCGGACAGGGCGACCCGCGCGCGTCTCCGGCCGGCCCGGTGCGTCTCCATCCGGCGAAACGCGCTGGCGCACACTTACTGCGCGATCGAGAACCCGGAGAAATGAATCGTGCTGAAGCGAACGGTTCGATTCGCGCGATCATCGACGCCCCCCATGTGCTCCAGGAGCAGATGAGTGAGGGGATTGATGTACCACGCGCTGAGCGGTGCATCACTGATGCTGTTCGTGGGGCAGCGGGAGTAGTCGATGGTCACATGGACGGGCAGCGGGAACTCGAAGTGCTCGAGCGTGTTCGCCGTGAGGTCGATCTCCATGTACTGGGAGGCCGGCAGCGTCAGGGTGATCCGGGTCGGCAGCAGGACGGCACCGAGCGGCACACGAACGCGTGTACCGTCGAGCTCGAGCGAGCCGCCCAGCACACCGACGACGCGTGACACCGAGCGCGTCTCGCTGCTCGGGCAGGAGACGAGCGTCGGTGCAGTAGCGCTACTGAACGCGGCGGCCGGTGACGCTGCCAGGGGCTCGACAGGGCTGTGGTCTGCGCAGGCGCAGAGCACGGCGATGCTGCACAGGGCCGGCAGTACCCGGACCATCGTTGTTGACGTCATTCGCTGCCTCCACAATCATCTCTGCGTGGTCCGGGGGCCCGTACCCGGGGCAAGACTCGCGCCGCAATGAGGACACCCGCCATGTCAGAGGCAAGAGAGCTTCTCGACGAGGGGCTCCGGCTCGAAAAGGCCGGGTCGCTGGACCGCGCCCTGGAGCTCTACACGGCTGCGCTCGATTCGGCGCCGGATGCGGCCACGGAATCGGAGGCATGGCGGCGTCAGTCGCATACCCTGCGCGTGCGCTGCGACTGGGACGCGGCGGTCGAGGCGGCGCGCAGGAGCGCGGAGATCGCGTCCGCAGCGGACCTCGGCGACCACGTCGCGGAGGCGTTGAATGCCGAAGCGGCCGTGTACCAGACGCGTGGCGACTTCGAGCCCGCACGTGCCCTCTACGAGCGGATCCTCGAGCAGACCGACGATGACCGCATCCGCGGCGTTGCGCTTCAGAATCGCGCGTCGCTGGCGGGCATGCAGGATGACTTTGCTGCGGCAGAGCGTGATTTCCGCGAGGCGCATGCGTGCTTCGAGCGTGCCGAGTACGCGTGGGGACGCGCGCATGTGCTGAACAACCTCGGCCGCGTCGCCTTCGAGCAGGGGAAGATCGAGGAAGCCGAGCAGTCGCTGCTCGATGCGATCCACGAGACGAAGCTGCTCGGCGATCTCGACCTGCTCGCACTCGCTCGACTGAACTACGCGGAAGTCCTGCTCGAGCGCTCGAATCACGAGGAGGCCGAGTCTGTCGTGAGTGCGTCGCTCGGTCATTTCACGACCGCCGGCAATCAGTGGCGCCGCATCGACTGCCTGCGCGTGCTCGGCGATCTCTACGCCCGCCGCGACGTTCTCGACGTCGCCAACCGCTTCTACGATGCCGCCCTCCAGGTGGCCGAAGAGATCGGCGCGAAGGCCGAGCACCGTCGCATCGAGGAGCGCATCCGCAACGGGGGCGGACGCGCAGGCTCTCACTGACATGCGTCTCCTTCCTGTCCTGCTCTTCTGCATCCTCCCGCTCCGCGCGTCCGCCCAGCAGTCCATGCCGGTCGAGGCACTTCATCGTCTGTTTGCGGATGCCTGGGCGGAGGACCTGCGCGCGAACCCACTGTTCGCGAGTCGGGTCGGGGTGCGCGACTACGATGCGCTGCTGCCGGATCCGTCCGAGGCGGGCGAGCGGTGGCGGCTCGCGCAGCTGCGCGCGCGCCTGGTCCGTCTCGACAGCATCGATCATGACGCACTGCCGCGCACGGAGCAGGTGAACGCGGACATTTTCCGGCGGCTGACGTCCTCGGCAATACGCGAGATCGAGCTCCGTGCCTATCTGATGCCGTTCACCACGTTCGTGCCGTTCTACTCATCGCTACCCGACATGGGTGAGTGGCTGCCGCTCACGTCGGTGTCGAGCTACGAGGACTACCTGGCGCGGCTGCGCGGACTGCGTGCGCATATGGATGCGTACATCATGCTCATGCGCACGGGCATGGAAGCCGGGATCACGATCCCGCGCGTCGTGCTGCAGGGCGTGGTCGCGGACCTCGATGCGCAGATCGTCGAGGACCCGACCGCGAGCCGCTTCTACCTGCCGTTCACGGACATGCCGGCCGCGATCCCGTCCGACGAGCGCGCCCGGCTGGAGCGCGCGGGCGCGGAAGCCGTGCGCGCCGCCGTCATCCCGGCGTACCGCGCGTTTCGTGATTTCATGGCGGAGGAGTACATCCCGGCCGCGCGCGAAGCGATCGGCGCGTCGAGCCTGCCGAACGGTCGCGAGCTCTACGAACACCGTGTCCGCATGTACACGACCCTCGACATTACGCCGGACGAGGTGCACGAGCGCGGACTGAGCGAAGTGCGCCGCATCCGCGCGGAGATGGACGACGTCATCGAACAGACCGGCTTCAACGGCGATTTCGCCGCGTTCCTCGAGTTCCTGCGAACGGACCCGCAGTTCTATGCGACGAGCGCCGAGGAGCTGCTGGAAAAGAACGCGGTGGTACTGAAGCGCATGGACGGTCAGCTGCCGCGCCTGTTCGCCACGCTGCCGCGCACGCCGTACGGGATCCGTCCGATCCCCGACTACATGGCACCGAGGATGACGACGGCGTATTACCGGCCGCCCGCAGGTGACGGCTCGACCGCCGGCTTCTACTACATCAACACGTACGACCTGAAGAGCCGGCCCCTCTACGAGGTGGAGGCGCTGTCTTTCCACGAGGCCGTGCCCGGCCACCACCTGCAGAACGCCATCGCCATGGAGCTCGGTGAGGTGCCGCAGTTCCGTCGCTTCGCCGGTTTCACGGCATTCGGTGAGGGCTGGGGCCTGTACGCAGAGCGGCTCGGCCTCGAGGTCGGTTTCTACCAGGACCCGTACGCCAACTTCGGTCGCCTCTCCATGGAGATGTGGCGCGCGCTCCGCCTCGCCGTCGACACCGGCATCCACTGGCAAGGCTGGTCGCGCCAGCAGGCGATCGACTTCATGGCGGAGAACTCAGCGCTCACGATTCACAACATCACGGCCGAAGTCGACCGCTACATCTCCTGGCCAGGTCAGGCGCTCGGATACAAGATGGGCGAGCTCGCGATCCGCGACCTGCGCACGCGCGCCGAACGCGAGCTCGGCCACGCCTTCGACCTGCGCGCATTCCACGACGTCGTGCTCGGCAGCGGCGAAGTGCCGCTCGACGTGCTGCGGGAGAATGTGGAGCGGTGGATTGCTGCGAATTGGTGAATTGGTGAATTGGTGAATCGTTCGCCGCGTCCGCCGGCTCCCGTGATACGGCGAGGTGCCCGGCTCGGCACGAGACGGCTGGCATCAGGCGCGAAAGTGTGAAATTCACCAATTCCTCTTCGCCGATTCCTCGATCGCCGCATACACCCCTGCCCTCACCATCTCGAAGTCCGTCAAGCCTGTCGCAGGCAGCACCTGAGTCAGGTAGACGACGACGAGTCGTTCTGCGGGATCGACCCAGTACGAGGAATGGTAGGCGCCGCCCCACCCGTATTCGCCGATGCTGCCGGGCAGGCCGCGGGCGCCGAGATCCTCGAGAACGGAGAAGCCCAGGCCGAAGCCGGTGCCGGGCTCCCATGGGTAGCGCTCGCCGACGTGATCGACGGTCATGAGCTCGACGGTCTTGGGGGAGAGCAGGCGCACGCCGTCGAGGGCTCCGCCGTTGAGCAGCATCTGCAGGAAGCGCGCATAGTCCTGCGCGGTGGAGAGCAGGCCCGCACCACCGGAGAAGCTCGTGCGCGGGCCGTCGACGTACGCGCCCTGGCCGACCATCGCGCTCACATCCGGAGCACGCGCCAGCGCCCCATCCTCCGTGACGGAGTACACGACCGCGAGCCGGTCGCGTTGCACCGGGTCCAGGTAGAAGTGCGTGTCCGTCATACGCAGTGGACCGGTGATGCGCTCGCGCAGGAACACGTCGAGCGGCCGGCCGCTCACGCGCTCGATCAGTGCGCCGAGGATGTCCGTCGAGTAGCCGTACACGAACGTCTCACCGGGCTGTGCATCGAACGGCAGTGCGGCCATGCGCGCGATCGTCGCGGCGATCGGCTCGTTCCGGTGCGCGAAGTACCAGCCCTGGATGCCCGCTGCCTCCCACTGATCCGCAGCGATGCCGCCGCCGTAGCCGATACCGGCCGTGTGCGTGAGAAGATCGCGGATGGTGATGGGGCGTGTCGCATCGACGACGTCGTAGCCACCACCGTCGCGCGCAACGGCGACCGTCGTGTGCGCGAATGCCGGCAGATAATCACCCACCGGATCCGTGATGAGGAGTGCACCCTCCTCCTGCAGCATCATCACGCCGACGCTGATGAGCGCCTTGGACTGCGACGCGATGCGGAAGATGGCGTCCGCCCGCATCGGATCCTGCGCCTCCCGATCACGCAGGCCGAAAGGCTCGTGCAGCACCACGCGCCCCTCGCGAGCGACGAGCAGCACCCCGCCCGGTAATGCGCCGCTGTCGACTTCGGCGTCCAGCAGCGAGTCGAGCCTCGCGAGCACCGGGGCGGACATGCCGACGTCTGCGGGCTCGGCGCGCGGTAGCCCCTGCGCGGCGAGGTCGAGAGGAACCAGGAGCAGGGCGAGAATCGTGAAGATGCGCATGATCGCTTTCGTTCGTGTTCGCGGGAGCCGGCAACGTACGCGGGACGCTCTCACGCGCCAGTCGACGTTGCCCGCGTGCTTCCATGATCGCGGCACCTCCTGCTGCGCTGCACCCGCTCCAGCGGACCGTGATCGACGGCGCCGGCCGATCGGCGAACGGTCCCGCAGCGCGCAAGAACTCTCGCATTCTGCGGCCGCCAGCAGCTGGTCCGCGAGGTGTACCGCCGGGTCCAAGTCGGTGAGACGATTGCAGATACGCGGGATCGAGAGCCGCGGTGCGCCTCTTGTTATTAAGCCAGCCGCCCTCGTTCGCGGCGTCATGACGGCGACCGCTACGTGCGACGATGCACCAGAGGGCTGACGTCTCGATCCGTCCAGTGCGGCGGTTGCCCTGTGCTGCAGTGGCGACCGCCGCTGACGTCTTTGCTGAGCAGTCCCCGCGCGCCGTCACGAGGGCGGCCGCGACGTGCGACGAAGCACCGCCAGGAGGCGCAGCATGGTCGGACGACACACTCTCATCGCAGCCTGCGCACTGCTGCTGACCGCGAGCAGCGCCGCCGCGCAGGACCACCGCTTCGCGCTGACCGGCTACCTGGGCAGCGCCGCCTACAGCGACCTCGCCGCCGGCGCGGACACGCCGGTGCTCCTGGAGCCGAGCACATTCGCCGGCGCCCAGGCGGAAGTGTTCTTCGGTCGCTTCGGACTGCGGCTCGGCGGCGGCTATGCGAGTCCTTCCCTCGAAGCTGACGCCGCCACGGGCTTCAGCCTGGCGACGGCAGACCTCGACCTCGTCGCGCGCCTGCGCCGGCCATATCCCGGCCAGTTCTTTCAGCCCTATGCCGTGCTCGGGGGTGGCGCCGTTCGCTACGACCTCGGCTCCGACACAGCACTCGTGGCCGGGGAGACCTACGTCGAGAACCCGACGACGCGCGGTGCGCTCGTTCTGGGGATCGGCGCCGATCTCGGCGGCGGCCCGGTGGCCGTCCGCCTCGAGCTCATGGACATCATCGGCTTCGCGTCGCCGCTCAGCCGTGGCGACGGCAGCCGCTACGGCCCGGTGCAGCACGTCGTCGTGACCTTCGGCCTCGGCTTCCGCACCGGTAGCATCGGCCTGCCGCCGCGCGCGGAGCCCGAGCCGCGACCGGTCGCCATTGCGCCCCGACCCACGCCACGGCCGCAGCCGCAGCCGTCGCGTCCGCCGCGCACGACACCGAGCCGTCCGCGGCCCCGACCACCCGTCACCGCGGAGCCCGCCCCGAGGCCGGCACCGCCGCCGAGCACCATCCCCAGCGGACCCGACGAGGTGCCGGACGTCGAGCGCCCCGAGCCGCCCAAAACGGTCCCCAGTGGACCCCGGCCAAAGCCACCGGTCACACTGCCGCGCCCCGTGGTTCCCGAGCCGGAGCCGGAACAGCCGGCGCCGGAACCGGAACCGGAACCCGAGCCCGAGCCCGAGCCGGAACCGGAACCGGAACCGGAACCGGAACCGGAACCCGAGCCCGAACCCGAACCGGAACCGGAGCCCGAGCCGGAACCGGAGCCCGAGCCGGAACCCGAGCCCGAGCCGGAGCCCGAGGCAGAACCCCCACACGACGAAGAACCGCAGCCCGAGCCCGCCCGCGGCGACGCACAGGAGGCCGAGCCGGAGCCAGAACCCGGGCCCGCGCGTGAGGCCGCCGACCAGCGCG
>CAYSGF010000318.1:0-6058 GCA_964430275.1 uncultured Gemmatimonadaceae bacterium
GGGGCGGCGCCGCGGCGCCGCGGGCGCGCACAGTGTGCTGGGACTCATGATCGCTGCCACGATCGTCGACATCTGTTAGCAGGAAGTGTTGGTGGCGGAACGGGCTATGGGCGTGCCCCGATACCGCACGCATCCTGGCCGCATGAGCCAGTCTCCTCGTGCCGGCGCCTCCCTCGCCGCGCTGCTGCGCGCGATCCGTGAAGCGCGCTTCGCCTCCGGCATCGTCTGCGTTCGATGCGGCTCCCGTCGCGTGATCCGCTGGGGCACGTCCGCCGGCCGTCAGCGCTACCGCTGCTCGCATTGTCGTCGCACGTTCAACGACCTGACCGGCACTCCCGCGGCATACCTCAAGCGGGTTCTCCTCCTGCCGGCGTACCGCGGCTGCATGGCGCAAAGCCTTTCCGTGCGGGCGAGCGCGCGCGCCGTTGGCGTGCACATGACCACGTCGTTCCGGTGGCGTCACCGTTTCCTGCGCGCGATGATGGGCATGGAGGTGATCACGTTGCGTGGGCTGGTCGAGCTGGGCGAAGGATGGGTTCTGTGCAGCAACACTGTGATCACGTCCATGTTTCGAACACGCCCGCGTCGCTCGCTGGCGGATCCGGAGCAGATTCGCAGCTGGATCGTAGCACTGGCCGACCGGTCCGGCCGGTCCATCCTCGCGCATACCGGGCCGGCGCGCCCCGATCGACACGACTGGGCGGATGTGCTTTCCGTCGTAGTCGATCCGACGGCAACAGTTATCATTCGCCACGGCCGGCATTGCGAGCAGGCGATTGCCGCGCGGGCTCTTGGTCACGGCGTCTGGCATCACGGATCGATGCCGCGTTTGTCCGCGAACCTGCTGCTCCGGGACACGCGTCACGCGCGCGTACTGCTCCATTGCTGTCGCCACTGGCTGCGGCGGTTCCGCGGCGTCGCGACGCACTACCTGGACAACTACCTGTTCTGGCATGGTGCAATTGACCCGGTCCGATGCACCGCATGGCCAATGCGACGGCTCCTGTGCTGGCCAGTGCACCCGCAGCCTCGAGCCTGATTTTCAGGACGGCCATCCGCTACCAACAGTAACTCCACCATCACCGCCAATATTTCCTGCACCAACACTTCCTGCTAACAGTTGCCGACGGGAGGCCGACGAACGAAGGCTCCCTGTCCTCGCGCACCGCCGCGCCCCCGCCGTGCGCCGCACAATGCGTCGATCGGTCACTCGAGTCGTGGCACTTCCACCGCTCTGCTCGCTCGGCCGGCCGCGTCGTGGCACTTCCACCGCTCTGCTCACTTGCCGTCGGCAGCGTCAGGCTCAACGAGCTATACTTGCCGTTTAGCACGTCGCGGAGACCGGCAGGTGTCGAGCCAGCGTACGCGCGGAAACCGGCCATCATCAGCGGCAACCCGTACAACACAAACCAATACCTGCGCGCAGGTGAGAGATGGCAGAAGCGGGAAGCACCACGCCTGAGCCGAAGCAGCCGGCTTCACGTCGTCGCTATCTGTTCTGGCTGGCGATCGCGCTGAGCTGGGTCGCCCTGCTGCCCCTCCTCCTGTCCGCCGTCACGAGCGTGCCCTCGGCCGCGCGACTCGAGCGCTCTCATGCCGTGCCCATCCCGACATTCGAAACGCTGGCGCGGGTCGTCCTCGTCAGTGCACTCGAGGTCGGTCTGGTCCTGGGACTGCTCTGGCCGAAGCGGTCGCGCGGTTATACCGCTCGCGTGTTGCTGGCGGCGGCGCTGCTCGCCGTCTGGTTCGTCCTCAGCACTCCGCTCGCCCTGACACGACTGGAGTGGGTGCATCGCCGGTGGCTCGCACTGCTCGCTTTCACACTGCTGGCCGCCGGCGTCTATGCGCTGGTGCGAGGAATCGCGCGAAAACGCCGCCAGCGTACCCGGGCATGAGGCGGGTCCTCCCGGACTGAGTGCATTACAGGCGGCAAGGCGTCGGTCGGCGAGTCGATTGCCGCGGCGCGTCCGCCGCCGATCCAGATGGGCTTCGGCACGCGGCGTGCACCCACCACCCTGTCAGTACGGATTGCGTCAGAAGGCCACGACTCATACTGGAACCGCATGAAGAGATCAAGACGGCACCTGGTTCGGACCCTCGGCGTCATGAGCCTCCTGCTCGCGGGCGCGTGCGACCGCGAACCGCTGGGCGAGCCGAGCCCCCACATCACGGAGCTGCTTTCGCAACGGAGCGGTCCGGTCACGGTCCGGCTTGCGGATGGGGACACAGTCGTGCTGAGCGAGCCGGTCGTCGCGTTCTACCGCGCCCGCGGGTACCGTCAGGCGTGGACGGACTACGACGAGATCCGCGACCGCGGCTGGTCGCTGCTAAAGGCGATGGAGCATTCTGCAGCGGATGGCCTGGATCCGGAGCGGTACCGGTTTCCGGTGGCGCTGAGCATGGTCCAGCAGGTGGAGGAGGACTCGATCGAGGAGCGCGACGAGCCGGCGCAGATGGCCACGGTCGACATGGTGCTGTCGGAGGTGCTCGGCCGGTATGCGAATCACCTGGCGGGCGGTGTGCTCGAACCGAACGAGTCGAATCTCAACTGGCAGATCCCCAAGGACACGGTCGACATCCAGGCGTTACTTACGCGGCTCGCATCGGATGAGGAGCCGGGCGACATCGTGGCATCCCTTCGGCCGACCGTCCCGGAGTACCACGCGCTGATGGAGCAGCTTGCGCGCTACCGGCAGATCGCGGCGAGCGGCGGCTGGCCGCAGGTGCCCGACGAGGTGCCGGAGGAGGTGGGGGCCACCGGGGAGGCGGTCGGGGCGTTGCGACGTCGCCTGATTGCAGAAGGCGACCCGGAGGAGGCGCGGCTCGCGCAGCGGGGGCAGGCCGCGGCGAACACCTTCGATGCGGAGCTGAAGGCCGCCGTCGAGCATTTCCAGGAGCGACATGCGCTCGCCCCCGACGGTCGTGTCGGCGGCTCGACCCTCGCGCAGCTGAATGTGTCGGCGGAGGACCGGGTTCGGCAGATCCTGCTGAACATGGACCAGTGGCGGTGGCTGCCCCACGACCTGGGTGAGCGCTACATCCTCGTGAATGTGGCGGGATTCGAGCTCGAGTACGTCAAGCAGGGCGACGTCGCGCTCGCCATGAACGTGGTGGTCGGTCAGGAGGGGTGGGAGACGCCGATTTTCACGGACACGATGGAGCACATCGTCGTGAATCCGTACTGGAACGTACCGGCGTCGATCGAGCGGGAAGAGGTGATCCCCGCGATCCAGCGCGATCCCTCATACCTCGCCCGCAACAACATGGAGGCGGTCGCCGGGAGCCGGGTGGTGAGCACGCTCGACTACAGCAACCTGGAGGCGTACAGCTTCCGTCAGCGGCCGGGCGCCGACAATGCGCTCGGGCAGGTGAAGTTTTTGTTCCCGAACAAGAACAACATCTACCTGCACGATACGCCTGCAGACCAGTACTTCTCGGAGCACAGTCGCGCCTTCAGTCACGGCTGCATCCGCCTCGAGAAGCCGCTCGAGCTGGCACGTATGCTGTTCACGGACGTGACGGGGCGGCCCGCGAGTGACGTCGACCAGCTGCTGGAGCGTGATGGTGAGCAGTGGGTGCAGGTCACGACGGTATTGCCGGTCTACATCCTGTACTTCACAGCCTGGGCGGGACGCGAGAACACCATGCGCTTCTACCCCGACGTCTACGAGCGCGACCGGCGCCTCGAGGAGCAGGCAGAACAGGAGCTGCGACTCAGCGAGCTGGGATAGTGAACGTCAGCCGTTGACCAGCGCGTCCAGGTCCAGGCTGGTCGAATCCGTCAGCTCCACCTTGAGCACGCGCTCGCAGTACGCGAGCGCGTGCTCGTTCTCGTCCGGGTCCGTCGATGCCGTGCAGTCGCGCGGGATGAGGATCTGGTAGTCGCGCATGTATGCATCGTTCGCGGTCAGCTTCACGCAGATGTCGCCTGTGATCCCCGTCAGGATCAGGTGCCTGACGCCGAGGTAGTGCAGCAGCGTCTCGAGCGTCGTCTCGAAGAACGCGGAGTGCTTCGGCTTGAGCACGAAGTAGTCGTCCGGTCCGGGCACGAGGAGCTCCACGAGCGGGCGGCCGCGCACGTCCTCGTCCAGCACGCGGTCGATGACCTGGCGGAAATCGGAGCGCCAGCGGCCGAAGTTGTCGTTCGCATAGATCGCCGGAATCCCGGCGGCACGGCAGCGCTTCTTCAGGGCGGCAATCTGATGGGCAGCCTCCAGTGCGGGCTCGAACAGGCGCTCGCCTCCCTCGAACTCGAGGTCGTTGATCATGTCGATGATGAGCAGCGCCGCCGAAGACGTGTCCGGGGCGTTGCCGTGAAGATCCGCGTTCTGGTCAGGCATCCCATGCTCGCTTGCAGGTTCCGGCCGGCGCGAAACCTCGCGCCCGTCTGACGAATCGTCTTGCTCGGAGGGTCCTGCTCCCAGTGGGCACATGGCGTGCCCGACAGGCCCGTCCCGGCAACGTTTTGCCGACCTCGGGCGTCGTGTAGGTGTAACGCGTGCGGGAGGAAGGCGCGTCGTACACGGATCCGAAACCGAAGAAACCGAAGCAATGACTTGCAATCATAAGACGTTTTCGACTGCGGCCCTGCTCGTCCTCGCGATGCTCGCCGGCATGCCGGCGGCCGCCCAGCAGCCCACGCTGATCCGCGGGCAGGTGCAGGGCGGTGATACCGGCAATCCACTGCCGGTCGCCGATGTGGTCGTGCGCCAGGCGGCTGACACCTCACAGGTCGTCGCGACCGCGCGCACGATGCCGAGTGGTCTCTTCCGCATCACCGACGTGCCGGCCGGCAGCTACATCGTCCAGGCACTGTTCGTGGGATACTCGCCAGCGACGACCGCAGTCACGCTCGCGCCAGGGGATACCGTCGATGTCGGCACGATGCTGCTCTCCGTGCAGGCGATTGCGCTCGACCAGGTATCCGTGAGCACGGAACGCGCCCCTGCGACATTCGCACCGGACCGTACGATCTACAGCACGGCGGACATGCCGGTCGCATCGGGCGGTGTCGCGACCGAGGTGCTGCGCAGTGTGCCGGAGCTGGAGATCGATATCGACGGTGCCGTGCAGCTGCGCGGTGGCACGCCGCAGATCTACCTGAACGGCCGGCCCGCGCCCATGGACGGTGAGGCGCTGAACGTGTTCCTGCAGCAGTTTCCCGCAGACCGCATCGATCGCATCGAGGTGATTCCCAACCCGTCGGCGCGCTACGACGCCGAGGGCTCGGGCGGGATCGTCAATATCGTACTGAAGGATGATGTCGACATCGGGCTGAGCGGCAGCGTCTTCGCGAATGCCGGCACGCGCGGCGACATCGGTGGTGGCGGCCGGCTGGCGATGCAGCGAGGCAATCTCACGTTGTTCGGCGGCGCGTTCGGCCGCTACACGAGCGACGAGGACACGAGCTTCGACCTGCGCAAGAATCTGCTCACCACGCCGGAGACGTTCCTGCGTCAGGACGCGCTGAACGACCGCACGGGAATGTCGGGCAGCATCGACCTGACGGCCGAGTACGAGCTCGGCGAGCGCACACTGCTGTGGGCGGAGGGCCGGTTCAGCCGCTACGGCTCGGATCGCGACGCGGAAACCACGACGACCCACATGGACCTCGACAGCGCTGTCACCCAGCGCTACACCCGCTTCTCCGCGAGCGAGTCCCAGCGCAGCAGCGCGGACGCGACGCTCGGCTTCCGCTTTGCGCCCGATCCGGGCAACCACGAGCTGAACATCGAGCTCGACTTCGAGCGCGGCGGCAATGACGAGGACGAGCACGTCGAGACGATGCTCGAGCTGAGCGACCCCGACGCGCCGATCACGCCCGCCGACCTCACGCTCGAGCTGGCCGACGAGAATGACCGCGAGCTCTCCGCGCGCATCGACTACTCGCGCCCGCTCGGCGAGGAGACACAGCTGGAGCTGGGGCTGCGCAGCGAGCTGGAAACGAACGAGACGGACCGCGCGCTGGAGCTCGTCGAGGACGGCGTCGCAACGAACCTCGACACGGGTTTCGAGCACCGCGAAGTGTTCAATTCCATCTACGGCACCCTCACGCGCC
>CAYSGF010000319.1:0-8337 GCA_964430275.1 uncultured Gemmatimonadaceae bacterium
CTCGAGCAGGGCGCGGGCGAAGAGGGGTGCGAGGAGCGGCTCCCCCGCAGCGGTCTTGCCGAGGGAAGCGCTGCGCACGAGCAGAGCGCGCACGAGGGAGGTCACGGATACGCCCGGAATGTTTCCGGCGAACACGTGCAGGACGACAGGATACGGAAGCGCGAGAGTACGGCGGCCACGCTCCTCGACGGGCGTGTCGAGGACTGCGGCGCTGCCGAGCTCTGCGTGCAGCAGCCGCTCGAGGTGCGGCCGCTGCCAGTCCTCGGCCATGCGCGTGAGAATGAGCCGCACCATCGGTGCGGAGTACCCGGTGAGTGCTGGCAGCGTGGCTTCGGCCAGGGTGCGCAGCGGATCCGTAGTGTCGAGCAACCGCGAAGCGACGGCGTCGACGGCGCCGACGACCCGCTCGACCGGTGTCTCTCGCAGGCTGCGCTGCGCGTCGCGAAGCCGTGCAAGGATGTCTGTCAGTGCATCGGGCGCGAGCTGCGGTATTCGCAGGACGACGTCACCTGCCGGAATGTGCTGCCATTCCAGCACGGCGGCGGGCGACAGGCCCGGCAGATGGAACGCATCGATCGTCGTCACCTGCGCTCCCTGCTCGCGCGCAGCAGATCATCCATTGCGATGGAGCAGCCGCGCGGCGTTGCGCCCTGTGCACGGCCGAGAACGACGAATCCGTCCTCCACCTGGCGGCCGAGATCTTCGGTGAGCACGGCGATGACAGAGTCGACGTTCGCCAGGTCCACGTGCTGCAGGATCCCGGTATCGCCGGCTGGCACGGGCTCGAGCGTTTCGGGATGCAACACACGCGCGCGCAGCCAGGGCGGCCCCGTCTTGCGGCGGGGTCGATCGACGGTGCCGCGTACGGCATCGGCAAGTGTCGCGTCGTAGTACTGCGAGGCGAGCTCCGTCATGCCATATTCGTTGACGCAGTATGCCGGCTCGATACCGAGATGCTGCTGGTAGAGCAGACGCAGCTCCTCGGCCGGGACCTCGCGGCTGCGCCCCTTGTACCCGCCGGTATCCATCAGTCTCGATCCGGGCGGCAACGCGTGGCGGCGGCCGTCTGCTGCGAGCCGGTCGAGCAGATGCACAAAGGCGAAGGACGTACCCAGCAGGCAGACCACTTCTCCTGCACGGGCGGCTTCGGTGAGCAGTGTGTCCACGCGATCGAAATCAATGCCGTGCTGCGCGTCGACGACGTACGAGCTGCCCGTCCCGCCGAACTCGCGCATGACGACGTCGACCATGTAGGCGAGCGAGGAGTCGGGGAGCTGCGTGCGCGGCGGCACGAACGCAAGCATGCGCGGTCGCTGGCCGTCGGGCAGGACATGCGCAGCGAAGGTCGGCAGGAGTGATGCCTCGTACAGTTCAGCGTCGAGCAGGTAGTGCTCGCCGCGGCGCGTGCCGCTGCTCGTCGTGCCGCTCGTGCGGAAGACGAGCTCCGCTTCCGCAGGATCCCCGCTCACCAGCGGCAGCTCGCGGAACGCCGCTGCAGGCACCGGCGGAATCCCGGTCCAGTGGGTGACCTGCGCGGGTGTACGATTCCGCCGCTCGCAATACGCGGCGTAGGCGCGATTGTGCTCGAACTGGTGCGCGAAGATGCGTCGGGCGAGGCGGTCGAAGGCGTCGTCGTCAGGAAGGGTGTCGGCCGGAACGCGCAGTGCGCCGAGCACGTCGGCGCGCAGAGCGGCGGCAGTGCCGTCGCTCATGGTGTCAGGGGCGTCGACCACCGTCGAAGTATTCCTCGACGGCGAGAGCGAACGTGGAGCCCGCAATGCCGTAGCGGCCGGCGCCCGGTGACAGTACGGCGAGCACGCGCTCTGCGCGACCGCGTGGTCCGCGCTCGCCGGTCGCCACGGCCAGGCGGATCAGCAGGCGAGCCGCAGCGGAATTCGATTCGAAGGGACGGTCGCGGTATCGCAGCGCGCCGACGTCGTGCGGCGAGCGGCGTCGTTCCCAGAAGCCGCCATCATCGACCCAGAAGCAGCGCTCGAGTACGGTCGTCAGCTCACGCGCGCGCGCCAACCAGTCACTGCCGGCACCCGCCTCGGCGAGCGCGAGCGCGGCATCTGCTGCAGCGAGCGTGTCGATGAGCAGGAAATCGATTTGCGGCGCGCCGTCCCCTTCGCGATAGTGGGCCAGCGGACCTTCGGCAGTCGTCATCATGTCGAGCAGTGTACTGAGCGCTGCCGCACCGTGTGTGATCCATTCCGGTCGGTCGAGCAGTGCACCGGCATTCGCGAGTGCGGCGACCCAGCGCGCATTCGCGTTCGTGTAGATGGTCGCATCCAGTCGCGGCGTCACGGCCTGTGCACGTGCGCTCTCATCGAGATCGTAGTACGCCTCGTCGTCCGCCTGACTGGCACACCACAGTCCGTCAGCACGCCGCATCACGGTGTCCGCCCAGGCCACGGTGCGCTCCGCGGCCACGCTCCAGTCTGCCCGACTGCTGCGCGCGGCTCCGCGCGCGTACGCCTCGAGCAACCCCGCGTTCACAGTGAGCAGTTTTTCGTGGCGCGGCTTCGTCCAGTCTGCGGCGAGTGTGTAGCGGAAGAAGCCGCCATCGACGGCGTCGAGCAGCTCGCCGGCCAGCATGCCATCGAGCGTGTGGTCGGCCATGCGCTGTGCGTCACCGTCACCGCGTGCCGCAAGCAGGTGCAGCAGCTCGATCGCTTCGCTCTCGACGAATTTTGGTGCCTCGCCGAAGCCGCCATGACGCGCATCGAACGCCTGGCCGATGGCGGTGACGACATCGTCGGCCGCTTCCCGGCGCACCAGTCCGCGCGGTCCGTGGCGGTTGCGCGCCGCTTCCAGCGCGCGCCGTCGGCGCTCGATCTCGACGCTCAGCTCCGCGTGCCGCTCGCCCCACATCTTCAGCACGTTCTGGCCGGTCTGCAGGAGCTCGTCGGCGCCGAGGAATGTGCCGGCCCAGAGCACTTCGCCGGTGGCGGTCAGGAACGCGTTGGTCGGCCAGCCGCCGGCAATGTAGCGATCCTGCACATGCGGCAGGCGGTCGGCGTCGATGCGCACGGGCACAAAGCGATCGTTCAGCATGCCGATCACCTCGGGCGCCGAGAATGCCTCCTCGTCCATCCGCTGACACTGGCGCGACCATACGGCGGTGATGTGCAGGAAGATCAAGGAGCCCGAGCCGGCCTCATCGAACGCGGCCTCGCCCCATTCGCGCCAGTGTACGTCGGCCGCGCGGTTTGCGTGCGGAGAATAGCGGAACGTCTGGACGTGCATGGCGTTCGTTCACGGGTGAAGCGTGCGCATCGTCCCGGTACGATACGGCCGTGGCAGAGTCGGCGCCAATCGAATCAGCCCGCGGTCACGTCGTGGTCGCGATTGTCGTGCGGACGGCCGCGGGCAGCTGCGAAGCGCAGCTGCGCCTCCGTGTCGGCGAGTCCCGCGGCATGCGCTGCCTGCGCCTGGTCCTCGTCATAGCGCAGTGGCAGGCTCAAGGTGAAGCGTGAGCCGCGACCCGCCTCGCTGGACACGCCGATCCCGCCCCCGAGCAGGCGGGCGTAGCGCTGCGACACGCTCAGGCCGAGGCCGGTACCGCCCACGCGCCGCGTGTTCGGCCGCTCCACCTGCCAGAACGGATCGAAGATCCGGTCCATCTGTTCCGGCTCGATGCCGACCCCGGTGTCTGCGACTTCGAACCAGGCGCATGCATCATCCGTCCAGACACGCAGGGTGACGCCGCCGCGCTCGGTGAACTTCACGGCATTCGAGAGCAGGTTGACGAGCACCTGGCGGACCTTGTCCGGATCCGTCTCGATGCGCGTCGCCGCTCCATCGATCGTGGTCTCGAAGGACAGCTCCTTCGAACGTGCGAACGGCTCGACGACACCCGCTGCGTCTTCGACCAGGTCCCCCAGTGGCAGACGCTGCAGGTGGATCTCCTCCGTGCCTGCCTCGAGTCGAGCGAAACCGAGGACCTCCTCGATGAGCTGGAGCAGCTGACGGGCGCTCGCCCGGATGCGCGTAAGCTGTCGGTGCTGGCGGGGATGAAGCGGGCCGTCGATCTCCGCATCCAGCAGATCGGTGTATCCCATGATGGCGTTGAGTGGAGTGCGCAGCTCGTGGGACATGACTGCCAGGAAGTCGGATTTCGCCCTGCTCGCCTGTTGTGCTTCGTGGAAGAGGCGGGCGTTGTCGATCGAGATCGCCGCACGCCGCGCGAGCTCCTCGACGACAGCAAGCTCGTCGCTGCCATACCGACCGCTGGTCGAAACGAGCAGCAGCGCACCGATCGCGCGGCCGCGGCCGAGTAGCGGCGCGACGAGGACGGCACGCGGACGCTCAGTCTGGATGACCTCCGCGCCCTTGATCTGCGCCAGGGCGTCCGCGAGCTCGTCGGGCAGTGCGTCGAGCAGCCGGATCTCGCCGCTCTCGATGATCCCCGCGACGGTATCCCCGCCCGCGGGCTCCGATCCTGTGCCGCGCAGCGGACGGAGCAACAGCTCGCGTCGCGGATCGCGGTGGGCGACCTCCGCGTAGCGCAGGCGGCTGCCATTCTCGTATGCGAAGACGATGCACCAGTCCGCCAGGCGGGAAACGGCGAGGCGCGCGAGAGATCGCACGGCGGAGTCGAAATTGAGGGACGCCGCCGCCATGATGCTGCTGGCCTCGGCGAGGAACGCGGCGCGCCGCTCGGCCGCGTGCAGCTCCTCGCGCAGCGCACGCTCGACGCTGGCACTGGTCCCCCGGTCGATCGGGCGGTGTGCGTCGGGACGATCGTTCGCGTTCGGATCCTCTGGCATTACGCTCCCCGCCAACGGCCACCGGTGCGCGCCGGCAGCCGCGCCCCGAGCGATCGGCGCATCCTTCGTGCCGCCATTCACGGAATGCGGAAGGCGTCCGTTCGCGCCTCGAGGCTGCGGGTCGGCAGGTTCAGCAGTCGGATCATGAGGCGTTTTGCGCCTGCACCGAGCGCGCCGCCGACGGATCGCTCACCGCTGACGGCAGGCTGCAGCTCCCCCTGCAGCCAGCGCTCGAGCTCCTCCAGGTCGCTGAGCGAGAGGGTTTCGACCTCGAGCGTTCCCAGATAGTAGTAGCGCCCGCTGCGCGAGGGCCGGATCTGCATCGGGTAGCTGCCTTCGATCGCGTCGCGCGCGGCCTCGTAGCTCGGGAACCGGCGTACGGGCGCGGATGCGGAGCGGCCACGTACGAGGAACACCTCCGCAAGCGGGTCGTAGGCGAGCACCGCGGTCCACGCCTCACTGGCGACCAGGTCGTCCGTCCAGCCGTCACGCCACAGCTCCACGCGGACCCGGAGGCGGATCGGGACCCCGGAGCGGGCAGCCTCCTCGAGATTCTCGGCGGCGAGGACGGGCCCGAGGCGAACGAGCGGGCGATACGCCAGATCGGGCAGCGCCGAGAGCGCGAACTCCGGCGTCTGTGCCGCGAGCGGCACGGCGGACCTGCCGGCGAGCAGGACGAGAACGGCGAGCAGGCGCACTGCGCTCAAAAGCGTTGTCCGAGCCGGACGAACAGGTTGAAGTCATGACCGCGGCCGGAGATCGGGATCGCGCCGTAAATGCCGAACGGCCCGATGCGCACGCCGAGACCCGTGTCGGCAAAGAAGTCATCGGCACCCGCGGAGCGACCGTGGCGCGCATCCGCTTCGATCCACGCGCGGCCGGCATCGAAGAAGAGCGCCCAGCGGATGGTGCGGGCCAGGTCGAAGCCGAGGCCGAGTCGATCACCGAGCCGACGCGCAAAGGGGAAGCTCGCCTGGTACTCGAGCTGCACGAGCGCGAGCCGATCACAGCCGTAATGGGGATAGGCGAAGTCGCCGCGTCGCGCGATCGTCGTCGCGCGCGCGCCGCAGTCCTGCGCGAACAGGGGGAAGCCGGGAAGTGAACCTTCTCCGCCGAGCACGTGCTGTCGCTGCGCCGGCAGCGCATCGCCATCGACCGAGCCGGCAGTGTAGAGCCGCAGGGCGAGACGCGAGGTCGGGCCGAAGCGCAGGTAGCGGCGAGCGTCCAGCTCGAGATGCGAGAAGTGGTTGTCGGTGCCCTCCGGCACGGTATCGATCACCGCTTCCGGGACGCGTGTCAGATCACCGCCGAGCGCCTGTTCCACGGCGCCGCGCACGAACCAGCCCGCCGCCGGATCACGCTCGTCGTTGCGGGTGTCGTAGTCGAGCGAAAGGGTGAGCGAACGCAGCGACCCTTCCTCGACGGCGGGTTCCCAGCGCCACTCGTCGCTGTTGTCCAGCACGGACAGAGGCGAGGCGGCGCGCACGGAGTTGTGCGTTTCATCGCGGTACTCGAGCACTGCGTCGATCGGTCGGTCCGGGTGATGCGCCCGCACGTAGATGCTCCAGCCTGCGCGCCGGTAATGGTCGCGGTAGTCCTGGTGCAACAGGAACGTGGCGAGCGAATTTTCCAGATCCGATAGCGTCCAGTCCTCGATCGAGACGATCTCCGAGCGCGCGCGCACGCCGAAGCTGAGTGCGCGGCGACCGCCCATGTACTGCTCTGCCCGGACGGACCAGCCGTAGCGATCGATGTCGAGCGGCTTCTCGGTACGGATCACGACCTGCGCCTCGAGGACCGTCGGATTGCTGTGTCCGAGCCGGGCGCGCGGGCCGAGCGCGATCGGCAGCCCTTCGACACGGTTGTAGCCGCCGTGCACGGCAGCCAGGAAATCGGTGCGGCCGAACGCGAAGTCGCGACCGGCCGAGACCACGGCACGCACCGGCCGTCGCGCGGGCGCAATGCCCGCGCCCTCGTAGCGGTAGCGGAGCGGCTCGGGGTAGGCCGTGGCACCGCCTCGAGCGGCGAGGGTGTCACCGCTGAGCGCGCCACCGACGACGAGCGCGCTCCCGGCCACGACGGCACCGGGCGCCAGCTCCAGGTCACCGTTGATCACGGTCACACTGCCTTGCACGGTGCCGGCAATGAGCAGCGGCCCGTCGAGCACGGCAATGCTTCCCTCGAGCGTTGTACCGGCGGTGATGTCGGACGCACCGATCAGCCGGATGTCGGCGATGTTGTACGCGGCGATCGCCTGCGCAGCAGCGGAGTCGGGCAGCTCGGGCGATGCGCCTTCCTGCCCATGCAGAGCGGGCTGCGCGATCAGCAGCAGCGCACAGGCGCACCAAATTGGAGAGCGTCTCATCGGTCGAGTCCGAGGCGGCGCATCCGCCGGTAGAGGTTCGCGCGGTCGGTCTGGAGGCGCCGGGCGGCTTCCGCGACACTGCCGGCCGCGGCGTCGAGCTCGCGTGCGATGACCCGCCGCTCGAACGCATCCAGCCGGTCGTTGAGCGGGCGCGCGGCGTCGTCCTCGAGAGGGGCAGCGCTGCCTCCGAGCATCGCTTCGACCTCCGTCGCACCGACGCTGCGGCCCGGATGCAGAATGGCAAGGCGCTCGCACAGGTTCGCAAGCTCGCGCACGTTGCCCGGCCAGTGGTAGCGGCTCATGGCTGCGCCGGCGTCCTCCTCAAGGCGCGGCGATGCGAGACCGTGACGCAGACGCAGCTGTGCGAGGAAATGCGTCGCGAGATCCGGGACGTCGCTCGTTCGGTCGCGCAGGGGCGGCACATGAATGGGAATCACGTTCAAGCGGTAGAACAGGTCTTCCCGGAACGTACCCGCCGTGATCGCCTGTTTCAGGTCCCGGTTCGTTGCGGCGAGCACGCGCACGTCCACAGTGATCGGATGCTTGCCGCCAACGCGCTCTATGCTGCCGGTCTCCAGCACCCGGAGCAGCTTGGCCTGCGCATCGGCACCGAGGTCGCCGACCTCATCGAGGAAGAGCGTACCGCCGTGCGCCAGCTCGAAACGCCCGCGCCTGCGCTCGTGCGCACCGGTGAAGGCGCCCTTCTCGTGACCGAACATCTCCGACTCGACGAGCTCGCGCGGAATCGCTGCGCTGTTCACGCGCACGAATGGCCCGCCGGCGCGCGGCGAGGACTCGTGGATCGCCGTCGCGACCAGCTCCTTGCCTGTGCCGCTCTCCCCGGTGATGAGCACGCGCGCATCCGTACGTGCGACCTGGTCGATGAGGGAGCGCACCTGCGCGAGTGCACTGCTCGAGCCGACGAGCCGGCCGCGCGCGCCGAGCTCCGCCGCCAGCGCGCGCGACAGGTCGCGCGCCCGACGCAGCTCGAGCGCACCGGAGAGCGTGAGCAGAACGGCTTCCGGCGCGAGCGGCTTCTCGATGAAATGGAATGCACCCAACTTGGTGGCTCGCACTGCGTCCTCGAGGGTCGCACGGCCGCTCATCATGACGACGGGCAGGTGCGGCCACCGCTCGCGCAGGCGCGCCAGTACCTCGAGACCGCTCGCACCCGGGAGTGCGAGGTCGAGGAGCACGATG
>CAYSGF010000320.1:0-1693 GCA_964430275.1 uncultured Gemmatimonadaceae bacterium
GGTGATGCCGGGGGACAACGTGACGATGGAGGTCACGCTGATCAGCCCGATCGCCATGGAGACGGAGCTGCGCTTCGCAATCCGCGAGGGCGGCCGCACCGTCGGTGCAGGCGTCGTCACTGAAGTCGTCGAGTAAACGGGCGGCGCCTCCCGGAAGCGGGGAGCGGAAGCGGAAGCGGTGGGGAACCGGTGAGCAACCGGAGCGCGGCTGCCGAAACCGATTCCGCACCGCTGCCGGTTCCGCACCGCCTCCGCTGCCGCTTCCGCACCGGAACGGTCAGCGCACGAGATGGTAGAATAAAGGCTCCGCACGAAATGGAGCCCACGAAGGAGGGGCAGCATGCCTCGCGACAAGATCGTTCTGGCCTGCACGGTGTGTCAGGAGCGGAACTACCACAGCGACAAGAACCGGCGCAAGCATCCGGAGCGGGTGGAGTACAAGAAGCACTGCCCGCGGTGCAACAAGCACACGCCGCACAAGGAAACGAAGTAATGCGTCGGGAGCGGCCATGAGCTCGATCGTCACGCGCACGCGCGATTACACCTCCGAAGTCTGGGAGGAGTTGAAGAAGGTCACGTGGCCGGACGTGCCGCAGCTGCGGAACGCGACGTTCGTGATTCTCGTCTTCGTCGTGATCGTGTCGGCGATCATCTGGTTGATGGACATCGGTGTCCGCAACGTGATCGGACTGATCATTGGCCTCTTTGCGTAGCACCATGGAAGACGCGCGCTGGTACGCGATCCAGACGTACTCCGGCCACGAGAACAAGGTCAAGAAGCTCATCGACATCCGGATCAACGATGAGCCTGGCGAGACGGCGGAGTCGAAGGAGATCCAGGAGGCGATCGTCCCGACGCAGGAGGTCGTGGAGATCAAGAACGGCAAGCGTGTGACGGTGACGCGTCGCCTCTATCCGGGCTATGTGCTGGTGCGGATGATTGCGAATCAGCGTACGCAGCACGTGGTCAGCAACATCCAGGGGGTCATCAAGTTCGTCGGGCCGGGCAACGAGCCGCAGGCCCTGCGCGACGACGAGGTGAACAAGATCCTGGGACTGGCGCCGGTCGAGGAGGAGAGCGAGCCGCGCGAGGAGATTCCGTTCCGTGCGGGTCAGGTAGTGGAGGTGACGAGTGGTCCGTTCGCGGACTTCACGGGCACCGTGCAGGAAGTTTATCACGACAAGGGCAAGGTCAAGGTCGAGGTGAGTCTGTTCGGCCGGCCGACGCCGGTCGAGGTCGATTACACGCAGCTCAAGGGCTACTGACCGCGCCTGGCGCGGCGTTGAGGAGCCGGATCACGTATGGCCAAGAAGGTAGTCGGATTCATCAAGCTCCAGGTGCCCGCGGGGGCAGCGAACCCCGCGCCGCCGGTCGGCCCGGCACTGGGTCAGCACGGCGTGAACATCATGGAGTTCTGCAAGCAGTTCAATGCGCGCACGCAGGGGCAGCCGGGAATGGTCATTCCCGTCGAGATCACGGTGTTCGCGGATCGCAGCTTCACGTTCATCACGAAGACGCCGCCGGCGGACGTGCTGCTGAAGAAGGCGGCGTACGTGCAGAAGGGGTCGGCCGTGTCGAACCGGGACAAGGTCGGCACGATCGGGCGCGGCAAGGTGCGCGAGATCGCGGAGCTGAAGATGCCGGACCTGAACGCCGCGAGTGTCGAGTCCGCGATGCGCATGATCGAAGGAA
>CAYSGF010000321.1:0-7618 GCA_964430275.1 uncultured Gemmatimonadaceae bacterium
CGCCGATCTCCGATGCGTAGGCGATCAGCGTCGGAACCGTCGGCGCATGAAGCAGCGCCGTGCGCACGGCGACGCCGCACTGCACCATTATCGTGCTCGAGATCTTCGCGAGATACGCCGACTCCTCCTCGCGCAGCGTGCGGTCCAGCTGCGCATCGTATGGCGCCACACCCATCGGATACACCGGCGGCAACGGTGGCTCATGACAGTGCACGAGGTGAACACGCGCTCCCGTGCGTCGCGCAACCCCGAGCGCGACCGACAGCGCGTGCTCGCCGAAACGGGAGCCGTCGAGTGGAACCAGGATCGTTGCGCCCATGATGTCTACTCCTCTGATGAGCCTGCCTGCACACACGGTAGCCTGCGCGCGCTCCCATCGGTGTCGGGCGTTCGCTGAAACGGCGTGGGGAAAGGGAGGGCAGGCCCGGCGGCACCGCTGCGAAGGACGGAGTTCGGACGCAGGGCGCGACGCACACGGCGCGAGTGCCCGGTGCTCCGACGCGGTCGGCTCGTCCCATGTTTGCACAGCGCCTGTCCCGCGAATGAGCATGGCGGCCCGGCACCGAACGGACGGCGATCCGCAACTCCTTGTTTTACAACGAGTTGGCAACCTGAGCGGCGAGGCATGGAACTCGAAGAGCGTCTTTCTCGTCCTGATGGAGGCCTGTCGCCTCTCGCGGCGGCACCTTTGGACGCGCCGGACCCCCTGGAGGAACCATGGCTACGAGCCCCGATCAGACCCGCGCAGCAGCTCTCGTTGCCGGCGTCGTGCTCACGGCCGGCATGTTCGCCGGCTTCGCATTCGGCGTGACCGGCCGCGACGCTGCGAGGGAGACCGCGCCGCTGCTGCTGCAGTCCGCCTCCGTCGTCCGTTACGAAGTACCTGACTGCGATCAGGGACGCCGCGAACGGCAGGCGAACGCCGCACGGCAATCCAGCGCGCTGCGGGGCGGCGTCTAGGACAACCCGCTCCCTCTCCTGCGCACACGAGCGGCCCCTTCCGGCGGGGGCCGTCGTCATTTTCGGCGCTCCACTCGAGTCTCTGTCCGCGTTCCCCCTGCTGGCCCCGCTTGACGCACGGGCCGGTGCCGCCCGATATTTAGACAATCATCTAATTGTGGGTGCTATGGCGCTGGACGACACGATGCGGGCGCTGGCCGATCCGACGCGACGGGAGATCCTGCGGGCGTTGCGGGAGGGTGACATGACGGCGGGGGAGGTGGGGGCGCTGTTCCCGATCACCGCGGCGTCGACGTCGCATCACCTGTCGGTATTGAAGGAGGCGGGCCTGGTGCAGGTGCGTCGGGAGGGTCGTACGATGGTGTATTCGCTGGATGCCACGGTATTCCAGGAGCTCATGGAGGAGATGCTCGCGTTCTTTCGTGTGGGAGGAGAGCGATGAATCGGCGGTGGGTGGGTCTGCTGCTGATCGGGCTGATGCTGGCGCTGGCGCTGTGGGCGTACCCGCGGCTGCCGGAGCAGATACCATCGCACTGGAACGCGCAGGGCGAGGTGGACGGGTGGTCGGGGCGGTGGATGGTGTTTCTGACGCCGGCGATCTCGCTGGTGGTCTGGGTGCTGCTCCCGCTGCTGCGACGGGTGGATCCGCGCTCGGAGAACTTCGCGCGCTTCGAGCCGACGTTCTGGATCGTGGTGAACCTGATCGTGGCGTTTCTCGGGGTCGTGCACGTCCTGATGATCGGCGCTCCTCTCGGCTGGCCGATGCCGGCACCGGATCTGATGCTGATGGCAGGGCTGGGCGTGATGCTGCTGGTGCTGGGCAACTACCTGCCGCGGGTGCGGTCGAACTGGTGGATGGGGATTCGTACGCCATGGACGCTGTCGAGTGAGCGGGTGTGGCATTCGACGCACCGGCTGGGCGGGAAGATGTTCGTGCTGGGTGGCGCGATGGTGCTGGCGGGCATGCTGCTGCCGGTGGAGCTGCGGGTGTGGGCGATCGTGGCGGCCATGATCGTGAGCGCGGCAGTGCCGGCAGTGTGGTCGTACGTGGCATGGCGGCGGGAGCAGCAGCGGGGCGAAGTGGACGGCTGAGCCGGCTGCGCGCCGCCGCGCTTCAGGATGCCGGGAACTTCGCGCCGTACTTGCCGATCCATTCGCGTGCGGCCTCTTCGCGGCTGAGCACGCGACCCTCCTCGGCGGCGACCTGCCGGCGATAGCTCTCGATGGCACAGACCTGCTCGACCATGCGTGCGCGGAAGGCATCGCTCGCATCGAGGAACTGGACGCCCACGCGGCAGCCGTCCGCCTCGCGTCGCGCCCAGACAACGCGCGCCCGCGCCTCGAACGGCGGATCGACGTCGCCGATGCGAATTTCGATGGTGCTGCCGATCGGCAATTCGCCTTCCGCGATGAAGGAGAGGCCACCGACGCTGACGTTGAGCGCCGGGCGTCGGCTGTGTGGTGCGCCGGGCACCGTGCGCACCTCGATCGGCACATCGGCAGTATGCCGGATGAATCGGCGGCGCGGATTGGCGGCGGGCTCGGCAGCGTCGCGTGCGGCCACGTTGAGGCTCCTGGCAGGGGAGGTGGTTCGCAGCCCGCACCAACTTGCAGGTGGGAAGGCAGTGAGTAAAGCGCTATGTGGGAGGGTGTGGCCTCTTGACGCACACTGCGCATCGGGGCCAGTGCGCGCCATCAAGCGACGAGGCCGGAGCATTGCGCTCCGGCCTCGTCCTCCACACCACCTGCCGAGGGTGGTACCCCGACCCCTCACACGAGGCTAACCCGGCCAGTTCGCGAAGTTGCTGCAGTAGGATGCCTTGTCGGTACCAAGCAGCGAGCGCAGCTCACCGAGTATGAATGCGTTCATCACGGCGCGCGGTGACGCCTTGATGGTGCCGTTGTTCTTGATCATCACCTTGCCGAAGTGCCCGATTTCCAACACGTGCCCGTTCTCGTGCAGGGCGACCGTCTCGATATCCACTGCGCCGGGGGTTCCGTCCGTCGCCCACAGGAAGTCGTCGTTGTACCAGACTTCCTTGAACGCGGTGTCATCGCGGCCATTGCCGTCGATGTCGGTCGGTTCGCCGGTCACGGTGTTGATCCACCTGAAGGTGAAGGTCACGCCGAGAACGTTCGAGCTGGAGCCGGGCCCGAGGACCGCGTCGAAGATGGAGCCGGGCAGAAACCCAACGGTGCCGATGTCCGTGTAGGCCACGCCGCCAGTGATGATCAGGCTCGGGAAGACTCCGAGGTCCGCGACGTTCTGCACGTGGAGATCCGAACAGGCGAGCGCCCCCCACGTGGCGAACGACGCATCGATGGATGGTGCCGAGGGAATCTCATCGGGTGTATTCCAGTTCGCCGGCTCGAACGGTCCGAAAATTACGTGTGTCAGGGTACCCGGATCACTCGGCGGGAAGACAGGTGTCACGGGCCGGCGCTCGTCGCCCGGCACCCAGCGTGACGACAGGCGCAGCTGCTGGTCGTGGCGGATCAGAGTGTTGCCGGCCTCCTGGGTGCCGGCCGGTTGGGTGCCTGCCGCCGACACCCATTCCACTCTCTCGAGTTCCATACCGATGCCGCGAGCGGCCAGGTCGGCATCGATTGCGGCGATGACGCCCTCGGGGTCGCCGTTCAGTCCGGCCGGGAGCTGCAGCCCGGCCAACCGCGGGTCGGCGGCCATGCCATCCGCGGCCGAAGCCGTGGACATGAGGGGCGGTGCGACGCGCTCGAATCCGGGATCGGCCAGATCGGACGGGGTGTCGGCGCACGCCGTGAGTGCGACGCCGGCGACTGCAACGGCAACAGCGGTTCTACGGAACGGCATACGATCCTCCGCGCGGGAATGTGGGGGCAGGGGAGAGTTGAAGGCGACGACGGACGTCGGATCCGGTGTCGGTGCTACGGTACGGTGGCGGCACTGCCATAGTGAGGGGAATATTGGTTGAGCCGACGGGGTGTCGGCCCACGCCTGACGGTCGCCAGCCGAGTCTGTCGCCGGCGCTGAACCTCTGACGGGCGTCGACGGCTGTCAAGACGGCCGGGACCGCTCGTTCCAGGAGTTCGAGCACGGGCCCTCATCGATCTCTCCAGCAGGGAGAGCGCATGAATCTGCAGGACATCGGTCAGCTCATGACGCACATGGCGTGGGCCGACGCCCTCGCCTGGCGTGGCGTCCTCGGCTGCCCGCCGGCACACGGCGATGCACGCGTGCTCAAGCTGCTGTTCCATATCCACGTCGTGCAGAACGCGTACGTCACGATCTGGCGTCGCGAGCCGCTCGGGTTGCCGAAACGGGAATCCTTCCCGAAGCTCAGCGACATCTACATGTGGGGCCGGACACAGCACGAGGACATCACGGCGTACGTCGGGCGGCTGGCACCGGACGCGCTGGACCGGCCCGTCGCGTTTCCATGGGCTGCCGAGCTGGACCAGCAGTACGGCGGCGCATTCGGAGCTACGCTCGGCGAAAGCTTCGTACAGGTCTCGCTTCATTCGACCCATCATCGGGCGCAGGTGCTCACACTGCTGCGCGAGCACGGGGCGAAGCCTCCCCTCGTGGACTTCATTGCGTGGGTGTGGATGGGCAAGCCGCTGGCGGAGTGGCGTGACGTCCGGATGCGGACCTGACGCATACGGGCGAGCCGCCGCAAACCGCTTGTGGCACATGGCATTTTCTGGCCGTGGCACGCCCTGAGGATGCTTCCTGCGGCAAATTTCGCTATATTCGCAAGCGGATATGCACGATTCGGCTGCTCCGTCGACCCCAACAGCGCGCAGCGCGACGGAGCGAAACATGTCGGGAGCCCAGAGATCCTGCCGCCAGGAGCGTCATTGAATGGGTGCGTACGGAGGGAATCGGAAAGTCGACGGCCGGAAGCTGAACGTGGACGAGACCGCGCGCCCCGGCTGGGCGTCCGGTGCGGAGGCGCTTCCCGTCGTTGGCGACAAGGTGTACTGCACGGAGGGCATGGCGGAAGTCGTGCGGATCCTCGGCAAGACGGGTGACGGCAGCCGTCTGCTCGAGCTTCGACTTCCTGACGAGAAGGCGAAGCCGTTCTTCGCGGCCGCTTCGAACGTCCTCACCAGCCCGCCCGACTAGGTTTCTCCCCCGCGACGTGACGGCAGCCGGACGACTCCCGGGGCGGCGGGTCCTCATCGGACTCACGCTCCTTGCGGGGTGCGCGCCGGCGCCGCGTGGGGCGACCGATGATGTCGCTCCGGCCGTCCGCGTCACACACCTTCGGGTCAATCAGCTCGGGTACCAGCCGGACGCGCCGAAAGTCGCCGTCGCGTGCTCCCTGGAGGACGCCGACATCAGTACCTTCCGCGTCGTCGATGCGACGGGGATTACGGTGTTCGGACCCGCGCCAGCGGAACGAGCCGGTGCGTTTGCCGCCTGTGTCACCACCCACCGCCTCGATTTCAGTGCGTTGCAGGCGGCGGGCGAGTACCGGGTGGTGGCGGGCGACGTCGCATCCATCCCGTTCGCCGTCGCTGCGGAGACCTATGCCGGTGCCGCCGACACGCTCCTCCATTACATGCGCCAGCAGCGCTCCCTCTATAATCCGCTGTTCCGGGACTCACTCCATCACGACACGGACGCGATCCTGGTCGATCACCCGACACGCGCGGGGGAGTTCATCCCGGTTGCTGGCGGGTGGGCGGACGCCGCCGACTACCTGCAGTATGTCACGACATCAGCGCACGCGACGACGATGATGCTGCTCGCGTACCGCGATCACGCGGGCGCGTTTGCGGACGATTTCGATGCGTCAGGACTGCCGGGCGCGAACGGTCGCGCCGACGTGCTGGACGAAGCACGCTGGGGACTGGAATGGCTGCTGCGCATGTTCCCCGAGGACGAGCTGTTGCTGAATCAGATCGGCGACGACCGCGACCACATGCATGCCGATCTGCCGACGGCGGATTCGTCGGACTATGGTTGGGGCATGGGCGGCTACCGCCCTGTCTACCCGTGCACGGGTGAGCCGCAGGGGCTGTTCGACCATCGCAACCGCTCGGACGGTCTCGCATCGACGGCGGGCAAGTTCGCAGCGGCCATGGCGCTGGGCGCGCAACTGCTCGCGGAGCAGGATCCGGCGTTCGCGGATCGGCTCGGGGCGCGCGCACGCGCGGCCTACGATCTCGGGCGTCGCTTTCCGGGCGTGTGTCAGACGGCACCGGCACGCGCACCGTACTTCTACGAGGAAGCGAACTGGGTGGATGACATGGAGCACGCGGCCGCACAGCTGCATGCGCTCACCGGGGACGTCGCCTACCGCCTGCAGGCGCTCGCGTACGCCGACGCCGAGCCGGTGACGCCGTGGATGGGGCGTGACACGGCGCGCCACTACGAGTTCTTTCCGTGGCACAATCAGGGGCACTACGAGGTGTGGCGCCCTGCGCACGCTTCGGCACCTGCCGCCGTAGCGCACCTCGCCGAATACTATGCGCGCGGGTTGCAGGCGGTCGCGGAGCGTGCCCGTGCGAACGGGTTCCGCGTGGGCATCCCCTTCATCTGGTGCTCGAACAACCTGATGGCATCCCTTGCCACACAGGCGTACCTGTACCGCACGATGACGGGGGACCAGCAGTTCCGCGACATCGAGGCGGCAGCGCTCGACTGGCTGTTCGGTGTGAACCCGTGGGGCGTGTCCATGGTGATCGGCCTGCCGGCGGATGGCCGCACCGCCCGCGATCCGCATTCCATCGTCGCGCAGAAGCTCGGTGTGCACACACAGCTCGGCGGACTGCTCGACGGTCCGGTGTACCGCTCGATCTACGAGAACCTGCTCTACATCGATCTGCTCGAGCCCGACGAGTTCGCGGCGTTCAATACGGGGTTCATCGTCTACCATGACGACTGGGGCGACTACTCGACGAACGAACCGATCATGGACGGCACGGCGAATCTGACGTATCTGCTGGCGGCCATGAATCGGGGCGGCCGGTGAGGGGTGAGTACACGGGCAGAACGACGGCCGAGTGCACAGCAGAACGCAGATGGCGCAGATGAGGCGCAGATGGGGCGCAGATGGCCGCAGATGAACAGCGGCAGCATGAAACGAGGACCACGGCGGGGAACCGTGATCCATCGGAGTGGAGGCGAAGTGTCGGGGGGCCTGCCCGGCAGGCGTTACGGCGTGGCCACGCTTCCGTCGAGGGCACCCGCCCTCAGGGCACCACGACCTGGCCGGTCATCCCCTGGTGGTTCGTGCACGCGTAGTTCCAGGTGCCGGATGTCGGGAACGTCCGGCTCTGGCTGCCGCTGATGAAGCTGGGAATCGCGGCCGGTGCGCCGCCTGCCGAGAACGTCACGTTGTGCGAGATGCCCGTGCTGTTGGTCCACGTGACCGTGCCGCCGGCGGTGACGCTGACGGCCGCGGGTGAGAACGAGTGCGACTCGACGTCGTACTCACCCCCCGTGCTGCTCATCGAGACGGATCCGCTGCCGCTCGGCGGCGGGGGGGTGGAGCCGCCCGGTCCGGTAGGTGGCCCGCCGCCATAGCCGCCGGCGCCGCCATCGTCGCCGCCGCCGCAGGCGAGAAGGAATGCCGTGAACATCACAAGTCGTGACCGCATGTGCCGCCTCCGCGTTTGGTGTCATCTACGCTAGGGAGGCGAACGTGCGGACACCACTGGGCTGCGGTGA
>CAYSGF010000322.1:0-3679 GCA_964430275.1 uncultured Gemmatimonadaceae bacterium
GGTCGAGGAGGGCGAGCCGATCGAGCTCGACGCCCTCTTCTTCGACCTGGGCACGCACCCCGGTGCCGACCATGCTGATCAGCTCGCATGCGGCTACGACGAGCATGGCTACCTGGAGGTCGATCGCGGCCAGGAGACCACTGTCCCGGGGGTACACGCCGCTGGCGACATCACCGGGCATCCGCACCTCGCTGTCACTGCGGCCGCGGACGGCGTGCGCGCCGCCCTCAGCATCCACCGAAGCCTGCTTCCCGATGCACGCCGCATCTGAGCGTGCGCACGCGGTGACGCCCGGCGCGCGACCGGTGCGGGCCACCGTCGCGCCCGGGCTGCTCCGGCTCGCGCTGTGCGCGAGCTGCGTCTTCGTGCCTGCCGTTCCCGCCAGCGCGCAACTCCTGACGCAGCCCGGCGTAGCGCGCGAGACACGCGACACCACAGGGCAAGCGTCGCTGCGCCAGCCATCGCCATTTCTGTCCGGCGAGCACTGGTCGGTGCATGCGGTCCGCCGGCTGCACGCGGTCGGGCTCGTGCCGCAGACGCTGGAGCCGTCGGCGGCACGGACCCCGCGCCTGGTGGAAGTCGCAGGCGCGTTCACCTTCGCCATGCGCAACGCCGAGGACGAGGCGGTTCGGGTGCTTGCCGGACGGTGGCTCGAGCTTCTGCAACGGGAGATGGGGCGAACGACGTTCACGGACAGGACCGCGGGCGCGGAGTACGCGGGCGGCACGTTCGTGAACGCCACGGGAAGTGCCGGTGGTGCGCTGCTGGAGGGACACGCAGGAACGGGCATCGGCTACAGCGACGAGGTCCAGATCCCGTGGTCGGGCACCGTCCTGCTCGAGGACGAACAGTACCCTCTGCTCGGCTTCGCCGCCCACGGGGCCCTCGGATCGCGCGTCGGCTTTCACGTCGACGTGGAGGCCCGCGGCCTCGACGAGCCGGACGTGCGCAGTGCGCACGCCCTGCTGGACGCGGGGTTCGTCGGCTTCTGGGCGGGCCGCCGGCAGGTTGCCTTCGGCCCCGGCTGGAGCGGCACCATCGCGCTCGGCGACGCTCACTCCTTCACGGGTGCCGGCATGTACTTCGCCGAGGGGGCCCGCCTCCCCTGGGTGCTGCGCTACCTCGGCCCGATCCGCTTCGAGGCCTTCGTCAGCCGCGTCGAGAACGGCGATGGCGTCGGCGTCACGGACCCGTTCCTGGGAGCCGCTCGCCTCTCGAGCAACCTGCACCCGCGCTTTTCCCTTGGCGCCACGCGCGCCGTGATGTTCGGCGGCGAGAATGCACAGCCCTTCACGTGGCCCCGCTTTCGCCAGATGCTGCTCGGTGATCCCTCCGCGGCAGACGGCGCCGGCGCGTGGAGCAATGAGGTGTTCTCCGTGGACATGCGCTGGCGGCCGCCGCTCGGCGCTTTGCCCCTTCTGCTCTATGCCGAGCACGGGTTCGATGACGCCTCGGGCGCCTACTGGCGGGCGCCCGCCGTCATCGCCGGGCTCGATGTCGGCATGATCCCGGGCCTGCCACAGCTCGGTCTGGGTGTCGAGTACGTCTACTTCTCGGCCGCGTCCGACAAGAATCCGATCTGGTACCGGAACTACTCGCTGACCGGCGGCTGGACCGACGACCGCCGCCCGCTCGGCCACCCGATCGGCGGGCACGGCAGCGGCTGGTACACCCACGCTTCCCTCGACCTGCTCGACGCACGCATGCGGCTCTACGGCGCAGCCTTCCGCTACGAGCGCGGCGATGAGAACCTCTTTGCGCCCGAACGCGCCGGCGCCGCGCTCGGCGGATCCCTGCGCGCCGCATGGCGCACCGCGCAGGCCATCGAAATGACGACCGGCGCCACCCTGGAGGATGGCGCCGGCTGGCACGAGGTCACTGCGGAACTGCGGCTGCGCTACTTCTTCGGAACCCGCTGACTACGGCGCTGCCGCACGACCCACACCGCGCCACGCCATGATGCTCGCCCGACCCGCCCGGGCAAACACGTGATTCGGATACGTATGGCAGTTCGGCGTGTTCGTACCCCTCACACAACCGTTATAGCGCAGCAACGCGCGCTCCACGTTGCCCTTCTCCGACTTCAGATACGACGCGAAGATCTTCGCACCGTGACAGATGTTCGATGCGACGTCATCCAGCGACGTGCCGCACCCCCACTGCCCCTGATGGATCGGCATCACCTGCATCAGGCCACGCGCACCAACAAAGCTCTCCGCACGCGGGTTCAGCCACGGGTTCTCGACCAGCAGCACCGCAAGCAGCAGCCGCGGCTCGATCCCCGTGTTCCGTCCCTCGCGCACCAGCGACACCGCGATTCGACGGACCAGCCCCGGCTCGTCGCGATACTGCAGCAGCACGCGCTCGATCGGAGCGACATCGCGCTCGTAGGATTCCTCCACGCGCTCGTACGCCGCGCTCACCTGCATGACCCGCGAGCTCAGCAGCTCGACCGCTTCCAGCTTCGGCGGCGGCGCCAGCCGGCTCTCACTCAACCACCCCGCCAGCAGCAGGACCACCGTCCCGACCGCCATCATGCCGAACACCGGGCGCACGGGGCGCCGCTCGCTCCGAATCCGACGCGACCGCAGCACCGCCAGCGTCAGCCGACCCATGTAGCGGATCTCACTCCACATTCCGGGACCTCCTTCAGCTCCGGACCCGCTGCCGCCCGGGGAGGGCGCGACGCGGATCGCCGGCCGCCCATCGAGCAAAGCGCGTACCTCGGGCGGCCCAAAAGTGTGGATAATCCCCTATCTGGTTGTGGAAAGGACCACTTGGATCTGGCGAAAAATCTGTCAAGAGGCAAAAAACTTTGCGCCCTCCGCGCCACACCGACTGTCGCATCCGCCACACGTCTGCCGTGATGGCACGCCGTCGCCGCGAGCGGACACAAATCGCCAAAATGTTGAGCGACAATACTTTACAAATCTTCGACGGTCACCTTGCGGAGCAGCTCCTGGAGTGGACCGCGGCCGTCATGGTGGCCTGCCGGATCGGGCCATGCCATACGCGCAAAGGACGTGATCCGGGTGAAGCCCGATTGTGCAATACGCAACGCGAGCACAGCGTCGCCACCGGCGAGCGCGGCGCTCTGCAGGAGCTGTCGGTGGGGGCGGAGCGTCGCGAGGGCGTCGTCGATCGAGCGCGTGCGGTGCACGTGGATGGTGCGCTGGAGGCAGGATGGCTCGAACGCGGGTCCCCCGTGCAGCAGCACGGTGAAGGCGTCGTCGGGCTCCGAGATCATGCGGCTGTCCGTGCCGGAGAAGGCGCCGAACTCGGCGCGCGCGCGGACGTCCCGGATGGCCGCGGCCTCATCGCTCGAGAGCGGGCCGCGCGGCAGTTCGGTTTCGACGCGCGCGAGCGCCTCAGCGACCATGCGTGCCAGGACCTCTGCGCTCGTGGACCCGTCCTCGACGAAGAGCGCGTGTGGGGAAACGCAGCCCTGCTGATCGAACGTCGCGACGGCCCGGGCCACGTCCATGGCGAGCGCGCGGGCGGCCTGCGGCGTCGCGCCTGCCTCGCGGGTGACGAATCCGACGGACAGCCGGGGACCGTGATCGAGCACCGGAGTGAGTGCAGGAGCACGGCGCCGGACCGCGGCGAGGGCGCGGGCGCCGCCGTAGACGACGATCGCGTCTGCGCCGGTGAACACGACGTCCTCGATCGGTTCGTCGCC
>CAYSGF010000323.1:0-5224 GCA_964430275.1 uncultured Gemmatimonadaceae bacterium
GTGCCGATGATCGGGTTCGGCGGGTCCGAGTCGTCGTCGGGGTTGTTGGTCGAGCAGGCGTGCTCGAGCGCAGCGTTCTGCGCGGTCGTGCTGTCGTGCGCGAGACCGTCACCGCGGCCGAACGTGTTGCCGTTGTTGTCGCGGATGAGGCGAATCCAGCCGCCGGCGGCCGCCACGATCTCCGCGCCGGCGCCCGCACTCAGGTCGGTGCGATCGCGGTTCGGGCTGTGCGTGTGATGATCCTGCCAGACGTCCAGCACCGTGCCGTCCTCGTACGGAATCCGGTAGATGCCGCTGCTCGCCGCCGCGGCGGGACTGTGGCTGTACACGTCGATGATCTCGTCGTGCAGCGCCGACTCCGGCTCCGTCGGCTGCCGGTCGCAGCCGGCGGCCGCCACGACGACCACTGCGAGTGCGCCGCGCAGCCGGACCCATGCGACGCCGGCGCGCGACACGCCACGCGTTTCCCTGCGTTCCTTCTTCATCACGTTCCTCGCGGTTTCTGGAAGATGCGTGCGCCGATGGCTTCACATTCAGCGGCGCTGCGTGCGGACGTGGCGGGTCGATGGGAGATCGACGTCCGTTACTTCCTAGTCGGAAAAGCGGCGATCGACCCGCCATCGCGGGCGGCGGCGAGGCGGGCGCGGGTGCGCAGGAGGCGGGGATCGGCGGGCACGCTCAGGCGTTCTCGCAGTGCGACGGCCTCCTCGAACAGGGCGACGGCCGCGGACGTGCGCCCGAGCTCCAGCTCGGCGAGCGCCAGGACCTCGAGGGCGTCCGGCACGGCGGGGTGCCCGCCCAGGCCGAGCTGGCGCAGGCGAGTGATGACGTTGGCCGCCTCGACGGCGGCGGCACGCGGCTCGCCCGCGCCGAGCAGCGCCTCGGCCACGTAGCGGCGGGCGCGCGGGACCATGGCCGACTGCGCGCTCAGCGTCTCGCGGTAGATGCCGATCGCCTGCGCGAGCAGCTCGCGCGCCTCGTCGTGGCGACCCTGGCGGAGCCGGAGGACGCCGAGGTTGCGCAGCGTCGTGCCGACCATGGCGTGGCCGTTCGGGTACAGCGTCGCATAGACCTCGAGGTTGCGGGACGCGAGGGCATCGGCCTCCTCGTGCCGGCCGGTCTCCGCGAGCAGCAGCGTCAGCTCGCTGCGGGCGAGGCTGGCGACGGGATCGACCGCGCCGAGCTGCGCCTCCAGGTCCGCGAGCGCCGTGCGATACAGCGTCTCCGCGCCGGCGTACGCGCCGCGGTCCCGCTGCACGTTCGCCAGGCGCATCTTCGTGGTGGCGGTCGAGTAGCCGGCGCTGGCCAGGATGCCGAGCGCGTCGCGCAGCATCGATTCGGCCTCCGCCAGCTCGCCGCGGGAGTGCAGCAGGTCGCCCAGCTCGTCGAGCACGACGCCGACTTCCCCGCTCCGCTCGCCGCTGCTGCGACGTCGCAGCTCGATCGCCTCGCGCAGCAGCGCCTCCGCCTCGTCCAGCCGCCCCTGCGCGTGGCGCATCTGCGCGAGGCGGTAAGTGGTGCTCGCGAGGAGCGGATCGGCCGGCCGCAGATGGCGGCGCTGGCGCGCGAGCGCGGGCTCGAGCAGGTCCGCCGCTTCGCCGTACCGCCCCATCGTCCCGTATACCTCGCCGAGCACGGCCATGAGCTCCGCCTGCACGTCCGGCTGGTCATCCAGCTCGGCGATGCGGCGGGCGCCCGCGGCCAGCATGTCGGACGCGGTCGGCTCTTGCCCCTGGCTGACGCCCGGGTTCACCATCGTGAACAGGCTCGCCAGGATCTGCTTCACCTGCGCCGTCTTCGCGGCTTCCTCACGCAGGCGACGCGACTGCGTCGTGACCGTCGCGACGTAGCCGGCGAGCAGGAGCACGATCACCGCGCCCGCTGCGACACCGGTGCGGTGCCGGCGGACGAACTTCGCCGCGCGATACCGGATGGTCGGCGTACGCGCACGCACGGGGACGCCGCGCCGGAAGCGCTGCAGGTCGTCGTGCATCTCGCCGACGGACGCGTAGCGACGCTCGGGCTCACTGTCCATCGCCTTC
Organism: uncultured Gemmatimonadaceae bacterium; assembly: GCA_964430275.1. Lineage (GTDB taxonomy): Bacteria > Gemmatimonadota > Gemmatimonadetes > Longimicrobiales > RSA9 > DASTYK01. The sequence continues at coordinate 2,043 of CAYSGF010000323.1, forward strand.
AGCACGATCGTGTCGATGTCGCCGCGCAGCGCGCGGCGCAGCTTCGCGGGATCGTCCAGCCCCGGCAGCGTGCGACGCGCGCGCGCCGCCGCGACGCTCGGCGGCGACACCGCGCCCTCGCAGATCGCCCGCTCCAGCTCCGCCGGTGTGGTATTCGTGAAGGCAATCGGGCGACGCCCGGCGAGCAGCTCGTACAGCAGCGCGCCGAGCTGGTAGACGTCGCTCGCCGTGGTGATCCGCTCACCGCGCACCTGTTCCGGGCTCGCGTACTCCGGCGTGAGTGCGCGGAAGAGCGTGCGCGGTGCGGGTGCGTCGGGAGGGTTCGCGGGCGGCGCGGGCGCGTCGGCAGGGTTCGCGGGCGCGGCCAGCAGCTTCGCGATGCCGAAGTCCAGCAGCTTCACCTGGCCATCGTCCGTCACCAGGATGTTCGACGGCTTGAGGTCCTGATGGACGACCAGATTTCGATGCGCGTACTCGACCGCACCCGCGACGATGCCGACGAGCTCGAGCCGGCGCGCGAGGTCGGCAGCCGTCGCGTCGCAGTAGACGTCCAGCGGACGCCCCTCGACATGCTCCATCACGATGTACGGCCGGCCGCGCTCGTCACTGCCGCCGTCCAGCAGCCGCGCGATGTTCGGATGACTCAGCCCGGCCAGGATCTGCCGCTCCTGCTCGAACCGGCGCACGCCGCGCACGTGCGGAACGTCCAGGAACTTGAGCGCGACGCGCTGCTCGAACTGGCCGTCCACGCGCTCGGCGAGGTAGACGACGGACATGCCGCCGCGGCCGAGCTCGCGCACGACCCTGTACGGGCCGACGCGCTGGGGCTGCGGCTCGTCGGACGCGTGGGTCGCCATGGGCGAGTCGGCCGCGTGCCTCGGAATGGTGGTCCGCCGCGCGCGCCAGTTGTCCGGGTCGAGTCGCGGATCGTCGCGCGACGCGGCCGCGAGCAGCCGCGCAACGGCGTCGGCGAGGCCGGGGTCGGTGGATCGGAGCTCGGCGAGGAAGGTGTCACGCGCGGATGGGGGGACGTCGAGCGCGGCTGCGAAGGCGCGGTCGATCTGCGCGCTGCGGTGCGGTGGGCGACCGGTCTGCGCGCTGCGTTCGCCCGTGCGCTCGCCGTGCGCGCTCCGCTCCGGTGTGCGCTCGCCGTCAGTCATCGAGTGCCTGCTGCAGCCAGGCGCGCGCCCGCTGCCAGTCCCGCTGCACGGTCCGCACCGACACGCCCAGCGCCGCCGCCGTCTCCTCCTCCGACAGCCCGCCGAACAGGCGACACTCCGCGACCTGCATGAGCCGCTCGTTGAACTCGCCGAGCGCCGACAGCGCAGCATCGATCCCGATCAGCGTCTCCGGCTCCTGCTCGACGCCGACCAGGTCCGGCAGCAGCGTGACGTACGGGCGGCCGCCCCCGCGCTTCAGTGCCGTGCGCTCGCGGATGTGGTCGACCACGACACGTCGCATCACGCGCGCGGTGATCGCCAGGAAATGCGCCCGGCACTGCCACGGCATGTTCTGCTCATCGACGACGCGCATGTAGGCCTCGTGCACGAGCGCCGTCGCATCCAGCGTGTCGCCACGGTAGTGACGCAGCTGCGCCCGCGCCGCCGCCCGCAGCTCGTCGTAGAGCCGCGTGTAGAGGATGTCGAACGAGGATCTGTCGCCCGCGCGAGAATGCAGCAGGAGCTCGGCGGTGGTCGCGCTCGTGGTTGTCATGAGGCTCGCTCCGCCTATGAGGTACGCGATCGGCGCCGGGCAGGCAACAAATTCGTGGCGGGCGCGGGCAGTCGAGGTGCAGCTGCGCCGGCGATCTGTGCCGACGTCGGCGCCGTCGTGCCGCGCCGGCGCACAACGCGCTGCCGATCGCGCGGCGGGGTCGCGGCCGGCGAACCGTGCGGACGTGCTGGTACCGGCGCATTCGAGCCGGACGCGCCCGCAGCACTACCTGAAGCAGCAGGCGGCGCTGTCCGCGCCCGAGCGAGTTTCCTCGCACGGCCGGGCTCCCCGAAGGGGGGCCTGGCCTTGCGAGGTTGTCTGAGCGAAGCGTGGACAGCGGCGCCTGCTGCGCTCCGGTGTGAAGCGCGGACAGCGCCGCCTGCTGCGCTCCGGTGCGAAGCGCTATGCTACGTCGTAGCCGGTCCGAACCATGTCGTCAGCGCGCCCGTCAGCCCCGCGTCGGATCCTGCTCCGACCCAGGCGACGTACCCATCCGGCCGAATCAGCACCGCGCTCGGCGCACTGACGGCCCCGATCGCGGGCAGCTCCCACGCGCCCTCGTACGACGCGTCGACCACCCGCACCCGATCCGCCCACGGCCCGATGTCGAATCCGCCGGGCTCGCCCAGCGCGAGCAGCACGCCCCGCGCCTCGTGCAACAGCGTGTAGACCCGCAGCGGACCGTCGGCCGTGGCGAGGTCGAGATCCGGCATCCGTCGTCCCACGAGCGCATGGCCCTCACCCAGATCGTAATGGATGTCCAGTCCCGACATCATCGCGGCGAAGCGTCGGCGTGGTTCGTCCATGCCGAGCAGCTCGGCCACCACGTCGCGCAGCTTCTCGACGCGATCGTCGGTGCGCATGAGTGCGGTCTGCGCCATTGTGTTGCGCAGCACGCGCGCGGCGACCGGGTGACGCTCGGCGTGGTAGGTATCGAGGAGGCTGTCGGGCGACGTCGCCCTCACCACCTGCGCCAGCTTCCACCCCAGGTTCATTGCGTCCTGCACACCGGTGTTCAGCCCCTGCCCGCCGACCGGCGAATGCACGTGCGCAGCGTCGCCCGCGAGCAGCACGCGACCCTTCCGGTAGGCAGCGGCCTGCCGCGTCGTGTCGGTGAAGCGCGAGATCCACGTGGGACTGTGGACGCCGTAGTCGGTGCCGTACAGGCCGATGAGCGCGTCGCTCAAGTCACCCAGCGTCGGCTCGGCAGTGGACACGCGCTCCTCGGTCACCATGACGCGCAGCGTGCCCGTCTCCGCATAGACGACCTCGCCGTCCCTGATCTCGTACTCGACCCGGCCGATGCCATGGATGCCACGCGCGTCGCGACGCATGCCGAGCTCCGGCTCCTCGGCCATCTCGACCTCCGCGATCAGGCTGCTCGTCGTCGGGTCCCAGCCGGGGAACTCGATGCCGGCCGTCTTGCGGACCAGGCTGCGCCCGCCGTCGCATCCGACGAGGTACGCCGC
>CAYSGF010000324.1:0-7861 GCA_964430275.1 uncultured Gemmatimonadaceae bacterium
CCGAAAGTGTGGCCTCGTTCGACTTGCATGTGTTAGGCACGCCGCCAGCGTTCGTCCTGAGCCAGGATCAAACTCTCCAATAAAGAAAGTCCGAACAGCTCTCACGAACGCTCACGTTTTACTGTGAACGTCCGGAATCAATCTACTTTTGGTACCCCTCGTTCCAGCCCGAAGCGAAGTAGTGCGCTTCGTATCGAGGGCCGCCCAATTCTTCCGAAAACCCAAGTTGTCAAAGAGCGTTGGCCGTGTGTCGTGGCCAGCTAGGTATACTAACGGTTGTGGGGCAAATCGTCAAGGCCGCGGAACGATTTCCGTCAGGCCTTCACGGAGCTTCGGGCAGGGTGGTGCGGCGCTGCCTGGCGGGCGGTGCTGCCGGGTCTGCCTGTGCGCGCCGGCGGAGCCGGGCGGCGCTTGCGAAGCGGGCGCGCCGCGGACGTGCGCGGCACTCGATTCATACCCCGATGCGCCCGGAAGGAATCGAACCTTCAACCTTGGGATTAAGAGTCCCCTGCTCTGCCAGTTGAGCTACGGGCGCGACAATGATGCTGCAAAGAGCGAGTGACGCCGAGTGCGCGGGCGTCGAGGGTGAGCGAGGGGACTTGAACCCCCGACCTCCAGGGCCACAACCTGGCGCTCTAACCACCTGAGCTACGCCCACCGTGAAACAGCGCGCCCGATAGGATTCGAACCTATGACCCGCGGCTTAGAAGGCCGCTGCTCTGTCCAACTGAGCTACGGGCGCCCGGCCGGTCCGCGGACAAACGGACAACCCCGCCGAGCACAGTATTTTAGCGGCAGTCATGGTCTCACGCAAGCGTTTCCGGAGGCCGCGCGGACATGAATCCGCATGCGTGCTGGGTGAGGAGACTTGCATGAGTGTTGGGCGGTGACGCACCATGGAGCGCGCGGTGTCGGAACAGCTGCAACCGCGACGTCGAACTCCGCACGAACTGCGTCAATCCCAATTTCTACTCTGGTCGTGGAGGCTTCATGCGTTGGCTCCGCCGGTTGCAGTGCGTCGCAGCATGTGTGTTGTGGGTCATGCCAGGCCCCGTGGAAGCGCAGTCGTCAATGCGCGACGTGCTGAATCAGCTGTTCGTCTTCAGCGGCGGAACGGATCCGCTGTTCCTGGGCGGGTCGGCGGGCATACCGAACACGGAAGTGCACGGTGATCACTTCATCCCGTCGGAATCGGAAGCGAACGGTGCGGTGCTGGCGTTCTTCAACAATGCGATCACGTCGAACATTGCGCACTTCCCGCTGAGCTCGACGGTGAGCAGCCAGACGTTCGTGCTCGTGGGCGGGGTTCCAACGCCGACGTCGGGCAGTTTCGGACCGATCTTCTCGGAGCGTGCGCCGACGCTGGGGAAAGGTCGTTTCAACGCGGGCTTCAGCTACTCGCATCTGTCGTTCGCGCGCATGCGCGGGATCTCGCTGTCGAACATGATCCTGCGATTCGTGCACGAGAACAGCGATTTTCCGAATTGCGATGAAGTCTTCGAGGGGGACTGCACGGAGCTGGGCATACCGGGCTTCGAGCACGACGTGATCGAGCTCGAGCTGGACATGAGGATGGAAGCGGACCTGTACGCGTTCTATGCGGCGGTCGGCCTCACGGACTGGCTGGACCTGAGTCTGGCGGTGCCGGTCGTGAAGTTCCGGATGGAGGGGGTCTCGACGGCGGAGATTCTGCCGGCAGCCGATCCGGTGTTCCACTTCTTCGGCGGCACGCAGGAGAACCCGATCCTGCATGCGACGACGCGTGTCGGTGACGAGACGGTCGGGATCGGTGACCTGGCCGGGCGACTGAAGGCGCGCTTCGTCCGCAGCGAGATGATCGATGTGGCGGTGCTGGGCGAGATCCGGGTGCCCACGGGTCGCGAGGAGGATTTTCTCGGCACGGGTGAGCTGGGCGCGCGAGGTCTGCTGATCGCATCGGGAGCGTTCGGCGATTTTTCTCCGCACCTGAATGCAGGCTACACGCATCGAGGTGGCGGGCTGAGTGCTGACGCGATCGAGCTGGCGATCGGCTTCGATCACCGGCTCGCACCGTGGGCGACCATCGCAGTCGACCTGCTCTCGTCGTTTCGCCTCGACGATGACGCGATCGGTTTCCCGACGGCGCTGGAGATCAATCAGCCGTACCGGCGCGTCATCGAGCGCACGAACATTCCGAACATTCGCGACGACATCATCGACGGCTCGATCGGCATGAAGTTCCGGACGGGTTCGGGCGTGATGCTGGTGGCGAATGCACTCGTTGCCCTGAATGACGGTGGTCTGCGCTCGCGCGTCGTGCCGACGTTCGGGATCGAGTACGGGCGGTAGCTAGCGGCTGGACGTGACGACCCAGCGGCCGTCGCGGAGGGTGAACACGAACACCTGCGGTGCGGAGGTCGTGTCGTTGCTGCGGTCGACCTCGTTGTAGTACCTGTACGTCGTGTGTACGGTTGCCGTGACCTGCTCCTCACCGATGGCCAGGTCGCGGACGTCGAAGCGGACGTCGATGTCGCGCGTGCCGGCGAACAGCGCGCTCAGGCTGTTGCGCTGTGTCGCATCCAGCGTAGGCCATGCCGCGACCAGCGCGTTCATGTCCTCGCTTTCAATTGCCTGTGCGATGCGTGCGAGCGCCTGCTCGATGCCGGTGCGCACCTCGTCCTCGCTCGGTTGTGCTGGTGCGGCGGGCTGCACGGGCTGCGGTTCCGGCGCGGCGACCTGCGGCGCGGGCGCTGTGCGATACGTACGCAGCGCCTGCTCGAGGTAGCGCAGCGCGTCGGCGTAACGGCCTGCGGACTCCGCGCTTTCGGCACGTGAAACGAGATCTGCGCCCTCACGCGCAGTTGCGCCCGCAGCGGTCCGGCCGAGGGGCGCGATGACGGCACGAACGGAGTCCAGGCGTGCCCCCCAGACCGCGTGGGCGCGCGCATCCTCATACATGAGCCGCGCGCGATCGACGAGGGGTTCTGCGTCGGCGAAGCGGCCCGCTCGGGCGAGGCTGACGCCGCGGGCCCGAAGCGAGTCCGCCATACTCATCCGCGCTCCGCTCGCACCGGCGGCCAGAGCTTCCCTGCGCGCCGCATCGGTCGATCGCAGTGCAGCGTCGTACCCGGAGCGGTCCGGCCGCGGCGGGGGCGCAGGCTCGCGGGCCGGCGTTGTCGGCTCCGCTGCGGGCGGGGACGCAGGCTCCGGCTCGCGTCGCCCGAGTGCGGTGCCGAGGTCGAAGCCGGAGAGCAGCGGGCTGCGCGGATCGACGCGCTTGAAGGCGTCGAGGAGCGCGTGCGCCCTGACCGTGTCGAAGCGCGCGGCCGCGTCCTCGATGAGGTGGAGGTAGGGCGGTCCGAAGCCGGGATCGATCTCGATGCCCTTTTCCAGGGCCAGGCGGAACGAATCCGGCGGTGCACCGATCCTCTGACCGACGTGGTAGTACGCATCCCCGAGCAGGAACCAGCCCTCGACATCGTCCGGGTGCCTGTCGATGAGCTCGCGCAGCGTGCCGATCGCCTGCGGATCACTGCGGGCGAGCTGCACGTGCGCTCGGATGAGCAGTGCCTGGCGCTCGGGCAGGCCGACGAGATTCCGGGCGGCGATCTCGGCCTGCTCGTCGAGCCGCGGCTCGTGGGGATAGGACAGCCACGCGTTCGTCAGCGAGTAGCGATAGAGCGCGAATGCGAAGCCGGGATCGCGATCGACGGCATCCCGGAATGCGGCCTTGGCCTCCGCCATGCGAGTCCGCCGGAACTGCTGTTCGCCTTCCAGGAACGACCGCAGTGCCGGCATCGACGTCGTGGCCAGCCGCCCGAGGTTGAGCCTGGGTGCGTCCCCCTCGCCGGTGTACAGCCCGCCACGCAGGACACGGGCGCCCAGGCTGTCGGCAAGCGCCGAGACGCTGTCGGGCGAGCCGTCGACCTCGACCGTGCTCAGGAGCGTATCGCCGAGGACGTCGTAGAGGCGCGCTGTGAAATGGAGCCGGTCGCCGGTCGCCCGGACGTCGCCCGCAAGCACGAACCGGGCGCTGACATCCTGACCGACGTCGATCACGGCGCGCGGCGAGTCGCTTCCGCCGCGCACGTTCCACCGATTCTGGACGTGCAGTGGATGGACGACTCTCACCCCCGCGCCATGGGCGAGGTTGATGCCGAGAAGGTCGGGCATGCCTTCGCGGAACAGCTCGGCGTCCTCACCGATTGCCTGAAATGGCAGAATGGCGAGCGTCACGCCGGGATCGGCAGCGGCGGTGCGCGTGAACGTGCGTCCGCTGTTGCGCAGGTAGTTGATGGTCCCGGCGAGGCCGAAGAGGATCGCAAACGCGAAGACACCCGCTGCGAGGGCACGTGGCCAGGTCAGCTCGGGCAGGCGCGAGTGGCGCAGCTCGTCGATCGCCTCGCGGAGATCCAGCGTCCACTCCGGCTTCTGGCCGACGGGTCGGTCCCAGGTCGGGCGGGACTGAACCCACCCGGTGAGGAGCATGACGAGCAGACCGACGGCGAGCAGCGCGAAGGCGAGCGGCGTGACCCAGGCGGGCAGACCGAAATTGTCTCGCAGGACCTGCGTCAGCTGGAAGACGACGAGTGCAGCGACCAGGTAGACGAGAACGATGCGGACGATGCGGATCGTGCGCGCGGCCAGTGCGCGCCGCACCGGCAGCGCCTGGGAGCCGAGCGTACCGTCGGCCGCGGCCTCACGTACGCTGAACAGCCAGACCTTGCCCGGGATCCCCTGCAGCTGCCGCTCGCCCAGGGAATCGAAGCCGAACTCGCCACGCGGCCGCAGGTGTCGCCACACGTCCTGACTGCAGACGATCTGTCCGGGCCGCGCGATCTCCTGGAGGCGTGACGCGGTGTTGACGCCGTCACCGAAGACGTCGCCATCCGGCGACTGCACGACGTCGCCGACGTGGATGCCGATGCGGAGACTCGCATCGCAGCCGGCCTCGGCGGACGCGGTGGCGAAGTCGCGCTGGAGCCGCACGGCCGCCTTCATCGCCGCGTCCGTGCTGTTGAACTCGGCGAGCGCGGCGTCGCCCATGAAGTGAACGAGGCGCCCACCATGGGCAGCCGTCGCCGTGCGCGCGGCATGCTGGAAGATACCGACAAGACGGAGTGCAGCCGGCTCGTCGGACGAGGAGAGCCGAGTATACCCTACGATATCCGCGAACCAGACGGCTGCCAGCCGTCGAACGTTCGGGTCCATTGCCTGACCGATCGGAGGAGAACCGGGCATCCCGGGAGGAGATTCGAAGGCCGAAGGCCCTCTGAACGATAGGCCCCGACCTGCGCCTTTTGCAAGAACAGTGATGCCGTTTCGCTCCCGGACGGTGACGATCCGAAGCGGGTACGGCGCAAAAAAAGAACGGCGCACCCACGCTCGTGGAATGCGGCCGTCCGCGGCAAATAATCGGGGCGCTCGGATTTGAACCGAGGACCTCCTGCTCCCAAAGCAGGCGCGCTAACCGGGCTGCGCTACGCCCCGTTCGGAGCCGGCCGAGTCTAGCGGCTCCCATCCGGATAATCAAGCCGTTCTGCCGTGGATTCCCTGCCGGGACTGCCGGAAATCGGGTGGGTGTGCCTCAGAGGGCAGCGGCCAGGGCGCGGAACGCACGGGCGCGATGACTGACGCGGTTCTTCACCGCCGGGTCGAGCTCGCCGAAGGTGCGGTTCAGCGCAGGCAGGAAGAACAGCGGATCGTAGCCGAAGCCGCCGTCGCCTGCCGGTTCGTGGAGGATGCGTCCCGTGCAGGTACCGAGTGCGACCAGCGCGGTGCCGTCGGGTCGGACGACGGCGGCGGCACAGACGTAGTGCGCATCGCGCGCTGCGTCGGGAACGTCGCGCAGGCGCTCGAGCAGCAGCCGATTGTTCGCGGCATCGAGCGCAGCGCCCGAGAGATCGTTCCGGCCGGAAAAGCGCTTCGACCGCACGCCCGGCTCACCGTTCAGGGCGTGCAGCGCGAGACCGGAGTCGTCGGCGAGCGTGGGGAGCCCGGCTCGCGCAGCAAAGTAGCGTGCCTTGGCGAGGGCATTCTCACGAAAGGAATCGAACGCCTCGATGTCCTCCTCGGCCGGGTCTGCAGGGGTTCCTGCGCGTTCCAGGTCGATCAGCTCGACCGGACGGCCCTGCGCGGGTGCGAGCGCACCCTGGAGGATGATCTGGATCTCGCGGAGCTTGTGGGCGCTGCGCGTGGCGACGAGCAGGCGTGCAGGCGGCATCACGAGCCCGAGAGTGCCGCGTGTTGCGCCGCGAGCAGCTGTTCGATACCCGCCAGACCGAGATCGATGAGACGGTCGAGCTGCTCGCGCGTGAAGCTGTCGTTCTCACCCGTGCCCTGCACTTCGACGAGTCGGCCGGACTCGAGTGCGACGAGGTTCATATCCACGTCTGCCGCAACGTCCTCCACGTACTCGAGGTCCAGGCGCGCCTCGCCGGCGACCACACCCACGCTCGTCGCGGCGATCAGCTCGCGCATCGGCTGGGTGCTCAGCCTGCCCGCCGCGACGAGGCCATCGATGGCATCCCGCAGCGCGATGGCGCTGCCGGTGATCGCGGCGGTGCGGGTGCCGCCGTCGGCGACGAGCACATCGCAGTCGATCGTAATCGTGCGCTCGCCCAGGGCGCCGAGGTCGGTCGTCGCGCGCAGCGCACGCCCGATCAGCCGCTGAATCTCCTGCGTGCGTCCGCCCAGCTTGCCGCGCTCGCGTGGTGTGCGTGTATGCGTACTGCGTGGCAGCATTGCGTACTCGGCAGTGATCCAGCCGGCGCCGCGCCCGCGCCGCCAGTCGGGCACGTACTCGGCGACGCTCGCCGTGCACAGCACGCGCGTCCGGCCCGTGGCGATCAGGCAGGACCCCTCTGCATACGGTGCGACGTTGCGTTCGAGGGTCACGGGACGAAGCGCATCGGCGGTGCGGCCGTTACGGGCGATGCTCATGGGTTCGTATTCCTCATGCGGTCGATGATGTCGGTGGTCGAGCGGCCCGGCACGAGCGGCAGAATGACAACGCGGCCACCGGCCGCTTCCACCGCCGACCGGCCAACGACGGTGTCGGGGGTGTAGTCGCCACCCTTCGCGAGGACGTCCGGCAGCAGTGCGCGGATCAGCTCCAGCGGAGTATCCTCGGCAAAGGGCGTGACGACGTCCACGCATTCCAGTGCGGCGAGCACGAGTTCCCGGTCCTCCAGCGCGTTGACCGGACGGGCCCTGCCCTTCAGACGCCGGACGGACGCATCCGTATTCAGCCCCACGACGAGGACGTCGCCGAGAGCGCGCGCGGCATTCAGGTACTCGACGTGGCCGCGGTGCAGGACATCGAAGCATCCGTTCGTGAACACGATCGTCGACGCGCGCGGCTGCGCGAAGTGCGCGAGGAGCGCCGCGCGGTCGAGCACCTTGTCGGCCGGCGATCGGGGCATGGTCATGGTGCAATCGGGCGCGGCACGCCGTCCTCGCCCTGGGCGCGCACGGCATCGAGAATCTCGGAGGCCCCACGCGCGATCATGTCCTCGGCGAGCGCTGCACCGAGTGCCTCCGGGTCCGCCGCATCGCCCCGTATCTCACCGCGTACAGCCGTGTTGCCGGAGAGCCCGGCGACGAATGCATGGAGGTGCAACTGCCCCTTCGCGGCGACCGCGAGCGCCCCGATCGGAATCTGACAACCGCCTTCCAGAGTGCGCAGGAGACTGCGTTCGGCCGCGGTCGCCGCGCGCGTGGCCGCATGATCGAGGGCGGCGAGCAGCGCGCGCGTCTCGTCGTCGTCGCTCCGGCACACGATCGCGAGGGCGCCCTGTCCGGGCGCAGGCAGCCAGTCAGGCGGCTCGAGCCGCTGTGCGATCTCATCGTCCCAACCCATCCGGCGCAGACCCGCGACCGC
>CAYSGF010000325.1:0-3411 GCA_964430275.1 uncultured Gemmatimonadaceae bacterium
CCGAAAGTGTGGCCTCGTTCGACTTGCATGTGTTAGGCACGCCGCCAGCGTTCGTCCTGAGCCAGGATCAAACTCTCCAATAAAGAAAGTCCGAACAGCTCTCACGAACGCTCACGTTTTACTGTGAACGTCCGGAATCAAATACCTTTGTGTTCCCTCGTGGTGCACGAAGCACCGTTCGCAGCGGAAGGTATACCGCCACGCGAGGCCCACACGAACATCTACCCGACCTCGATTGTCAAAGAGCGATGGCGCGGAACGCGCCGAGCAGAGCAGTATAAAGGCGAGTGCCCCGACCGTCAAGCCCAGACGGGACTCGGGGCACTGCATCGATGTCAATAAAAAACGCTAGCGAGCGCGGGCTGCGACGTCAAGCGGACGCGGCGCGGAAGAGCGGTTAGAGCTCCTCCTCGTCGGCGTCCTCGTCGGCGTCATCTTCCCACTCTTCGTCCTCGTCGTCGTCCCAGTCCTCGTCGTCGTCCCAGTCCTCGTCCCAGTCTTCGTCGTCGTCCCAGTCCTCGTCGTCTTCGTCGTCCCAGTCCTCTTCCTCGACATCCTCGTCGTCGAAGTCCTCGTCGTCGCCGGCGCGGATGAGTGCGACGTCCTCGTCGGCGATCCAGGCGCTTCGGCGCCGGTGCATGACCTCCGCCATTTGCGGACTCTCCTATGGACAGGCGGTTGGGAAGGTGCCGACCCCGCAGACAGCACCTCCTGACCGGAGCGATGCCCCGGGTCGGACGGCCCAAGGTAAACGTGGTGCGATGGGTGTCAAGAGGAATTTACCCCTCTGAAAATGGCGACGCGACGCGCCGGAATTGCGGGTGCGGCCCTCGATGTCGGAATGCGCCGACGCGCCGGGACGGGAACGGCCCGCGCAGGGCGTATGCACGGGCCGTTCCCGGTTCTCGGCCGTGTTGCCGGCCGGCCTGTCAACCTGTTGCGCGCGCGGCCTTTTTTCGTTCGTGCTGCTTCAGGAAGCGCTTGCGGAGGCGGATCGCGGCGGGCGTGACCTCGACGAGCTCGTCGTCGCCGATGAACTCGAGCGCGCTCTCGAGGCTGAGCGCGCGCGGGGTCTCGAGCTGAATCGCGTCGTCGGCGCCCGAGGCGCGGATGTTCGTCAGCTTCTTGCCCTTCGTGACATTCACCTCGAGGTCACCGGGGCGGGCGTTGCTGCCGACGACCATGCCTTCGTACACCTCCACACCGGGCCCGATGAAGAGCTCACCGCGCTCCTGCAGGTTCCAGAGGGAGAAGGCGACGGAGACGCCGTCGGCCATGCAGACCATGACGCCGCGATCGCGACTGCGGATGTTGCCGGCCCAGGGACCGTACCCGCTGAACCGGTGATGCAGCACGCCCTCGCCGCGCGTATCGGTGAGGAACTCGCTGCGATAGCCGAACAGGCCACGCGCGGGCATGCGATACACGATGCGCGTCAGTCCGCTTCCCTCGCCCTGGCCGGCGCTGCGCATCTCGAGCATCTCGCCGCGCCGGCCGCCGAGCTTCTCGATGACCACGCCGACGAATGCCTCGGGCACGTCGATGACGACCTCTTCGTAGGGCTCGAGGGTCTCCCCGTCCGGCCCCTTCTTCGTGATGATCCGCGGTCGCGAGACGGCGAACTCGTAGCCTTCGCGCCGCATCGTCTCGATCAGGATGCCGAGGTGCAGCTCGCCGCGGCCGCTGACCGTGAACGTGTCCGGCGAGTCCGTGTCCTCGACGCGCAGTGCGACGTTCCGCTCCAGTTCCTTGTAGAGACGGTCGCGCAGCTGGCGGCTCGTTACGTACTTGCCGTCGCGGCCCGCAAATGGAGACATGTTGACGATGAAGTCGACGGAGATCGTCGGCTCTTCGACCGCAATGCCGGCGAGGCGGTCCGGGCACTCGGTGTCGGTGATCGTGGCGCCGATCTCGACGCCCTCGAGGCCGGCGAGCGCGACGATCTCGCCAGCGCCGGCCGTCGCGACCTCGACGCGCTGGAGTCCCTCGAATGTGTAGAGCTTCGAGACCTTGCCCTGGCGGTCGCCTTCGTGGGGCGCGAAGCCGATCACGTCGTCGGCGCGGTGCGCCAGCAGCAGGATCGGGTCACCGACCCGAACCGTCCCGCGCTCGATCCGGCCGATGGCGAGGCGGCCGAGGTAGGGTGAGTGGTCGATCGTCGAGACCAGCATCTGGAACGGGCTGTCGCTGTCGCTCGGCGGCTGCGGCACACTCTCGAGGATCGCCTCGAACAGCGGCTGCAGGTTCTCGCGCGGCTCGTCCATGTGCCGCATGGCGTAGCCGTTGCGCGCGGACGCGTACAGGAACGGGGCGTCGAGCTGTGCCTCGTCCGCTTCCAGCTCCATGAACAGCTCGAGCACCTCGTCGTGCACCCGCATCGGATCCGCGCCGTCGCGATCGATCTTGTTGATCACGACGATCGGCTGCAACCCCAGCGCGAGTGCCTTGCGCGTGACGAAGCGCGTCTGCGGCATCGGCCCGTCGAACGCGTCCACCAGCAGCAGCACGCCGTTCACCATGCGCAGGATCCGCTCGACCTCGCCGCCGAAATCCGCGTGTCCCGGCGTGTCCACGACGTTTACCTTGTGCTCGCGCCAGCGGATCGACGTGTTCTTCGACAGGATCGTGATCCCCCGCTCCTTCTCGAGCGGGTTCGAGTCCATGACCCGCTCCTCCACGATCTGATTCTCGCGGAAGGCGCCAGCCTGGCGCAGCATCTGATCGACCAGGGTGGTCTTGCCATGGTCGACGTGGGCAATGATGGCAACGTTACGAATCATGGGCCTTCAGGCGCCGGGCGCCGGTAGAAACGTCCTTCACGAACAGCCCTTCAAGTTAGCGGAACGGTGCCGCCGGTTGCAGGGGGGCGGTAGGGGATCCGGATCAGTGCGGGAGAGGCCGGTCGCGCCGGATGGAGTACAGCGTTGGCGGCTCGATCTGCACGGTGACGTGGGTGATCCCGAAATCGTCATGCATGCGCGTATGGACGGCATCGAGCACGTCGCGGTGGGCGCCCGCATCCGCAATGACCACATGTCCGCTCATGGCGGTGAACCCGCTCGTGACGGTCCACACGTGCAGGTCGTACACCTCGACCACGCCGGGAACGGTCAGGATGGAGCGCTGCACGTCGGCCAGCTCGATGTGGGCCGGCGTGGCTTCGAGCAGCACGTCCACGCTCTCCCTCACGAGCCGCCAGCTGCTCACCAGAATCAGGATGGCGACGAACGCGGAGATGATGGCGTCGGCGGGCAGCCAGCCGGTCGCGAGGATGACGGCGGCGGCGGTCATCGCGCCCACGGATCCGAGCAGGTCACCCAGCACATGGAGGTAGGCGCCCCGGACGTTGAGTGAGTGCCCCGATGCGCCGTGCAGCAGGGCGGCCGCGATGACGTTGACAACGAGGCCTGC
>CAYSGF010000326.1:0-1758 GCA_964430275.1 uncultured Gemmatimonadaceae bacterium
CGCGAGCGCGAGGAGCGGACGGATGACGCGGGACACACCGGGGTGCACGGGGAATCGCATGGCTCGGCTCCGGGAGATTGGGCGCGGGAGGGCACTCCTCCGTCGACACGCGCTGCTGTTGGGATGAGGTGTGAGCTTGCGGGTTTCGCCGCGAGGGGGCAAGCCTCCTCATCCCCCGCCCCTACACCTGCCCCTCAACCTGAACCTGCCCCACGCCCTGTGCCCCTCCGCCTACACGTACACGTGAACCCGCCCCAACAACGGATGGGGCGGGTTCAGGCTTAGGTGTACTATGCGGGGGCACAGGGCGTGGGGCGGGATGAGGTTGAGGTGTAGGTGCAGGTGTAGGGGATCGTATTGTCGGAGCGGGGGTTGCGGCGAGTTGCATGCGGGCGCGCGGGCGTTGTGCGGGACCGTATTTCCCCGAGGCGGGTATCCAGTGCATACCATTCGAATGCCTCCGTGTGATTCGATTCCATCCCGCCCGACCGGAGAGTGCTCCATGGCCAGGATCAAGATATTCAAGAAGGATGGTACGCCGACCTCGTACTTCTGGTCGGACAAGAACGTGAACGGGAAGACGAAGCACACGGTGTACAAGCAGACGGAGCGTGGTGTGAAGAAGATGAAGGGCGTGCAGTACGAGCCCGCCACGAACCGGATGCACCGGGACTAGGCTGCAGCGCGGTCCCGGCGCTTCCTTTTGTGAACGCCGGGTTACCGCGCGGCCGGCTCGTCCGCAGTCGCCACAACAGCAGGATCGCGCTCGCGCCAGATGCGGCGCGCCACGACATACTGCAGCGGCGCGATCAGAAAGTACGTGAAGCCGGACAGTGGCGCGGCCCAGGCGCCGGGCATGAGCTGGGCAACCGCCAGTGACAGGACACCCACCCCGACCATCACCCCGCAGTTCGCCACACTCGCACGCGCACGAGTCACTTCCTCGTCCGTCAGGCCGAGTCGGTCCCGGATCCGGTAGGCGTGCAGGTACAGCAGCCCGAACACGGTGAACACGGCAGTGAAGCCGACCGCGTAGATGGACATCACGGTCGGCACCTGCTCCCACGAGCTGAACGCGCCCGCATCCTGACCGCCGAGCAGGAAGGACGCGACGAACTTCAACGGATAGACGTAGAACAGCACGACGAAGAGGAGCACGGAGTTCAGCACGACCGTGTAGCCGTCCTCGAGGTCGTAGCGGCTGAAGAGCGAGTAGTGGTAGTACCAGACGAGGACGAGCAGGGCGAAGCTGAAGGCGAACGCGAGGAAGCCGCGCATGAGGGTGAGCAGGTCGTCGAACGTCGCCGGCACTTCGAGTGACACGACGAGCAGCGTAATCGCGAAGCCGAAGACCGCATCCGTCAGCGCCTCGATGCGCGTCACCTGACCGCCTCGCCAGCGCACGCTCTCCGTCGTTCTGCTGCCCGATCCGCGGCTCATCGCTGTCTCCGGTGGCTAGCGTCCGCCGTGCGCCCGTACGATGCGGGCGGTCGTGATGATCTGGCCGGTGTGGCGCGTCGCGTGCTCGCCCGCGTGGTAGAGCAGGCCGCGCACGGTCGCAGGCAGGCGCGCGCGTCCGACCGCGCGGACCTCGTCGAGCGCGTCGTCAGACGTCGCACGCAGCTGCGCGAGCGCCTGGTCGAAATGCTCGCGCACGATCTGCAGCAGGTCCGCTGGCGATGCACCATGGCGGATCGCGCTCTCCCGCTGGAGCCATTCCTGCTGCGCGTCGCCGAGCGACTCGCCGCGCGCGTACAT
>CAYSGF010000327.1:0-11970 GCA_964430275.1 uncultured Gemmatimonadaceae bacterium
GCAGGTGTGCGACCTCCTCAGCCGTCACCGTGCGGTCCTCCAGCTCCTGCACCGCGAGCACCCGGTTGAGTGCGCCCTGCAGCTCGCGCACGTTCGTGAACTCCACGCGCGCCAGTGTTTCGGCGACACCGGGCGCCAGCGTCTGACCGCGCTCTTCCGCCTTGCTGCGCGCGATCACGATCCGCGTCTCGAACTCGGGGATGCCGATGTCGGCGATCAGGCCGCCGGAGAAGCGGGACAGCAGCCGCTGATCGAGATCATCGATCTCGGTGGGCGGACGGTCACTCGCGAGCACGACCTGGCCACCGCGCGCGGTGAGCGTGTCCCAGGCACGCAGCAGCTCTTCCTGGGCACCGCGCCGGCCGGCCAGGAACTGTACGTCGTCGAGCAGCAGCAGGTCGGCATGCCGCAACCGCGTGCGGAACGCATCGCGCTCACCTGCCTGGATTGCCGTCATCACGCCTTCGAGCAGATGCTCGAGCGTTTCGTAGACCACGCTCAGGTTGCTGTGAACCCGCCGCGCATGCTGGCCGATCGCCATCGCGAGGTGCGTCTTCCCCAGCCCCGACCCGCTGTACAGGAAGAGTGGGTTGTAGGCGGCACCGGGTGCATCTGCGACGCGTCGCGCCGCCGCCGCTGCCAGCCGGTTCGCGGCGCCGACGACGAAGTTGTCGAAGGTCAGGCGGGGATCCAGCTCCAGGGTGCTCATCCGGCCTCACTGCCGACCGGCGGCTCCACACGGCCGCGGAAGCGGCGTGACAGGCTGAGCAGCACGCTCTGGCTGATGGACTTCAGCGTATCGAACACGCCATCACCGCCCAGCGCGGAGGCGCCGTACGCCGGCACACCGCGGAAGTTGAGCAGGTCATCCAGCTCTTCGATGGCGGTCACGCCCGGCAGGTCGCGCTTGTTGTACTGCAGCACCATCGGGAAATCGCTCGGCTCGATGCTCTCCTCCAACAAGTTCTCGTACAGGTTGCGCAGGCTCTCCAGGTTCTCGTCCAGGCGCTCGCGTTGCGAGTCGGCCACGAACACGACGCCGTCCGCACCGCGCAGCACGAGCTTGCGCGTCGCGTTGTAGTACACCTGCCCGGGCACGGTGTAGAGCTGCATGCGCGTGCGGAACCCGGAGATCGTGCCCAGGTCGAGCGGCAGGAAATCGAAGAAGAGCGTGCGATCCGTCTCCGTCGCCAGCGAGACCATGGGTCCTTTGCGCTCCTCCGGCACGAACGCGTGCACGTACTGCAGGTTGCTCGTCTTGCCGGACCGTCCGGGCCCGTAGTAGACGATCTTGCAGGTGATTTCCTTCGTCGAGTAATTGACCAGCGACATTCGCTCGCCTCACCGGCTCTGTGCATCGGGCAGGAACACGCGCTGAAGACCTTCCTCCAGGTCGCGCTCGAACGTGGCCTGCGTCGTGGCACTGCGCACCGGCTGCTGAAACTCCGGCAGGTGGCCGACCTGTGCACTGAGCCGGCCGAAGAATAGCTGCACGAGACCGAGCGAGGACTCGGTATCGAAGATCACGACGAAGATCAGGTTCTCTACGGGCGTGCGCAGCGTTGCCAGGAACATGTCCTGGCGCGCGCCGTCCTGGTGAATATGCTGCCAGCCGCCGGCGCCGATGACGGTGCCGAGCGCATGCGCCGCGGCATGCGCGGCCGCCGCCAGCGACGCGACGTTCATCACCTCGTAGCTGCGCGCGAAGCCGTGCTGCGCCAGGACCTGACCGCTGCCCGTGACGACCAGGGCGATGCGTGCGCGCGACTGACGCACGAACTCCTGGATCGGCGCGCGCAATGCCTGGACCACACCGGGCAGCTCGGCAACTCTCATTGCAGCGACTCCGCGGCCCGCTGCGTTTCCACCCGTACGAGACCGAGCTGCGCGTCGCGCGCGGCCACAGCAATGACCAGGACGATGCCGGCAGGCGCAACCACGACATGGCCGTGCTCCGCCTCGAGCTGCAGCGTACGCAGCGACTCGAATCCGCCGATCGCCGCCGTCTGCTCCGCGCGCCGGTACATGGATGCCGCGAGTGCGGCCACGGCATTGCCGTCGACGCCGCCAGCGAGCTCCGCTGCGACCGGCACGCCCGCCGCCGCTTCCACGACGAGTGCGCCCGCAACGCCGGACACGCGGCTCAGCCGCGCGAGTGCCGCGCGATACCGTTCGCTCATGCGTACGCCTCCAGGAACCGTTGCGCGAGGGTGGCGGCCTGCGCGGCGTTCCGGAGCATCCAGCCGGCCGGTGCGTCCGTACGTGCGACCAGCAGCACGACTGCGTCATCACCGGCGCGCGCGATGTGCAGCAGCGCACGTCCCGTCTCCATCATGAGACCACGCCACGGGCCGAGCCCCAGCATCTCCGCCGTCCGCGCCGCCTCGCCCATCGTGCCGCCGAGCACCGCCGCCAGCGATTCCACCACGTCCGCGTCCCGCTCGAGCCGGCCGGCCAGCACGAGGCCACGCGTGTCCAGCAGCAGTGCGCCGACGATCGGACCGGACACGATCGCGTCGAACAGGCGCTCCGGGTCGGCGCTGGCCGCGGTACCGCTGCCTGCGGCGAGCGGAGCGGATGCAGCCGGCGGGACAGGGCTCGCGACCGGTGCCCACGCCTCCGGCTCCGCCGTCGTATACGGCGCCGCCTCATCCTCGACGTAAGTCGCCGGATCCGGTGTCAGCATCCACGGCTCGTCCACGTCCTCTGCGGCATGCTCGTACACGCTGCCAGCAGTCTCGGCCGGGTCGGTGTGCGATCCGTCCGGTGCGGACCCGTCGTCATCGCCACCGGTGCGCTCGAGCACGAGCCGCAGTGCATCCCGCACCGCCGCGTCGTCGGGGCGGATCAGCGCCGCGCGCTCCAGCCGATTGCGCGCGCGCATCAGGTCCCCGTTCTCGAGGTGACAGAAGCCGAGGCCGCGCAGCGCGTCGAA
Organism: uncultured Gemmatimonadaceae bacterium; assembly: GCA_964430275.1. Taxonomy (GTDB): domain Bacteria; phylum Gemmatimonadota; class Gemmatimonadetes; order Longimicrobiales; family RSA9; genus DASTYK01. The sequence continues at coordinate 2,936 of CAYSGF010000327.1, forward strand.
GTTCGATGGATCGAGCCGCAGCACGAACGACCACTCGTCGGCAGCGCGCGCGTGATCACCCCGGTCCACGTACAACAGCGCGAGCAGGCCGTGCGCGTCCGTGTTGTCCGGATGGTGCTCGAGTCCACGCAGGCAGAGCCGGAGCGCTGCGTCCGCGCGATCCTGGCGCCGGTAGGCGCGCGCGAGCGGCAGGAAGGCGAGGGACGCAGGGTCACTCGCGACTTCCTCACTCCAGCGCTGCAGATCCGCGGGTGCGGCTTTCTTCATGCCACCGTTCCTTTGTCCACGATGCGTGCGATGTCACGCACGGCAATCAGTCCGCTGGCCACGAGCTCACGGCGCGTCCCGCTGGGCGCGACGCGCAGGTACGTTTCCCACGCCGCGGCGGTGCGCTGCAGGTCGCCCGTCTGCACCGCGGAGTAGCCGAGATGGAAATGGGCCTCAGCCGACAGCGGATCGAGCACGGCCGCCCTGGCGAATGCTTCCGTCGCGGCCCTCATCCGTCCCTGCGCAAGCAGTGTGCGACCCGACAGCAGCGCGATCTCGGAGCGTTCCGGATAGGAGGACTCGAGCTCCGTCGACAGCTTCTGCGCCTGCTCCAGCTCGCGATCCTGCAGCAGCCGCTCGATGTCCTGGATCGTCGCCTGCAGCTGCACTTCCGAAATGCGCGTATAGCGCTCCTCGACCTCAACGACGCCGGTGCTCACGAGACCGAAGATCGTCTTCGCGACATCGAAAGCGCTGCGCGCCAGGTCGGCAGCAATCTGCCGGATGTCACGCTCGCCATCCACCTGCGCGAGCACCTCCCACTCCTCCGGTCGCAGATCGAGCGGCGTGTCCGTTCGATCCGCGGTCGGTGCAAGCACCGGAATCGATTCCGGGCTCGGCACCTTCGACTCCAGTCGGGTCCATTCGTCGATGCGGCGAGCACCCTCCATGAGCAGCGACTCGACGCGCACGCGCGCGAGCAGCCGCGGACCGGACATGTCGGAGCGCTCCTCGAACTTGAAATACCCCTCCGTCCATGCCATGACCTCGTAGACCGTCTCCTCCATCTGGAAACGCAGCTGTCGCTCCAGCTCCTCTTCTCCGATACTGCCCATCTCGAGCAGCACTTCTGCAAGCCGCCGCGTCGGATTCGTGCGCTGGATCTCCAGCGCGCGGTCGAGCTCGCGCTGCGTGAGCTTGCCGGCACGAATCAGCAGCTGACCGAGACGGCGCGTGGAACGGCGACGCACGGCGAAGATGATCGTGCCCTTCGAGAAATGAACGATTGCCTCGTCGTTCCACCGGTCGGAGCGGACCGTGAGCACGCCGGTCTTGTGCGCGAGATCCAGCAGCTGCAGCACGTCCTGAATGCTGAGCTCCTTGAGCGGCCCCTCGATCGCCATCTCAGTCGCTCCAGCCCGGCGCGGACACCGGCTCGGTCGCAGCGCGCGCATTCGGCATCAGCGATTCCAGCCCGAGCAGCGCCTGTTGATGACCGGGATCGAAGTGCAGCACGCGCCGAAACGCGATGCCTGCCTCCGCCGTGCGGCCGAGTGCGGTCAGCAGGTTGCCGAGGCGCACGAGACCGTCGAGGTGGTATGGATCGACGATGAGCAGGTCCACGAGGACGTGAACGGCGTCGCGTACCCGGCCGCGCCTGCACTCCGCGTCCGCGAGCGCGAACGCCGCTTCGCCGTAGCTGGGAAGTACCTCGAGCGCGGCGCGGAACTCGGCGGCCGCCGCGTCGTCATTGCCGCCGGTCGCGTACGCCCGTCCCAGCGCCACCCGTGCCGCAACCGCGTAGTCGTCCAGCTCCAGGGCGCGCCGCAGCACCTGCTCGGCCTCCTCCAGCTCACCAATGCGTGCGTGTGCAGCGCCGACCAGGACGAGCAGCGGGACGTCATCGGGTGCGATAGCTCGCGCGCGTTCGAGCGACTTCAGCGCGCGCGCGGCATCACCCGCGGCCAGTGCCGCCTCGCCAAGGAGGCGCGCGGCTCGTGGATCCTGCGGTGTGATGGACTCCAGCCGCTCCGCCAGCAGCACGGCTTCCGCGGGCCGCTTCAGCACGAGCAGCGCGCGGGCCGCGCCCAGGAGTGCGTGCTGCATCTCCGGCGCGTCCGCGTGATCGCTGATCGCATCGATCACCGCATTGAAGCGCTCCAGCGCTTCGCCGTCGAACCCGCGCTGGAGGAAGATGTCGCCGAGCAGGAGCTGCGCCGTGACGGTGTCGGCGCCGAGCCGCAGCGCCTGCTGCGCGTGCGCCTGCGCGTCATCCAGCGCGCCGGCCGACAGGGCGCGTCGCGCGCTGACGAGCTCGGCCTCGATCTGCTCTACCGGCGGTGTGGCAGGAGTCGGCTCGGCCGTCGCGGCGGTCAGCGGATCCGCACGCTCGAACAGCTCGTCGAGCGCGCCCGCGGCGAACTCGAACGTTGCAATCCCGCTGCCTGTTTCCACGCGCTCGGCGATGTCGAGCTCGGGCGCGAGGACGCTCGCCTCCTCGAACTGCAGATCGATGAGCAGGCGGAAGCGCGGTGTCGGGATGTAGGGGTTGAGCTCGAGCGCATGGCGCGTCTCGCGCAGTGCGCCCTGGTAATCGCCGAGCGCCGACAGGGCGAATGCCAGACGATAGCGCGCCTCGGCATAGGAGGGGTCGAGCTCGACCGCCCGCATCAGCGCCGATTTCGCGTCCTCCGGGCGCTGCAGCTCGAGGAGGATCTCGCCCAGGCCGGCCCATGCGCTCACGAGCTGAGGGTCGAGGTCCAGTGCCTGGCGGTACGCGTCCACGGCCTCGAGCGGTCGCCCGGTACGGCTCAGCATGAGGCCCAGGTTGCGCAGCACGTCCGGTACGGAACGTTGCTCGAGCGCGCGGCGGAAGTACTGCTCGGCCTCTTCCACCTCTCCGCGATGAAGCTGCACGACCGCGAAGTTGCTGCAGGCAAGTGCATACAGCGGGTCGAGGTCGAGAGAGCGCTGGTATGCGCGCTCCGCCTGGTCGAGCTCACCGCTCTGGTGGTACGCCACGCCCAGCTCGTTCCACAGCTTGGGGCTGCCGGCCTCGACCTCGATGAGCGCGTTGTACACGGGCGTCGCCTCACCGCCGGCACCCCGCAGCAGCAGCATCTCCGCCTGCGCCTGCTGCACGAGGTAGCGGTCCTCTCCGCGCTCCGCCGCCAGCCGGAACTCGCGCAGTGCCTCGTCGTACAGCGCCTTCTGCCGGAAGGCGAGGCCCAGGTTGTAGTGCGCGAGTGCGCCGCCCTCGGCCACTGCCGGCTTCTGCTGGCGATCGCCGATCAGCTCCTCGTAGCGCGCCTTGCTGTAGCTGTCGATCGACAGGTTCGCTTCCGACTTCGTATAGCCGGGATTCAGCTCGGCCGCGCGCTGCGCGGCGCGCGCCGCACGCTCCTCCAGGTTCAGCTCACCATAGATGAAGGCGAGCAGGTGGAAGGCATCCGCGAGGGTCGGGTCGCTTGCGACCGCGCGCTCGAGCGGCTCGCGCGCCTCGGCGCCGGCACCGCGCTGATACAGCACGGATCCGATCTGGAGCTGGAGCCGCGCATTGTCCGGATCGAGCGCGGCGGCGCGGCGCAGCGACGAGAGCGCGGCGTCCTGGTCCTCGCGCCGGAGGTGGGCACGGGCGATCTGCTCGTGCACGCGCGCGTCCTCGGGCGCGCGCCGGAGCACGTCCTCCCATTCGGCCAGCGCACCGTCCGGATCGCCGGTGTAGAGCAGCGCGCGCGCGAGCCGGTTGCGCGCGGCGAGATCGTTTTCGTTCTCGTCGAGCCGGAGACGCAGGTCGTCGATCAGCCGCTCGAAGTAACCCGTACCGAAGTACGCGATCTGCAGGTTGCGCTCGGCAACCTGCATGTCGTGATCGATCTCGAGGGCGCGCTCGAAGTGCGAGATCGCGTCCTCGTACAGTCCCTTGTTGTAGTAGACGACACCCAGGTTGTTGTGCGCGCCGGCGTCATTCGGATTGATGCGGCGCGCGAGCCCGCGCAGGATCTCGAGGTCGCGCTGGGACCGGGGTGCGGCAACGATCGGGGCAGAAGCGCGCTCGCCCTGCTGCCCGCGATCGCTCCACGGGATCGTCGTCGACAGCACCGACAGCTCCTGCTCGGGCGCGTCGCTCATCAGACCAGCCGTAGCGCGCGCAGCAGCACCTTGAGCGACGCGCGGTCGGGAATCAGCAGGAAGTGGGCGGGCAATGCGTCCGTGCCTTCCATGTGCATGGTCACATTCACGCAGAACACGTCATCCGTCGTGTCGCCGAAGTTGATGTACGTGGTGGCGAGTACCGCAGCAGCCATGTCGATCGCCAGCGCCGGCACGGACATGATGAGCAGCATGCCCATGAAATCGGAGAGCGCGTTCAGGTACGCGCCGACGATGATGTTGCCGACCTCCTTCAGCGTCGACTGCTCGAGCTCGCCGAAGCCGTCGGGAAAGGCGGGATCGTCGCGCCCGAGCAGCATGCCGGCGAGGCGCGACGCCGTGGGCGCCGGGAAGACCTGCACGGTGCGACCGGTGATATCGCCCAGGATCTTCATGAGCACGGCGGACACGACCTCGTCCGGCTCGCCCACCACGCCACCGACGTCCCGCAGCCGGATGATGCTGACCTCGGGGACCTCGATGGTGACGCGACGGCTCGTGAGCTGCGAGAGCGCCGTGGCGGCATGCCCGGCGCCGATGTTCGCGACTTCGCGCAGGCCATCGAGCTGTTTCGACTGGAGACCACGAAGATCCATCGCGTCCTCAGATCACGCTCAGTGGATCCAGCACCAGCGCCGGCCGGCCGTCGGCCAGCAGCGTCGCACCGGAAAATATCGGCAGTGTGCCCGTCGCCGCATCGAATGTCTTCACCAGGATCTGCTCGTGTCCGACGATCTCGTCGACACCGAGCGCCGTGCGCCGCTCGCCCTGCTCTGCGATGATCGCGGCGCGCTCGCCGCGCGCGTGGCGGGTGCCGAGCACGCGGCTCATGCGAACGAGCGGCAGGCTCTCTTCCCGCAGCCGGACCGACTCGCCGCCCGCGCCCCGCTCGACGACGCCCGCCAGCTCCACCGCTTCGCTGATGTGCGTGAGCGGCACCGCGTAGTCCTCACCATCGACGCGCACGAGCAGCGCGCGGGCGAGCGCAAGCGTGATGGGCAGCCGCAGCGTAAACGTAGTGCCGGCACCCGCGCGCGTGCTCAGATCGATCGCGCCGCCGAGTGCCCGGACGCGTGTGACCACGGCATCCATGCCCACACCCCGGCCCGACAGGTCACTGATCTCCTCCGCCGTGGACAGCCCGGGATGCGCCATCAGCCGGAGCAGCGCGCCGTCATCGTGCTCTGCGGCGGCCGCCTCGCTCTCCAGCCCCGCCGCGACCGCCTGTGCGAGCACGCTCGGCCGATCCACGCCGCGACCGTCGTCCGTCAGCGTCACCCGCACGCTCGCGCGCGCCCGCTCGGCACGGAGCACGACCTGCCCCTGCGCGGGCTTCCCCGCCGCAACCCGCTCCGCGGCCGTCTCGATGCCGTGGTCCACCGCGTTGCGCAGCAGGTGCACGAGCGGCTCGACCATGTCATCGAGTATCGAGCGATCGATCTCGATGCCTTCGCCTTCGATGCGGAAGTCGATCTCCTTCTCCGCGCGCCGCGCGGCGTCGCGCACTACGCGCGGGAACCGCTCGAACGCTTCACCGATCGGCACCATGCGAACGGAGAGCACCGCGTGCTGCAGGTCGGAGAGCAGCGACGAAAACCTCGTGACCGCGTCGCCACTGCCCTGCTGCTCGAGCTCCTGGCGCAGCCGTGCCTCCAGCTGCGACAGCTCGCCGATGCCGTCGGCGATCTCATCGAGCCGGTGCTGATCGACACGCACCTGTACGACCCGCCGCGGCTCCACCCGTGGCTGGGGTGCCACGGCGATCGGCTCCGCTGCTGCAGCCGGGTCCTCGAAGAGGACACTCTCGACCTCGCCCGCGGAGCGGATCGCGGCCTCCAGCGCGGCCCGGTCCGTATCAGCCGCCACGACCAGCCGCAGCGTGCCGCCGAACGCGTCGTCGAATGTCGACGGCTCACACCGCTCGAGACGCCAGCGCTGCTCGACCGCGCGCACGACGAGCATTGCCCGCGCGGCTTTCACCGGTGCATCCGCGCGCAGCGACACGCGTACGGCGAGCTCATCGGCTTCGACCGGGGCAGCGTTTGCGGACGCGTCGGCCGGCTTCGCTGCCAGCACGGTGGTCGGCGGTCCTTCCCAGCCATCGACGCGCGGCTCCTCGGTGGTCACCGCATGATCGATGGCGGCACTCAGCGCATCCGCATCGGCGAGCAGGGCATCGACGAGGCCCGGCTCGGCCGCGATCTCGCCGGCGCGCACGCGGTGGAGCGTGTCCTCCAGGGCGTGCGCGCGGTCCGCGGCGGCACCGTAGCCCATGGTCGCGGACAGGCCCTTGAGCGTGTGGGCCGCGCGGAACGCCTCGTCGACTGCATCACCGGCGTCGCCGCGCTCGAGCGCAAGCAGTGCACGATCGAGAAGGCGCAGGTGCTCCCGGGTCTCGGTGACGAAGAGGGCGACGAAGTCGCGCAGGTCCATCGGCCTCAGCCGAGCACGCGCTGAACGGCCTCGAGCACCCGCGACGGCTGGAACGGCTTCACGACGAAGTCGCGGGCGCCCGCCTGGATCGCCTCGATCACCAGGGCCTGCTGCCCCATTGCACTGCACATCAGGATCTTCGCGTCCGGGAATTCCTTCATGATCACCCGCACGGCATCGATCCCGCCCATGTCCGGCATCACGATGTCCATCGTGACCAGCGACGGCTGGAGCTCCTTGTACTTCTTCACCGCCTCCGACCCCGTCTGCGCCTCCCCGACGATCTCGAAGCCGGCCTGGCGCAGGATGTCACCCAGCATGGTGCGCATGAACAGCGCGTCGTCACAGATCAGCACAGTCCTGGCCATGTCTCTCCTTGACGGCGCCGCTCAGGGCAGCAGCCGGTCCAGCAGGTGGTCGGGATCGAGCGCGACGAAGCGCTCCTCATCGATGGCTCCGAAGCCGATCACGTCGCCCTCCTGCAGCGGCAGGTCGACGCTGCCGCCGGTCTCGGTTTCGGCGGGTGCAATCCGCAGCACCGCATCGACGGCGAAACCGATCGGTCGGTCGCTGCGCTCGACCAGCAGGACCCGATGATCGACCGTGTCGCTCGCGCGCCTGCGACCCAGGACGACGCCCAGGTCGAACACGGTGACGACGCGCCCGCGTACGCCGATCAGGCCGCACACCTCGGGACCACAGCCGGGGAGACGAGTGAACGGGCGCGCGGTGAGGATCTCGCGCACGCGCGCAAGCGGGACGGCAAAGCGGACGTCGTCGCACAAGAGGACGACCCACTGCGGTCCTGCTGGCTTGGCAGGTGCCGAGTCGGGCGCGGCGGCGAGCATCGTCACCTATTCCCGGTCGCAAAATCGGGGGAACTCCTTGGGTGGCCTGATAATAGCCCGCCTCCGGCGCCCGGGTCAACCGCGACGAGTGCTCGCGCGCGCCCACTCCGCTGCTGCGGCAAGCTCTTCCGGCAGTGGCACCTCGAACCGCATCGCCTCACCGGAGCGCGGATGGCGGAAAGCGAGCGCCGTCGCATGCAGGAACTGGCGCGGCGTGCGCTGCTCCAGTGCGCGCGCCCACGGATGATCCGGACCGCTGATCGCGCGGCTGCCAGCGGCACCGTACACGCGGTCGCCGACGACCGGATGGCCGAGGGAAGCGAGGTGTACGCGGATCTGGTGGGTCCGCCCGGTTTCCAGCTCTGCACGGATGAGGTCGGCCGCGCGCCAGCGTTCGAGCCGAACCAGCCGCGTGCGTGCATCACGTCCTCCCTCGACGACCGCCATGCGCTGCCGGTGCGTGGGCGAGCGCGCAATCGGACGATCGACGATCACCTCGTCGGCAGCGAGATGCCCCCACGCGCACGCCAGGTACACGCGCCGGATCTCACGCCGCTTCAGTGCCGCCGACAGCGCCCGGTGCGCCTGGTCGTGCTTGGCGACGAGCATGAGACCGGACGTGTCCTTGTCGAGACGATGGACGATGCCGGGTCGCCGCACGCCGCCGATGCCGGACAGGTCATCGAGGTGATGCAGCAGCGCATTGACGAGCGTGCCCTGCCGGTGACCGGGGGCGGGGTGCACCACCAGTCCCGCAGGCTTCGCGAGTACCGCGATGTCAGCGTCCTGATAGCGGATGTCGAGCGGGATCGCTTCCGGCTCGATCCGGTCCGCGACGGGCGGCGGTAGCTCGATGTCGACGACGTCGCCGGGCTCGGGTCGCTGGCTCTTGCGTGCCGTCGCGCCGTTCACGCGCACATGGCCGTCCGCGAGCAGCTGCGCGATCCGCGAGCGTGAGAGCCCTGGCATGCGCGCGGCGAGGTAGGCATCCAGCCGCGCCTGCGGCGGGTCGGCCTCCACGGTGATGCGCTGCGCCGTGAGCGCGTCAGCGTCCTCCCTCAACCCGCCGCTCCTCGTTCCAGAGGGAAAGTGCGAGGAGGATGGCGCCGGTGGTGACCGCGATGTCCGCCACGTTGAACACGGGCCAGCGGATCGTACCGATGCCGACGTCCAGAAAGTCGACGACGCCGCGCGCCGAGCGCAGCCGGTCGAGCAGGTTGCCGATCGCGCCGCCGCAGATGAGCGAGATCGCGACGAGCCGCATGCGGTCCGCGGCGGGCGTCGCCCAGTACATGCCGGCGAGTGCGAGCAGCGCAACCAGGGACAGCACGAGGAAGATCAGGCGCGAGTTCGGACCGAGGTGAATGCCGAATGCGGCGCCCGGGTTGAAGATGTACGTGAGCCGGACGTACTCGCCGATCACGTCCACCTGCTCATACATCGTGAGCGTACGCTGCACGAGCCACTTCGTCGAAAAATCGAACACCACGATGCTCAGCACGATGGCGAGAAAGATGCCGGCCTTCGTCAGGCTGTCTGCGCGCATGCCGGCGGCTCCCTGCTCCATCGACGCCATCTCAGGCACGCGCCAGTGCGATGCGGGCCGCGACGCCG
>CAYSGF010000328.1:0-6748 GCA_964430275.1 uncultured Gemmatimonadaceae bacterium
AGCAGGTACTTCACCTCGGACGGCTCGACGCCCAGCGCTCGGATGTTCGCCAGGATCAGCGGTGCGGAATCGGGCAGACCGCCGTCGATCAGCACGTGACCATCCTCGGACGTGATGAGAATCGCCGCCAGCCCGCGGGTGCCTACGTCGTACGTATTTCCGAACAGGTGAACGGCGCTCTTCGGCTCGTTCCACTCGGCGCAACTCGGGCACTCGGTCGCGGTATAGGGCCGGACGAGAGCGGCATCCTGCGCGCGAAGTGCGGACGGAATGGACAGGACGGCGACCACAGCTGCTACTTTACGAAACACGTCAGTCTCCTCTGATCGATCTCGAAGTGGCCAGGGCGCAACGACCGGCACACTCAGTTCCGGATGCGGGTCAGCAGGTCACGCACGTGCGAAGGCACGGGCTGACCGTCGCGCTTCGCGATCTCCGCCTGCGCCAGCGTCGTGAAGCCGCCGCGGACAGTGCCATCCTCGAGCTCTACCTGCCAGTCCTCGATGTCGGCAGCACGCACTTCGGTGGAGCCACGCCCCGGCGCACCGGATCGGGCAACTGTCGGAGTCTCGATGCGGCAGTACAGTGTGTCTCCTGATCGGCCCGTTGCTCGGCCCCAAACGTGTTCTGGCGGCCCGGTAGTGTCGATCGGGAACTTCAGCCACACGTCTCTGCCTGCATCCAGCAAGGCGAGCATCTCCGGAACGGTCGATCGGGCACGACGGATCGCGTCGACCCACAAGGGATCCTCCGGTGATATCGGCGTCGCCTGGGGCGTCGCGTACTTCAGCCCGATCCAGATCAGCGCCACGAGCGTGAGGATCACCACGACGATGGGCAGGCTCATGACTCACTCCGCCGCGTGCGGGAAGTCGAGCGAGGGCAGCCGCGGCGTCGCAACGCGCCATGGAAAGGAGAGCAACAATGCAGGATGGTCCAGGATCACGGTGCCAGGCGGAAGTGCTCGCGAAGGAACACATATATGTCCGCCAGCTCCTCGTCCGTGAAGCGTACGAATGCGTTGCGTGCGACCCAGCTCATGATCCCGAGGTCGCGACCGCCGATCGGCTCGCCCGTCCGGAGAAGGTGCTTGAACTGCTCGAGATCGTATTGCGCAACCAGGACGAGCGAGGGCCCGCCTTCCAGCTCGTTCCCCTGGAAGTCGACACCGTGACACTCCGAGCAGGTGATGCTCGCCAGATAGCGACCTCGTTCGAATGGTGTCCGACGAGGCAGCTCCCCCCAACGGGGACGGGATGGGTCCACCTCGTCCGCCGCGGTGCTCCACTGGCCGGTGGCGAGGGCAGTACGACCCAGGAGCGTCACGCGTCGCTCGCGAGGGACGGCGGGCGACGCCGGTGCGCTGCGGAGGTGCGAGATGATCAGAGCAAGGTCACGGTTGGAGAGCGCGTAGAACGTGCGTGGGACCATACCGATCGCCGCACGACCATCCCGCTTTACGCCGTAGCGGATGAGCCGCACGAGCTCCTCGTCGGTGTAATCGGTCAGCACACTCGACAGGGTGGGCGCAGTTACCCTGAAGGCGCCGCTCCCTTCCAGAACGTCGCCTTCACCGCGCAGCCCGTGACAACCGGCCCAGCATCCGACGATCACCGCGAGTCGCTCTCCCTCCGCGAGATCGGCCGAGGCGACCGGCGGCAGTCGCTCGAGTGGCGCGTCATGCCGTCGGCGCAGCAGCCACTCCGATGAAGCGACGACGTAGGCCAGCGCCAGCATCGCGACTGCGAGCGTCCCGATGGCCGCGCGAAGGATCCAGCGTCTCACCTTCGCCGGACGCTCACGCACGATGCACCAGCTGCGGCAATGGACGACCCGGAAGCACACTACAATGAAATCGCCGGTTCGGAGCCGAGGAGGTCCAAGGGCTTGCGCAGGCTGTCCGCTGAAGCATCAACATGCATCGTCCTCCGTCGGCGTTCAACGGTGTTACCTGGCGAAGCCTGAACCGATCGTGGCCACGTTCGTCATCCTGATCGGTCCCCGACCGAACCGCTCCTCGACGATCGCATGCAGCCGGTTGCGGAGGCGACCCTCCCCCGCGCGCCCAATACGATCGAAAGGAACTGCACTGGTGGAGCCCCGGCCGTCAACAGGGTCATTACTTCTCTCCTGGGTTCGACCACTCCCAGCTCGGGTGGTCGAACGCCTCGAGGTCCAGTGTTGCTGCGATGTCGAGGAGTCGCTGGTCGCCCCAACGCTGTCCTACCAGCTGCACACCAATTGGCATGCCCTGCTTCGACCGTCCGGTGGGGAGAACGACGACAGGATGACCGCTCAGGCTGAAGGGCGTCGTGTATCCACCCACAGCAACGAAGTACGAGATCTGCCGACCATCGAGCTCCATTGGCGTGCCCGTTTTTTGATGAGTGAATGCGGGTCCGACGCTCACCGGGCAAAGCCACGCGTCAAATCGTTCCAGTAGCTCATCGATGGTGCGGATCACCGTGTCCCGGTACTCCAGAGCTTCGGCTAACCCCCGAATGGTGAGCCTGGCACCGCGGAGCATTCCCTTCCGGATCTGGGATCGATCGGGCATGAGGAGAAACTGCATACGCATCAGGTTACGAAGCAGGAACGGCATGGTGCCCGCCACCTCCGCGCCAACGATCTCGCCCCACGTCCGCCAGACGGCATCGTAATCAAGCACGGGGCCGGTGTGCTCCACGCGAGCACCATGCTGCTCGAGCGTCGTAGCCAGTTTCTCGAGCGTAGCGCGCGTATCCGCGCTCACGGTGGCAGCCCCGAACTGATCCGTCCAGGCGATGCGGAGCTGTCGCAGCGGCGGTACCGGCAGGTCATCAGGCGCGGGGAGTGGCGGGACTTCGTGGTGGCGGCCGTCAGGGCCGGCGAGGACAGTGTGACAGAGGCGCAGATCCGCAATGCTCCGAGCCAACGGCCCGTACACCCCAATGTGGCGCACGCTCCCTCGTGGCGTCACCCCGGGAATGCACCAGTCGGGAACATGGCCGGTCGACGGTACGCAGTGCTCTGTGGGCTTGAAACCATAGATCCCACAGAAGTGCGCCGGCACACGAATCGAGCCGCCAATGTCGCTCCCGATGTCGAGTGGTGAGAGACCCGCGGCGACGGCCGCGCCACTGCCTCCGCTGCTGCCGCCTGGCGTGCGAGCATGATCCCACGGGTTGCTGGTTCTGCCGAATACGGGATTGTTCGTCTGCCAGTTCGTGGCGAGGAGCGAGAGGTTCGTCTTCCCCATGACAACAGCGCCTGCAGTACGCAGCCGGGCGACGACCGTTGCGTCCTCCTTCGGTACGTGCTCCTTCAGCGGCGGGAAACCGCTGGTTGTCTTGATGCCGGCTGTCGCGAAGCAGTCCTTGACCGTGATCGGCACGCCGTGCAGCGGACCCCACACGTCACCGCGGGCGAGTGCCGCATCTGCCTCGCGAGCGCGACGGCGAGCACCCTCCTCGTCGAGCGTGACCACTGCGTTCAGCGGCGGGTTGTGCGCCGCAATCTGCTGGAGATGGGCGTCCAGCACCTCTTCGGCGGAGGCCTGGCGCTGCCGGATGATCCGTGCCAACGCGTCTGCACTTCGGAAGACCAGGTCGGCCATCGCGAAATCTCCCGTAAGGCCGATCACCACGTCCGGGCCGCCGCCATCCGCGACGCAGTGAGATCCGCCCTGCTCGACTAGAAACGAAGCTCACCCGCGGTGTCGACGAACCGAAGCATCCCGAGCAGCCGCTCGAGATGGGCGCGGCCCGCGCGTGACCAGACGTTGTACAGACACTTCTGACCCGCGATGGTCAGATACGCGAGTTGATTGGGCCCCGTGCCGCCTTCCGGACCATATCCGACGGAGCTGCCGTCTGACCATGTGAGCCCATGCGGCCACGCGTCGTACGATGGGTCTGATGCTCTGACTCCCGTCCCGGCGACGCCGAATGCGCTGCGCAGGTCCGGCCGATCGTAGGCGACGGCCCAGCCTCCGGAGAACGTCGCAACGCGAGGCGTCGCGCCCTGGGTGGACGCCGACTCGACGAACGCGATCAGTGCACAGGTCTCCCGGTTCTCCGCCTTGCTCCACGCGGCAAGGTATGGCTGCGGAACGGAAGTCACCGAGTGGTTTCGGCCGGCTTGCAGACGAACACGGCTCGTCCTTCCGTGACCTCAATAACGCCTCAGAAGCAGACGAGCCGTTCGTATGGTCGGCCGGATCATGCCGGTGCGGTACTCGACGCCTCCGTGTCTGGCGGCGGACGGATCAGGGGAAGATATTGATTCCGGTCCGCCCATGCTCGATACACTCCTGTGAGGTTCTGATGTCACCAATTGAGCGGTCGCTAGCCGACCCGATGATGTTGTTCGAGCTGGAAAAGCACCTCAAGGATCTCACGGACGACGAATCTTACGCCCGCTCGGGCCGACTCGGTAGAACACTGGCCAGGTCGGGTCGTTTGAGGCTGGTGCTGGTCGCGCTGAAGTCCGGCGTTGAGATTGGCACTCACCAGGCCGACAGTCCCATGACCATCCAGCTGACCAAGGGACGACTTGGATTCTCCATTCGCGGCACGCCATCCGAACTGCGCACAGGACAAGTACTCTACTTCGGACCTGGCGAAGCACACGACATTCGAGCACTCGAGGATAGCGGGCTGCTCCTGACGATCTCCGCGATCGGCGACGACAATCGTTCAGAGTAAGCTATCGCCGCGGCGCACGCTGCTTCCAGCATTTGATCACCGGTTTCACTGACGCCGTGTCAGCACGATATGCGTGGCGGCGGTGGTCGGCACGTGCGTTGTGCACGCATAACCCAATGCCGTGAGATCGAGACCGCAGAAGAGGTGCTCACCGGCCCCGAGTAATCGCGGCGCGATCGCCACGTGCAGCTCGTCGATGAGCCCCGCTTCGAGGTACTGGCGGATCGTCGCCACGCCGCCACCGATCTGCACGTCCTTCCCTGCAGCTGCAGCCGTCGCGCGTTCCAGCGCCCTGCGGATGCCGTCCGTCACGAAGTGGAAGACAGTGCCGCCTTCCATTTCGATTGGCGAGCGGCCGTGATGCGACAGCACGAATACCGGCCCGTGATATGGTGGGTTCTTCCCCCACCACCCGCGCCAGGCATCATCCGGCCAGGGCCCACGAATCGGGCCGAACATGTTCCGTCCCATGATCCAGGCGCCGACACCCTCTCCAAAGCGCGCCGCGAAATCGTCATCGGTGCCGGTCGTGCCCCCGGTCTTGCCACCCATGCGCTGGAACGTGCGCGTCGGGATGTACCAGTCATGCAGCGCCTCACCCCCAACGCCCAGGGGAACTTCGAGAGTCTGACGCGGGCCGGCGCCGTACCCGTCGAGAGAGATCGTAAAGTTGTGCACCCGGACACGACCCATCGTTTGTCTCCTCGGTCCACGATCGTGTTCAGTTAAACTGCTCTCTGCCCTTGCGACGAATGACAGGCGAGGAAATCGACAGGGATCGGCGTCAGGAAGAGGTCGGAATCAGCGCGAATTTCCATCCGACGGTCGACGAGCTTCAGCAGGAACGTAGGTCAACCTGATCACGTCCTCGCCAATCCGATCATGCGCCATCAGGCGGAGCAGTGGCCGCGGGCCGGCGTAGCCGTCGCAAAGCCGCAACCCGTTCGTTGATCTACGATGCCAGATCGTAGAGGAGACGATAGAACCGTGTCCGGGGCTCGTCTCGCTCCACACCGTATGTCTCCAGAAACCGGTCCTCGTATCCAGGACCGAAGTTCCAGGTGATGCTCCATGTCGCTACGGCCAGGTCCCACCAGCGATCAGCGACGCCCAGTTCCCCGAGGTCGACATAGCCGATGATGTCCGTGCCACGCAGCAGGATGTTGGGCGCACAGTAGTCACCATGGCAGACGACGAGGTCCTCCGAGTCAGGAACGCTGGCAAGGAACTCCTGAACGGCCGCTTCCTCGCTCAATGCTGCGAACTCCGGATGGAAGTCTCGAGAACTGACGATCTGCCCGGTCTCGAGCCTGTGTCGAACGAGCTGAATCGCATCGGCAATGCGGAACTGGAATGGGCAGTCGTCGACGGGCGCACGATGGAAGCGCCGCAGCCCCTCGGCCAGGCGTCTGACCAGTCCGGGCACGTCCTGGCGGAAGGCGGCATCCGTCGCATCAACGCCGTCGAGACCCTCGGTAAGCAGCCACCCGGCATGTTGCGTCACACCGCCCCTCATGACTCGGGGCACGGGCAGGCAGCGACGCGCCCACACCATCCGCTCGGCTTCCGCCTCTGCACTTGGTGTCGAGCCGTGGCGCACGACCTTCAGGAAAAGCGTCTGCCCCGCCGAACTGGCCAGGCGGTGCATCACGCTGCGCCCCGGATGGACGGAGACGGGCGCCCACGCCCACGTCGCGTACTCGTCGAGCAACTCGGAGGGAGTTTCGAGCACTGTGACTCTGCGGCCTCAAGGGTTCAGCGAAGGCATCGTGCGCGCCGATCATCCGATGAACTGCACGACAACCATGAAGCCGACGATCGTTGCCAGACCAGCGACGATGGTGGTAAACCATCCAAGTCTTCGCGACCGCACCCAGCCGCTCGCGCCGAGACTGGTGAGCAAGGCCAATGCGCCGATCTCGAAGACGAGTGACATGGCCCATGCATGGCAAAGGTCGATGCGGGCAGTACCTGTGCGAAGCCGCCCAGGACAGCGGAGATGGAGGCGAGTTGCTGAAAGATCGACGCCATCGCCCCGGCATCAGGCTGCATAGGTGTCCTGT
>CAYSGF010000329.1:0-2425 GCA_964430275.1 uncultured Gemmatimonadaceae bacterium
GCGCGCACTCGCGCGCGTGCGCGAGCTGCCGGAAGTCGAGTCCGCGGCGATCGCGATCGGCATGCCATTCCAGTCCTGGTTCTCCGTGCGCCTGCGTGTACCCGGGCGCAATTCGCTGCCCGTGCTCCCCGGCGGCGGGCCCTACGTCGCGGCCGTGACGAGCGGCTACTTCGAGACCATGGGGATCAGCGTACTGCGCGGGCGCGGCTTCGAGGCGAGTGATCGCGCAGACAGCGAGCCCGTGACGGTCGTGAATGAAACGATGGCCACGACGCTCTGGCCGGGCGCGGACGCGATCGGTCAGTGCCTGCTGATCGGCGCGGATGCGACGGCGTGTGCGCGCGTGGTCGGCATCGTCGAGCCCGCGCGGCGCTCCGGCATTCGCGAAGAGCCGTCGATGCAGTACTACGTTCCGTTCGGCCAGGAGCGCGGCATCGGCGGCAACACGCTGATCGTGCGGGCTCGTGACGGAGCGGCGAACGTGCGCGCGGTCGTGCGGGAAACCCTCTTCACCGTGGACCCGACGATCGCGTACGTCGACATCGAGCCACTGCAGGAGCGGATCGATCCCGAGCTGCGGCCGTGGCGCCTGGGCGCGGCGATGTTCACGCTCTTCGGTGTGCTCGCGCTGCTCATCGCGGCAGTGGGTCTGTACAGCGTGATCGCGTATGGCGTGGCGCAGCGACGGGCGGAGCTCGGCATCCGCCAGGCACTCGGTGCACAGCCGCGCGACATCGTCGGGCTCGTCATGGGCGAGGGCGTGGCACTGGTGGCAGCGGGCATCGTGCTCGGCGGCGCATGCGCGCTCGTCGCCGGGCGGTGGCTCGAGAGCTTGCTCTTCGAGACGAGTGCGCGCGATCCGGTCACGTTCGCGGCGGTCGCCGTCGTGCTGCTGAGCGTCGCATGTGCTGCCACGCTGTTCCCTGCACTGCGGGCACGGCGGGTGGAGCCGGTGGAGGCGCTGCGCGCGGAGTAGGAGAGGGCGCGGCGTCGTGGGCCTTGTCGAAGCGAAGCGTCATCCCGTTCGCGGCAGATCAGTGCACAGGCTCTGCGCCTTCGCGCATACTCCTGTTCGCGGCGCGGCAACCTGCTGATTTATTTCACCACAGAGGGCACAGAGAGGGTCAGCTTCATGCCTTCGTGGGTTGCGTGGAAACCGAGTCGCTCGTAAAAGCGACGGGCGTCGGTGCGTGACTTGTTCGTCGAGAGCTGGACGATGCCGCAGTTGCGGGCGCGGGCGCGCTCGACGGCTTCTGCCACGAGTTTCGCGCCGATGCCCTGGCCGCGCAGGGCGGCGGCGGTGCGCACGCTCTCGAGGGTCGCGCGCCAGCTGCCCTGGTGGGAGAGGGACGGGGTGTAGGTAATCTGCAGTGCCGCGACGATGCGCCCGCCCAGGCAACCGACCAGGATCTCATTGTTCGGATCGGCTTCGATCGCGCGGAACGCCGCGGCATACGATGCCGGCAGTGGATCGGTCAGGCGCTCGCGGGTGCTGCCGAGCGCATCGTCAGCGAGCATCGCGACGAGGACCTGCAGATCGTCCTGCTGCGCGGTCCGGAACGTCAGCGCGGCGTGGTCGAGGTGGCGCATGCCTTGCACTCCACAGTGGACTGTGCCGAATCCAGCGCACTTTCCACTGCGCGCCAGGAGTTTTCATGAGCATAGACGAGCAACTCGACAGCGACCGTGCCGGGCTCCCGGACAGTATCCGGTTCGCGCTGGACACGCTGGCCCGCGTGGTCGAGCGACATTCGAGCGAGTTCCGGGCGTCGGTCCTGCTGCGCTCCGACGACGGAACGAAATTGCTCGACTGTGCCGGACCGCGGCTACCGGTCGAGTATCGCAACGCGATTCATGGCAGCGCAATCGGCGAGGGACAGGGATCGTGTGGGACGGCGGCGTTTCGGGGCGAGCGCGTGATCGTCACCGATATCGAGCGCGATCCGCTGTGGGACGACTACCGGCATCTCGCACTGCCGCACGGGCTGCGGGCGTGCTGGTCCGAGCCGATTCGCGCAAAGGACGGTGCCCTGCTCGGCACATTCGCGTTGTACTATGACGAGCCGCGCGAGCCGACGAGCGGCGATCTGAAGATCATCGAGGCCGCTGCGGCGCGCGCAGGTGTCATGCTGGACCGCGCGCGGAGCGGCGCACGTCAGGAGGAGCTGGTCAGCGACCTGGCCGATATGTAGCAGCGCATCGCCTGGCAGAGCAGGAAGCGCCTCCACCCGACCTCGGGCAAAGGCGCCTCCGTGAAGCGACTGCACCTGCACCGGCCCTGCGGCAGGCCGGACGAGTTTCAGCTCATCCGCACTCCGAGTACCCGCACGCCAGGCACTTCACACACCCCTCCATGAACTGGAGTCCGCTCTTGCACTCGGGGCACGTGCCGATGAACGTCTCGCCCGGGTCGTAGCCACCGAGC
>CAYSGF010000330.1:0-2616 GCA_964430275.1 uncultured Gemmatimonadaceae bacterium
GCCGACACCTTCAGGATCCCGTTCGCATCGATGTCGAACGCCACTTCGATCTGTGGCATTCCACGCGGCGCCGGCGGGATCCCCACGAGGTGGAACTTGCCGAGCGACTTGTTGTCTGCCGCCATCGACCGCTCCCCCTGCAGGACATGGATCTCGACCTGAGTCTGACTGTCGGATGCGGTCGAGAACACCTGCGTCTTGCGCGTCGGAATGGTGGTGTTGCGCTCGATCAGCTTCGTCAGGACTCCGCCCAAAGTCTCGATTCCAAGCGAGAGCGGCACGACGTCGAGCAGAAGCACGTCCTTCACGTCGCCCGCCAGCACTCCACCCTGGATGGCGGCGCCCACCGCGACCACTTCATCTGGATTGACTCCTCGATGCGGCTCGCGGCCGAACAGATCCTTCACAATCTGCTGCACCTTCGGGATACGGGTCGATCCGCCGACCAGAATGACCTCGTCGATCTGCTCGGGCGTGAGGCCCGCATCCTTCAGCGCCTGCTGCATCGGCGCCTTCGTGCGCTCGATCAGGTCATCGACGAGCTGCTCGAACTTCGCGCGCGTGAGCGTCAGGTTCAGGTGCTTCGGGCCTTCCTGCGTCGCCGTGATGAAGGGCAGGTTGATGTCCGTCGTCGACGTGGTCGACAGCTCCATCTTTGCCTTCTCGGCCGCCTCCTTCAGCCGCTGCAGCGCCATCGCGTCCTTGGACAGGTCGATGCCCTGGTCCTTGCGGAACTCCTCGACCAGCCAGTCGATGACCCGCTGGTCGAAGTCGTCACCGCCGAGGTGCGTATCGCCGTTCGTCGACTTCACCTCGAAGACGCCGTCGCCCAGCTCCAGGATCGAGATGTCATACGTGCCGCCGCCCAGGTCGTACACGGCGATGATCTCGTCCTTCTTCTTGTCCAGGCCGTACGCGAGTGCGGCCGCGGTCGGCTCGTTCAGGATGCGCAGCACCTCGAGGCCCGCAATCTTGCCCGCGTCCTTCGTCGCCTGCCGCTGCGCGTCGTTGAAGTACGCAGGTACCGTGACCACCGCCTGCTTCACCTCCGTGCCCAGGTAGTCCTCGGCCGTCTGCTTCATCTTCTGCAGCACCATGGCCGAGATCTCCGGCGGCGTGAACGCCTTGTCGACGTTCGGCACCTTCACCTGTACGCGCCCCTGCGCGTCATTGCTGATCTCGTACGGCACGCGCGACTTCTCCGTATCGACCTCGCCGCCGCGCCGGCCCATGAACCGCTTGATCGAGAAGATCGTGTTCTTCGGATTCGTGATCGCCTGGCGCCGCGCGACCTGACCGACCAGCCGCTCGCCGTCCTTCGTGAATGCAACGACCGACGGCGTCGTACGTCCGCCTTCCGCGTTGGGGATGACGACCGGATCGCCACCCTCCATCACGGCGACGACCGAATTCGTCGTTCCCAGGTCGATGCCAATGACCTTGCCCATCGTTACTCCTCGGTGAAGGGTACTGCGGCAGGCGGTCGTCGTGCGCCGCCGGCTCTCACACCGGCCGAGCCGGCGCCGCCGCGTGCCGCTCGCAGACCGGACAGGTGCAACGCGCATGCCGCCTGACGCCTTGATTTTTCAGCCATAACGGCGCGGCATCCGCGACTCCCTGCCGCACTGGCAGTGCGCGTTGACACCGCTCGCGCGCGCGCGCTATTCTGGCGCCCCCCGCGACATGGAGACGGATTGTTCCCGCTGCGCGACGAGAATCCGACCGTGCTGACGCCCTACGTCACGATCGCGCTGATCCTCGTGAACGTCGTCGCGTGGCTGTACGTGCAGGGGGCGGGACTCTCGATGACGGCGCTCGCGGAATCGGTCTGCCGGTTCGGGGCGATACCGGCGGAGCTGACGGGGCAGACGGGCGGCTACGAAGGAATCGACCTGGGACCTGACCTGCCGCCGTGCACGTTCGGCGGTCTGACGTACGCGGCCGTGCTGACGAGCATGTTCATGCACGGCAGCTGGGTGCACCTGATCGGCAACATGTGGTTCCTGTGGCTGTTCGGGAACAACATCGAGGATTCGATGGGGCACCTGCGGTTTCTGGCGTTCTACCTGCTCGCGGGGATCGTGGCTGCGGCGGCGCACGTGTGGATGGAGCTGGGCTCGATGATCCCGATCGTCGGCGCTTCGGGGGCGATCAGCGGTGTGATGGGTGCGTACCTGCTGCTCTACCCGCGGGTGCGGATCCAGACGCTCTTCGTGTTCGTCATCATCCTGCGGATCATCGCGGTGCCGGCGTGGATCATCCTCGTGTACTGGTTCGGGCTGCAGCTCCTGTCGGGTGCGATGTCGCCTGCGGGCGCGGCCGGCGTCGCGTTCTGGGCACACGTCGGCGGGTTCGTCGCCGGTCTCGTGCTCGTGAAGCTGTTCGAGAATCGCACGCTGGTGGAGGCACGGCGCAAGCATATCCGGCTGAGTCCATTCGAAGTCGATCACGGCGGCTGGTACTGAGGAGCTCACGATGAAGGTGTCGGAGCGGCGCGTGCTGCACGCGCTCTGGTTCGCGGCGGCGGTGCTGCTGGCCGCCGGTGTGTATGCCACGGGTGCGCGCGCTGCGCAGCAGCCGCAGCCGGCGGAAACGGCTGCAGATACGCTGGCACCG
>CAYSGF010000331.1:0-9096 GCA_964430275.1 uncultured Gemmatimonadaceae bacterium
AGCAAACTCTTCGGGGCGCGAGGCCGAGCTCACGGCGCGGGAGGCGACTCCGCGCGCCGCATCCCACCTCGCGCCCGCGCGATTCCCGCGAGTCGGCGTGCCGCCTCCTGCAGTGTCGGCAGTTGCTTGCAGAACGCGAAACGCACGACACTGCGGCCGAGCGCGGGGTCGTGATAGAAGCTCGAGCCGGGCACGCATGCAATGCCCGGCGCTCCCGCGTCACCGCGGGTGAGGCGTCGGGCGAAGACGTCGTCCGGCTCGTCGGACAGTGCCGAGAAGTCGGCGAGAATGTAGTACGCGCCCGCGGGCGGCGTGCACCCGAACCCGGCCGCCGTGAGCGCGTCGTGGAGCAGGTCACGGCGGACGCGGTATGCCGCCAGAAGCTCCGTGTAGTACGATTCGCCCAGGGTCTCGAGCGCAGACGCACAACCCTCCTGCAGCGGCGCGGGCGCGCCCACCGTGAGAAAGTCGTGCACCTTGCGGATCGCGGCAGTCAGGTGCGGCGGCGCGACGATCCAGCCGACCCGCCACCCCGTCACGCTGAACGTCTTGGACGCGCCGCTGATCGTGACGGTGCGGCCGCGCATGCCCTCGAGCGTGGCGATCGGGACGTGCTCCCCGTCGTAGACGAGGTGCTCGTAGATCTCGTCCGTGAACGCGATGAGGTCGTGCTCGATACAGACCGATGCGAGTCCCTGGAGCTCCGCACGGCTCAGCACGCGACCGGTGGGGTTGTTCGGGCTGTTGATGATGATCGCACGCGTGCGCGGCGTAACCGCAGCGCGCACCGCGTCCAGGTCGAGCGCGGAGGAGGACGTGAATGGCAGCCATACGGGCTGTGCGCCGCACAGGATCGCGTCGGGTCCGTAGTTCTCGTAGAAGGGCTCGAAGACGAGTACCTCGTCGCCGGGATCGATGATCGCGAGCAGGGCGGCGGCCATTGCCTCCGTCGCGCCGCATGTCACCGTGATCTCACCCGCCTCAGCGACGTCCCAGCCGTAGTCCCGTGCGTACTTCGCGGCGAGCGCGCGCCGCAGGCGTGGCGCGCCCCACGTCACGGCGTACTGGTTGACGTCGTCGCGGATGGCCGCACAGGCCGCCTCCTTGAGGACGTCGGGTGCAGGGAAGTCGGGGAAGCCCTGGGCGAGGTTGAGTGCGCCGGCCTCGTTGGCGATGCGCGTCATCTCCCGGATCACGGATTCCGTGAAGCCGTGGGTCCGACGCGCCGTGCGGGCGGTTTCATTCGTCATGGCGGGGCAAGGTGTCGAACCCGCGAGAGGCGCGAAAGGGCACGTGAAGCTTCCGTCCGGCGCGGCGCCACCCCACTATGTCGCATGAACCAAGCTCGCCGCACTGAACCGCCTGCTCGAAGGGACTGCCCATGCGCGACCGGCTGATACTGCTCCTCGGTCTGATCCCGGCCGTAACCGGCTGCTACTCCTATGAAGTGACGACCCTCGCGGACGTTGAGCCGGGCACGCCGGTACGCGTGCTCGTCTCGCCGGACGAGGCGGAGCGACTGGCAGAGCTGCGCATGAGCGAGGAACGACTGGTACCCGGTACGCTGATCCGTCACGACAATGACGGCATCCTGCTCGAGACACCGGTCGTCGGGCTGGATCCGCAGCGCGCAGGGAGTGCACTCACGCAGCGCATCGAGATCCGCAATGACGTGATCCGTGAAGTCGAGCTGCGACGCCTGGACCGGTTGCGCACCGGCGCGCTCGTCGTGGGGGCCACCGCGGCGGTCGGGTACGTGATCGCCGTCGCGCTCGATGGTGGACGCAACGACAACGACGACGATCCCGGCCCGGGCATACCCGAGCTGCGGCGCGGACCGCGCGTGCACTTCGCACTGCCGGTGCGGTTCTGACGGGAGTTGCGGACTGGGATCGGAGCGCGAGGTGCCCGCCCGACGCGGGCGGGCACCTCCACTGCTCCGCGGATTACGGCTGGTTCGGAACGTTCGGGTTCGACTGCCGCTCGTTCTCGGGAATGTCGTAGCAGAGCGAGCGCTCGGCCACCAGGTACGACGCCGGATTGCCCGGCTCCTCGAGCGGGTGCAGCGCTCCCGGTCGGCCCGCCTGCTCCCACCGTCGCAGGTCGCCCAGGCGGCGGCCTTCCAGCCACAACTCGATGCCGCGCTCACGCTTGTAGTGCGTCCAGGCCTCAGCCTCCGAAGCGGCCGTGAACGTCGGCACGCCGATCGAGGTGCGATACGCGTTGATCGCATCCATCGCGGCCTGCCACTGCCCGTTGATGAGCTGGTTCTCGATCTCGAGCAGGCGCATCTCCCGGCCCGACGACAGGTTGATGTCGTCGTCGGCAGCATCGTATTTCCGCTGCTGGTAGAACGGCACCTTCTGGTTGCCGAGGAACGCGAGTGCAGCGTCGCCTTCCGGCTCGCCGGTGGTGCCCCACGGCGTGCGCGGATCCTGCGTGTCCGTGTAGTAGTCCTCGTACACGGTGTTCCACACCGTTACCGCGCGGTAGGGCGAGTTCGCGCCCGCGAAATACGTGCGGTTGTAGTGCGACTGCTGCGTGCCATGGTACTGCGCCTGGAACACGAAGTCGTCGGGGACGCCGTTCGCGTCTGCGATCGCACCGGCCCAGTCACCGAGGAACGCGCGGACGGACGCGCGCCCTGCACGCGCCGCCATGGCGACGTCCGCCAGCTGCGCGCTTCCGCCGGCGACGGTCATGGCGGTCGTGAACCATTCCTCGGCGCGCTCCAGCCAGACCGTACCGGGCTGTGGCGAGCCGCCGTCGATCACCGCCTCGCACCAGTTCTCGCCGAGCAGGCGATTCGCGTACCCCGCCCACAGTGCGGCTTCCGCGGACGGACGGTAGCCCGTGGCAGTCCCGCCGAGTGCCTCCGCGAAGCGCTCGTAGCCGCTCTCCGCGATGAAGCGGGCCTGCTGGTGCGACGTCCAAGAATCGGCGTGCTCGTCATTGTAGCGGAGCAGGCCGATCTGCTGACTGATGGAGATTCCGAACGACGACGTGGAGCCCGCGGGGAACAGCTCGCGGGTCACCGCGGACGTCGTGTACACGACGTTGTTGAGCCCGTCGAAGAGCAGGAGTGCGGCACCGTTGGCGACTGCCTGATGCGCTTCCTGGTCGTTCAGACGGTCGTCGGGCGTCGGCCCCGGGTTCGACACTTCGAAGTCGCAGCCGGCGACGGCCACGAGCGTGAGTACCGCCAGCACGTTGCGCGAGCGGATCATGATCCCTCCCTGTTCGGAATTCGACGTACGCATCAGAACCCCACGCGGATCGAGGCGACGAACGTCGCCGTGGGCGGGATGTGCTCGGTGATGGACGGGTTCTGGTTCGCGCCGAAGCCCGTGTTCGCCACCATTTCCGGGTCGAAGATCGGGAAGTCGTCGTTGCGCCAGCGGTAGAAGTTCTGCGCCGACAGCGTCAGTGTGCTGTTCGTGCTGCGCGGAATGAGTCCACCGAGGGGGACCTGGAGCGTAACGTCACGGATCTTCGCGAAATCCGCCTTCCACGCCATCGTACCGCGCTGGTAGAAGCGGCCGTCGCAGAAGTAGCGGCGCTCGGCGGTCGCCTGGTCGCCATTCCCGGCGTCCGTGAGCTGGTAGTAGTCGAGGCAGGTCGGCCAGCGGATGCCGCGGTTGACCGCCTCGTTCGTGGGTCCGTCATAGATGTAGTGGCCGCCCATGTACTCGGCGCGCGCGGAGAGCGTGATGCCGCGCGGCCCGCGGATCATGGGCGAGATGCCGAACGTATGCGTCGGCTGCTGCGGCCCGAGCGGCACGTCCAGCTCGTAGCAGGCACTGCCCGCTGCGAGCAGCGCGTCCGTGCATTGCACCGGATCCTCGAGCCGGCTGCCGTTATGGATCTCCACGCCGCGGAAGACCATGACCGGCAGCCCTTCCTCGACCCAGCCGCCACCCGCCGCGAACGGTACGGCGTCGCCCAGATCGATGACTTCCGATTTGTTCGTGTAGAAGTTCAGGCCGAGATCGACGCCCCAGTCCGCACGGTCGAGCAGCACCGCATTCAGGTTGATCTCCCAGCCCTTGTTCTCGATGGTACCCACGTTCTCGAGCTGCGTCAGTGCGAACCCTTCCGAGGGCGGCTGCCGGACATCGAAGAGTGCGTCCGTCGTGCGCTGCTTGTACCAGGTCAGCTCCGTATTGATGCGGTTGTCGAAGCCTGCCCAGTCGAAGCCGACCTCGGTCTCCGAGGTGCGCTCCGGACCCAGCTCCGCGTTGCCGAGGTTCTCCGGCGTGTAGGCGGGCTCACCGCCGTAGCCTTCCGCGGTCCAGGTGCGCACGGCGTCGAAGGTGCCCGGCGCGCGTCCTGACTGGCCCCACGCGGCGCGCAGCTTCAGCACACCGAGGGACGGCTTCCAGAACGCCTCGTCGGAGATGATGTAGGACGCGGAGATCTTCGGGTACGTCTGTAGCCCGAGGTCCTCGCCGAATGCGGAGTTGCCGTCCACGCGCGCGCCTACCGTGAGGAAGTAGCGGTCTAGCATGGCAATGACTGCCTGGCCGAAGAAGCCGGCATTCACAACGCGCTCGCGGGTCTCCCAGCTCAACCGGTTGGCACCGGCATCGATGTCGGGGTCACCCGGCCCCGCGAAGTTCGTGGCTTCCGCCTGGACACGGCGGTCCTCTGTCGTGACGCTCTGGCCGCCAACCGAGAGCGTCGTGTGCAGCGCCTCCGTCACGTCGAGCTGGTAGCTCGAAACGAAGTCGGCGGTCAGGGCCGTGTAGGAGTTGTTGGCCGTGTACAGCTTGCCATCCGGCAGCTGGCGGTACCCGTACGGGCGCAGGCTGCGGTTGTCCTGGAGCGCCTGGTCGTAGCCGACCGTCAGCTTGTTCGTCCACACGTCACTCGGCTGATAGCTCAGCGTCGTGCCCAGGACGAACCGATCGATACGCGTGTTGTTCTCCTGGTTCAGCACCAAACTGATCGTATCGACGTCCGCCTGCGAGAAGTAGTTCCGCTCGCGCCGGTAAGCGTTCAGGATGAGACCCTGCGCGTTGTTGCCCGCCGGCGTGTGCTCGATGTCGATGCGCGTGTAGCCGGAGTTCACCTGCATCGTCAGGTTGGAGAGCGGCGCGAACGTGAAATTGCCGCGGATGCTCGACTTGTTCTCCTCGTCGAGCGGCAGCACGCCCTCGTTCAGGTCCGCCTGTCCGGAGATGTAGTACTGGAGCGCCTGGCCGCCACCGGATACGCTGAGCGCGTACTTCTGGCGATGACCGTCGCGCAGGAACGGCTCGAGATTGAGCCGCTCGTAGGAGTAGCTGCCGAGCGGCATGTCGGCGAGGGTCGGATCGTCCGGCGGCCGCACGTCCACGTCCGGCGCGAACGGCATGAGCCGGTTGAACCCCTGGTCCACCTGCAGCGACCACTGCGCCGTACCGGAGCGGCCGCGCTTCGTGAAGATCTGGATCACGCCCGCGGCCGCTTCCGTGCCGTACAGCGTCGAGGCGGCCGAGCCCTTGAGCACTTCACTGCGCTCGATGTCCGCCGGGTTGATGTCGTTCAGGGGCGAGGCCGTGATGTTGCCGCCGCGGCCGGCGCCTTCCGTGGGCGAGATGTTGCGGGCATACGCGTCGCTGCGCACGCGCACCCCGTCCACATAGATGATGGGCTGGTTGGACTGGGACACGGAGACGGCACCGCGCAGACGGATCTGTGCGCCACCGCCGACCGAGCCGTTGCCCTGACCGACCATGATGCCCGCCGACTTGGACTGCAGGAGCGCATCCACGTTGACCGGCGGTGCCGGCAGCTCGGTCACGTTGATCTGGGCGATCGTGTTGCCGACCTCCCGGCGCCGGGCGGCGCCGGCGGTTCCGGTGACCACGATCTCGTCGAGGCCGAGCGCCTGCGCCGACATGACGAAATTCGCGACCGCACTGCCATCCGTGCCGACCGTCACGTCCTGCTCGACGGCCTCGTAGCCGATCCGCTCCGCGCGTAGCGTCTGTGTGCCGACCGGCACGTTCGGAATGAGGAAGCGACCTTCCGCATTCGTCAGTGTGCCCTGGTTCGTCGCCTCGATGAAGACCTGTGCGCCGGCGACGGGGGCGCCCGACCGTTCCGTGACCTGTCCCAGGATCCGTCCGGTATCCTGCGCCGAGGCGCCTGCCGCCGATCCGATCAATGCGGCGAGCACCAGCAGTCCTGCTCGCCAGAGGTGCTGTACCTCCGGCCGTGACCCGTTTGACATCCCGGCACTCCTTGCTATGGGAACGGCAGGCGCATCCGGCGCGTGCGCCGGATACGCTGAACACGCTGGCATTCAGAACTGTGTGGCGAACGGGGGTCCGGGAGTGCCGGACCTGTACTCAGGTAATGCCAACCACGGGTTGCGCAGACCCGCGGACGGTATCGAGAAAATGCCGTACTGGCCGGTGTGTTGCAGACGTTGGCTCGCGTGCGGCTGGATGTCAAGAAAATCCTCGCGTCCACCGCTCGCGCCGGGACCAGTTCCTGATTCCTGCGGGCGAAGCGGGCACGCACGCGGTTCGGCGGCCGACTCTCACGCGTGCGACCCTAGTCGCGCGCAGCACGCCGTGCCATACTAAGCCAAAGGTCCTCGAACCCTGATGATCATGGCCACTACACCCTTCAATTCCCGCGCGGTGCTCGACGTCGCCGGCCGCAGCTACGAAATTTTCCGGCTCGATGCCGTCGAGCGCGCGGGCTACAACATCACGCGCCTGCCGTACTCCCTGCGCATTCTGCTCGAGAACCTCCTGCGCTATGAGAACGCGTTGGAGGGTACCAGCGATGACATTGCCGCTCTCGCGCAATGGGACCCCAGGGCAATGCCGGACCGGGAGATCAGCTTCACCCCGGCGCGTGTGCTCCTGCAGGACTTCACCGGCGTGCCGGCCGTGGTGGACTTCGCCGCGATGCGCCAGGCCATGGAGGCCATGGGGGGTGCGCCCACGAAGATCAATCCGCTTCAGCCGGCAGAGCTCGTGATCGACCACTCCGTGCAGGTCGACGAGTTCGGCACACGCATGGCCTTCCGCCACAACGTCGAGATGGAGTACCGGCGCAACGGCGAAAGGTATGCGTTCCTGCGCTGGGGGCAGCGCGCACTGGAGAACTTCCGGGTCGTACCGCCCGGCACCGGCATCGTGCACCAGGTGAACCTCGAATACCTGGCCCGTGTCGTCTTCCGCACCGATCCCACGGACGGCTCGATGCCGCAGGCCTACCCGGACACCCTCGTCGGCACCGACTCCCACACGACCATGGTGAACGGCCTCGGCGTGCTCGGCTGGGGCGTCGGCGGCATCGAGGCGGAGGCGGCAATGCTCGGCCAGCCGGTTGCCATGCTGATCCCGCAGGTCGTCGGCTTCCGGCTCGTCGGCGAGTTGTCCGAAGGGACGACGGCGACCGATCTCGTGCTCACGGTCACCGAGATGCTTCGCAACAAGGGTGTCGTCGGCAAGTTCGTCGAGTTCTACGGCCCCGGGCTCGCCCACCTGCGCCTGGCGGACCGCGCGACCATCGGGAACATGGCGCCCGAGTACGGTGCGACGTGCGGCATCTTCCCCGTCGACGCGATGACGCTCAGCTACCTGGAGTTCACGGGCCGCTCGCCGGAGCAGGTGCAACTCGTCGAGACGTACATGAAGGAGCAGGGCCTCTTCCACACCGCCGACTCGCCTGACCCGGAGTACAGCGATACGCTGGAGCTGGACCTGGCAACGGTAGAACCGAGCGTCGCAGGACCGCGCCGGCCGCAGGACCGCATCCGTCTGTCCGACGTGAAGCCGTCATTCGAGAAGCACCTGGACACGCTGCTCGGGGAAGGCGGTCCGCGACCGAAGACGGAAGAGGTCGGCCGCTGGACGAGCGAGGGCGGCGAAGCGCTGACCACCCTGGCGCCCCCGGAGGGGCGGCGTGCGGTCCCATGCGTCGTGCAGGATCAGGAGACCATGGTGTTCGACGGCGCGGTCGTGATCGCCGCGATCACGAGCTGCACGAATACCTCGAATCCGTCGGTCATGCTCGGAGCCGGGCTGCTCGCGAAGAAGGCGGTCGAGCGCGGGCTCCGCACGAAGCCGTGGGTGAAGACGTCGCTCGCGCCCGGCTCCAAGGTCGTGACCGACTACCTCGCGGATGCGCAGCTCACACCCTACCTCGAGCAGCTCGGCTTCGACCTCGTCGGCTATGGCTGCACGACGTGCATCGGCAACAGCGGGCCGCTGCCGGAGTCGATCTCGCGCGCCATCGAGGAGGGCGACCTCGTCACGGTATCGGTGCTGTCGGGGAACCGGAACTTCGAGGGGCGCATCAACCCCGACGTCCGCGGCAACTACCTCGCCTCGCCGCCGCTCGTGGTGGCGTACGCGCTCGCGGGCCGGATCGACATCGACTGGTACAACGAGCCGATCGGCGAGGACAGCGAAGGGCGGTCGGTATTCTTGAGGGACATCTGGCCGACGACCGCGGACATCGAAGCGGCGGTCGCGGAGTCGGTGAAGCCGGAGATGTTCCGCACGCAGTACGCGTCCGTGTTCGAGGGCGACGATCAGTGGCGCGCACTGCCGGTACCGGAGAGCGCGCTGTTCGTGTGGGACGAGGATTCGACGTACATCAAGCATCCGCCGTACTTCGTGGACATGCCGCGCGAGGCGCCGCCGGTACACGACATCCATGATGCACGCGTGCTCGCGCTGCTCGGTGACAGCATCACGACGGACCACATCTCGCCGGCCGGATCGATCAAGGCGGACAGCCCGGCGGGCCGGTACCTGCGCGAGCATGGCGTGGAGCCGAAGGAGTTCAACTCCTACGGATCACGGCGCGGGAACCACGAGGTGATGGTGCGCGGCACGTTTGCGAACGTCCGTTTGCGCAACCGTCTCAACGCGGATGTCGAAGGCGGCTGGTCGACACACCTGCCGAGTGGCGAGACGATGCCTCTGTACGATGCGGCGATGAAGTATCACGCGGCGGGCACCCCGCTGATCGTGATAGCCCGCAAGGAAAACGGCTCGGGCTCGGCACGTGACAGGGCCGCAAAGGGGCCCCAGCACCTGGGGGTGCGCGCGGTCAACGTAAACAGCAACGAGCGCAACCAAAGGT
>CAYSGF010000332.1:0-4069 GCA_964430275.1 uncultured Gemmatimonadaceae bacterium
GTTGTCCACCCGCACGGCGCCGGTAAGGAAGAGGCGGTCGTTGAGACCGAACTGCTGCTGGCCGTAGACGCCGAGCGTCGTATTGATCAGCTCGCTCTGGCTCGGATCGAACTTGATCGCCGTGCCCGACACGGTCTCGACACCCGGCGCGGGGAAGATCTGGCCGCCGAGCGCGCTCGTGCGCAGGTCCTTGCGCACGTACTGCGCACCGAACGACGTCGCGGAGTTGATCGCGGGCGTGAGATCGAACGTCGCGGTGCCCGCGAAGTCGCCCGTGAAGAACGTGCTGTTGCGCAGCGCCTGTGCTATCCGACCGGCCGGGGCCGTTGGCCCGAACACTGCGAGGTACGGCGCCATGTCCGGCGGCGCGAAGCGCTCGAGCGCGCGACTGTCGTCCGACGTGTAGTCGAGCCCGACCACGAGCCGCTGCGAGTACCAGGACGCCGGCCGGTGGCTGATCGTGATGCCGCCCGTGTAGCGGTTGATCGTCTGGATGTTGTCGTGGAGCGCGTGCGATACTTCCGGCGGGAGCCCGTAGAAGCCGCGGCTCGCCGGGAAGAAGGCGGGCGAGCCGAACAGCCCGTTGAACATCGGCGAGAGGCCGTTGTCCACGCCCAGGTGCATGTTGCTGCGCACCACGTGGAAGCTCGTCGCGATGTCCACCTGCTCGTTCGCGGCGACGTTCAGGTTCGCATGCGCGCTGAAGCGCCGGCCGTAGTTGTTCGGCTCCACGCCTTCCGTGTCCTCGAGCGTGCCGGACACGTAGTAGCGCAGCAGGTCCTGGCCGCCCGAGACGGACAGGTTGTAGGACTGCATGTGGCCCGTGGTGTACATCGGCGTGCCGCGCGCCTCCTCGGCCACTACCGGGTTCCACGTGTCCAGCTCGCCGTCGCCATTGATGAAGTAGTTCGTCGGCATCCGGTCCGCGGCGTCGCGGAACGAGATCGCGCCCTGCTCGATCCGGCCGTTCCAGCGCGCTGCCCCCGACGCGCCCTTCTTCGTGATGATCTGGATCACGCCGTTGGCGGCTTCCGTGCCGTAGATCGTCGCGGCCGCCGGCCCCTTGATCACCTCGATGCTCGCGATGTCGTCGGGGTTGATGTCACCGAGCCGCGACACCGAGCGTGCGCCCTGTGCGCCGAGACCGCCACCGGGCGGGCCCGTGTTCACGTCGTTGTACATGCGCACGCCGTCGATGTAGACGATCGGCTCGGAATCGAGCGAGATCGTCGAGCGGCCGCGCACCTGGATCGTCGGGCCGGAGCCGATGCGCCCCGAGCCCTGCGTGACCGTCACGCCCGCGGCGCGCCCGTTCAGCAGGCTGGACACGTCCGGCGCCGCCGAGCGCTCGAGCGCGACCGCAGCGTCCACCGTCGCGACCGAGTTGCCGATCGAGCGACGCTGCTGCCCGCCCACCGTGCCGGTCACGATCACCTCGTCCAGCGCGATCGCCGACTGCGTCAGCGCGATGCGCGCGTTCGTCGTGCCGACCGCGAACTGCTGGAGCTCCGTGCCGTAGCCGATCATGATCACGCGCAGCGTCACCTGCCCGCCGCTCAGGCCGGTCAGCAGGAACTGGCCGCGGCCGTCCGTCACCACGCCCCGATCCGTGCCGTCGAGCACCACCTGCGCGCCAACGATCGGTTGCAGCGAAACCGCATCCACCACGGTGCCCGCAACCACGGGCTCCTGCTGCACTGTCACTGGCAAGGCCGCCGCCGGCAGGGCAGCAGCGCTCGCCGTCGAGACCATCGTCCCGATTGCGATCACGAGGGGCAGGACACGCATCACACAAACTCCGGAGATGGGGGATTACCGCTCTGCGTTCGATCTATCGTGCGCGGCGCTGCCACGGGTCTGGCAGCGTTACGCCCGCGCGCCACCGTACCACACCTGCTTCGTCTACGACCACGCCTCCGCCTCACCCGCCTGCTGCATCACCGTCACGAGCCGCAACGCCGCATTCGCCCAGTTCGTCTCGACGCGCGTGCGCGCCAGCTCGGGATCACCCTCGTCGATCGCGCGGATGATCAGCTCGTGCTCGCGCACGGACGTGCCGATCTCGCGCGTCAGCATGCTCACGTACAAACGCGCGTAGCGCTCCGCCTGCGGCTTCAGCGCGTCGTGCAGCCCGCGCAGCCGCGGACCCGCGCCCGCATCCACGTAGCGAAGGTGAAAGGCCGCGTCCATCTCGTAGTACGCCCGCTCACCCGGCCGCTCCGTCTCCGACTCCTCGCGCAGCTCCCGGTTCAGCTGCGCCAGCTCCAGCGCCAGCCGCGTGCGCCGCAGCGCCGGCAGCCGCGCCGCCTCCCGCGCCGCGACCCCCTCCACCACCCCGACCATCGTGAACAGCTCGAGCGCATCCTCGCGCGTCAGCGGCGCGATGATCAGCTGCGTCGTCGCGCCATTGCTGCCGGCCACCATGTAGCCTTCCTGCTGCAGCCGGTGCAGCGCACTGCGCACCGGCGTCCGGCTGATCCCCAGTCGCTCCCCCAGCTCCCGCTCCACCACCCGCGCCCCCGGCGCCAGCGCCCCCGACGTGATCGCCTGCCGCAGCCGGTGATACGCCAGCGTCACCAGGTCGTCGCGGACCGGCCGCTGGCGGCTCGAACTACGGGACGGGACTCCGTTGTCACCGGAGGATTCGGGCATGCAGTCAGCGCAGGATTGATCAACTTTCGGTATACCAGCATTGATACGGCTCGCCTCCGGGAAATGCAAGGAATATCCGACAGGATGATGGGCATGAGGGCCGTATGGCGAGGAATCTGACGTGATGGTATACCGCTTTTTCGCACAGAGGCACAAACGGACACCATCGCCCACAGACACCAAAACAAAAAAGGGGGTCGTAAGGATGGCCTCGGCTTCGACCACCACGACGAACCCCCTCTGTGCCTTGGTGTCCCTTCGTGTCTCTGTGTGAAAAGGTCCGTCTACCCTCGTTTGCAACACGAGCAGGACAGCCGGCGAACGCGCTCAGCCCCGCGAAGGCTGCGGCGCGCCCCCCGTCAATTTCGCCTTCACGTCCAGCAGCTCGTCGCGCAGCCGCGCCGCGCGCTCGAAGTCCATGCTCGTCGCCGCCTCGTTCATCTCCGCCTCGAGGATCTTTGCCCATTCCTCGAGATTGACCTCGGATGCATACGACGCCTGCGCCTCCGCCACGCGGCCCCCGCGGACCTTCGGCGCGCGTGCGTCCGCGACGCGTGTGGACAGCATCAGTTCCTCGATGCTCTTCACGATCGTCTGCGGCGTGATGCCGTGCTCGATGTTGTAGGCCTTCTGCACTTCGCGCCGCCGGTCCGTCTCGTCGATGCAGCGCTGCATGGACCCGGTGATGCGGTCCGCGTACATGATCGCGATGCTGTTCACGTTGCGGGCGGCGCGGCCGATCGTCTGGATGAGCGAGCGCTCGTCGCGCAGGAACCCTTCCTTGTCGGCGTCGAGGATCGCGACGAGCGAGACTTCCGGCAGGTCGAGTCCTTCGCGCAGCAGGTTGATGCCGACGAGCACGTCGAAGCGGCCGAGTCGCAGGTCGCGCAGGATCTCGATGCGCTGGATCGCGTCGATGTCGGCGTGCATGTAGCGCACGCGCACGCCGACCTGCTGCATGTAGTCGGTCAGGTCCTCGGCCATGCGCTTCGTGAGGGTCGTCACGAGCACGCGCTCGCCGCGCTTTTCGCGGATGCGGATCTCGGCGAGGAGGTCATCGACCTGGCCCTTGACGGGGCGCACGTGGATGGGCGGGTCGATCAGGCCGGTCGGCCGGATGAGCTGCTCGACGACCACGCCGTGCGACTTGCGGAGCTCGTAGTCGCCGGGCGTCGCGGACACGAAGAGCGCGCGCGGCACCAGGCCTTCCCACTCGTCGAACGTGAGCGGCCGGTTGTCGAGTGCGGACGGCAGCCGGAACCCGTAGTCGACCAGCGTCAGCTTGCGCGCGCGGTCGCCATTGTACATCCCGCGGATCTGCGGCACCGACTGGTGCGACTCGTCCACGATGACGAGAAAGTCTTCCGGGAAGTAGTCGAACAGGCAGGCAGGCCGCTCGCCCGCCGCGCGTCCCGTC
>CAYSGF010000333.1:0-5727 GCA_964430275.1 uncultured Gemmatimonadaceae bacterium
TGGGGAGGACCAGGTCGCGGAGCCTGAAGGGCGTGAACAGCGGCGGGGCCGGAGCCGGATCGACTTCAACAGCGGGTGGGGGTGAGGGTGGGCGTGGGGGTGTGGACACGGCGGGGGGCACGGCGGGTGAGGGGGCGGCCGCATTCCGTGCGCGTGCGCGCCCAGGCCACGATCCCGACGCCCGCACCTCCGAATCCCGCTCCGGGTCCCGGCCCGGGCCCGGGCGCAGGCCCCGGCCCGCAGTTCCCTCGAACCACCGCTCCACGTCCTCGAGGTAGCGCCGGTCGCGCAGTCTCAGGTTTTCGTGGCTGACGCGCTGGCTGCGGGTGAGCAGGGAATAGGTGAACTGCTCCGGCTCGAGGCGAGTGTAGCGCTTCACGTTCTCGAACCATTCCATGGAGTTGCGCGCAGCGTTCTGGAGGCGGAGCGCCTCGGTCATGCGCTCGTCCTGGTAGCGCTGCAGTGCATCGGGCAGCGGGCAGCCGGTGGTGAGCTCGCGTGCGAGAACGATCGCGTCCTCCATGGCGAGCTTGGTGCCGGAGCCGATCGAAAAATGAGCCGTGTGTGCGGCGTCGCCGATGAGCACGACGTTGTCGTGGAACCAGCGCTCGTTCGAGACGCGCACGAAGCGGGTCCACGGGCTGGCGGCACGGTGCGTCGCATTGCTGAGCAGCGGCTGGCCGTGCAGCCAGGGCGCGAAGAGGCGCTCGCAATACGCGATCGACGCGTCGGTGTCCATGCGGTCCAGCCCCGCGGCGCGCCACGACGCCTCGTCGCATTCGACGATGAACGTCGAGTGGTCACGATCGAAGCGGTAGCCGTGGACCTGGAAGACACCCTGTTCGTTCTCGACGAAGATGAACGTGAACGCATCGAGCTGGAGCGGTGTGCCGAGCCAGATGTAGCGGGCGGTGCGCACGTCGAGCGTGGGACGGAAGCAGTCGGCGAGCTCGCGCCGGATCGTGCTGTTCACGCCGTCGGCCGCAATGACGACGTCCGCACCGTCGAGTCCGAGTGCGTCCAGCTCCGCGAGTGAGCCGACGTCCTGCTCGAAGCGCAGCTCCACGCCGAGCTCACGCGCGCGGGACTGCAGGATCTCGAGGAGCCGGCGGCGCGCGATGCCGCTGAAGCCGTGGCCGCTCGAGGTGATCGTGCGGCCACGATAGTGGACGTCGATGTCGTCCCAGTGCGCGAAGCTGTCCTCGATCGCGCGGCAGGTCGGCTCGTCCGCACGCCGCAGGTTCTCCAGCGTCTGGTCGGAAAAGACGACGCCCCAGCCGAACGTGTCCTGTGCACGATTGCGCTCGACGACGACGACCCGCGCGGCGGGCTTCGCCTTCTTGACCAGGAGCGCCAGGTAGAGGCCCGCCGGGCCGCCGCCGATCGTGACCGTCTGCACGCTGGAGGGGCTCCCCCTGCTCAGGGATCGAGGATGGAACGGCATTGTGGCACCGACAATGGCTGGCTGGCAAGCCACCCGTCCAGCCGAACCGAATGTGTCGTGCGCGTGCACATCACGAAACCCGGGTCATCCAACACAGCGGTGCTCGCGCGAGGCCGGCGCGACGTTTAGGATCACGGGCGCATGCGGATCCCAACCAGGCAGGAGAGACGAGGCATGCCCGAGAGAGACGTCGAGAAGGTTTACGCGCGCGGCGAGTTCGTCGCGAAGCTGCGGCGGCTGGCGGACGCGATCGAGCGCGAGGAGCCGTTCACGATCCAGGTGGCGAATCACCGGTTCACCGTGCCGGCCGACGCGGAGATCAGTGTCGAGCACGAGAAGACGGCCGGGCAGGAGGAGCTGGAGTTTCAGCTGCGGTGGACGCCGGCGTCCTGATCGACGACGGCCGCTGGCGCGAACTGCGGGAAACGCGCGCGACAGCGCCGGACCGGGTTGCGGATGCGTTTGCGGCGCGCCGGCGCCGGCCGCTCCTGCGTGACGGCGCCCCTCGCATCTTTCTCCTGGGTCTGGACGGACCCGGGGATGCGAACGGCGCCACACGCCGGCGCGACCTGCTGGAGCGCGCCCTCACCGCCCTCGCGCAGCCGGGCGTGGACGGAGTGATCGCTGCGGCCGACGTCATGGAAGACCTGCTGCTGCTCGGCGGCCTGGAGGACCGCATCGCCATCGGCGCGATGAACGGCGCCGGCGCGGTGGGCGGCCTGGACGACGCGCTCACCGCCTACGACGCGCGCTCGATCGCCGAGAGCGGGCTGGACGGGGGGCGGCTGCGGTTACGCATGGCTGCGGACGGCGAGCCGACGGCCCCGGCGCTCGCGGCGGGCGCACGCGCACTCACGACCCTGGCTGCGCGACGCATCGTCGCGATGATCGAGCCGGCGCTCGCCCCGAGGGACGATGCGGGCAGGCCGGATACGCCGGTCGATGGCGACGCACTGATGCGCGCGGCGCGCGCCGCATCGTCGCTGGGCGTGACGTCGGCGTACACGTGGCTGCTGTTCCCGGACGCCGGGGATGCGACGCGCGTCATCGATGCGACGTCGCTGCCGGTGCTGCTGCGCCAGGGGGACGTGTCGCGGCGCGACGGCGCAGGCGGAATCACCGTCGCGCATCCGCAGGTGCGCGGTATCGTCGCGGCTGCTTCATTGCTGTACCCGGCGGACGGCGACGTGGCAGGTGCCGCGCGCAGCGCTGCCGGCGTCGTGCACGACTGAGACCTCATCACTGGAGAGACAGCATGCCACGTGGCCGCATATACGACGACATCACGCAGACGATCGGGGACACACCGCTGATCCGGCTGAAGCGCATGTCCGCAGGGTTGCCGGGGGTAGTCGTGCTGAAGCACGAGGGGTTCAATCCCTTCAACTCCGTGAAGGACCGCATCGGCGTGGCGATGGTGGAGGACGCGCTCGAGCGCGGCGTGCTGCGCGAGGGCATGGTGATCGTCGAGCCGACGAGCGGCAACACCGGCATCGGTCTGGCCTTCGCGGCCGCCGTCCACGGGCTGCGCTGCATCTTCACGATGCCGGATACGATGACACTGGAGCGTCGGGCGATGCTGCGGGCGCTGGGTGCCGAGATCGTCCTGACGGAGGGTGCGCAGGGGATCAAGGCGGCGATCCAGCGCGCGGAGGAGATCGTGGCGGAGCACGGCGAGAATGCGTGGATGCCGAACCAGTTCGCGAACGAGGCGAATCCGCGGATCCACTACCGGACGACCGGCCCGGAGATCTGGGCGGACACGGACGGCCGCGTTGAGGTCCTCGTTGCGGGCGTCGGTACGGGCGGCACACTGACCGGCGCCGGCCGGTTCCTGCGTGAGCAGAAGGAATCCCTGCTCGTGGTTGCCGTCGAGCCGAACGAGAGTCCCGTCCTGTCCGGCGGTGAGCCGGGATCACACAAGCAGCAGGGGATCGGCACCGGCTTCGTACCCGCCGTGCTGGACACGTCCGTGTTCGACGAAGTGGTGCGGGTGACGAATGACGACGCGATCGCGACGACCCGCCGCCTGGCCCGCGAGGAGGGCATCCTCGCCGGGATCTCGTCCGGCTCGATCACCTGGGCCGCGCTGCAGGTGGCGGCGCGCAAGGAGAACGCGGGGAGGCTGATCGTCGCGGTGATCCCCGACTTCGGCGAGCGCTACCTGTCGAACCCGGTCTACGCGGAGTTCGACGCCTGATCGAGCGGCTCGACGAAGCGGCACGCAGCGCGCGCGGTGCCGCCCACGTCGGCGTGCGCCACGCGACAGTGGTCGTACCATATCGCTTGACCGCCTGCGCAGCGGCGCACACCTTCTGCTCCCGCCGAAACGGCGCACCGACCACACCGAACGCGTGATTTCGTGATCCTGCTTCTTGCGCTGCTGCAGTCCCAGGCGCCGATTCCGGCGCCGTCCGTTGAGATCCCCCGCGTGGACGCGGAGATCCAGATCGATGGCGTCCTGGACGAACGCGCCTGGACGGAGGCCGCGGTGCTGACGGATTTCCGGCAGTACGAGCCGATCGACGGACGTCCGGCCGAGG
The DNA here is from genome assembly GCA_964430275.1 of uncultured Gemmatimonadaceae bacterium. GTDB lineage: Bacteria > Gemmatimonadota > Gemmatimonadetes > Longimicrobiales > RSA9 > DASTYK01. The sequence continues at coordinate 3,988 of CAYSGF010000333.1, forward strand.
AGCGCACGGAGGTGCTCGTATGGTACGCGCCGGACGCGATCCATTTCGGTATTCGCGCCTACGACCGCGAGCCGGCGTCGATTCGTGCGACGCGCGCCGATCGTGACAACATCGACAGCGAAGACCACGTGATCCTGTACCTGGATACGTTCAACGATCAGCGGCGCGCATTCTTCTTCGGCGTCAACCCGCTGGGCGTGCAGATGGACGGCGTGCGCACGGAGGGTGCGGCGACGGCGGGCCGGATGTTCGGCGGCAGCGTCGACGACAGCCCGGACTACCTCTTCGATTCCGCGGGCAGGGTGGGCGCCGAGGGGTACGTCGTCGAAGTGCGGATCCCGTTCAAGAGCCTGCGCTTTCCGAGTGGCGGTCCGCACACCTGGGGGCTGCAGGTCGAGCGGCGCGTGCAGCGGACGGGCTACACGGACACCTGGACGGACGTGCGGCGCGCGAGTGCGAGCTTCCTGCGGCAGGCCGGCACGATCACGGGGCTGCACGACCTGGTCCGCGGCGTCGTCGTGGAGGCGCAGCCGTTCGTGACCGTATCCGCGAACGGCGCGCTCGACCCCGTGACCGGCGCGTTCGAGCGCGACGATGTGGAGCCGGACGTGGGCGCGAACCTGCGGCTCGGCTTCACGAACATCTCGCTCGATGCCACGATCAACCCGGACTTCAGCCAGGTGGAGGCGGACGCGGCGCAGGTCACCGTGAACGAGCGGTTCGCACTGTTCTTCGAGGAGAAGCGACCGTTCTTCCTCGAGGGCATCGAGCTGTTCGCCACACCGAACCAGCTCGTCTACACGCGCCGGATCGCCGAGCCGTTCGCGGGCGGCAAGGTCAGCGGCAAGCTGGGACCGTTCGGCGTCGCGCACCTGACCGCCGTGGACGAGGGACTGAACGGCGCGAGCGACGCACTCTTCAACGTCACGCGCCTGCGCACCGACGTCGGTGCGAACTCGCTCGCCGGCCTGGTCTACACCGACCGTTCCGAGCTGGAGGGCGGCGCCTACAATCGCGTGGCCGCCGGCGACCTCCGTTACGTCTTCGGGGGCATGTACTACGTCGAGGCGCAGGCGGGCGCCGCGTTCACGCGCGACGTCGCAGGCGACAGCTACGCGGGTCCGATCTGGCGGGCGGAGCTCGACCGCACCGGCCGCAGCTGGGGCTTCAACTACAGCCTGAACGGGATCGATGACGAGTTCGTCACCGCGTCCGGCTTCGTGAACCGCACGGGCATCGTGAGTGCCCGCGCGTTCAACCGTCTGACCTGGTATGGCGCGCGCGGTGCGCTCGTCGAGACCGTCACCACGTTCTTCGGGCCGAGCCGCGTCTGGCGCTATGACGCCTTCCTCGACGACGGCGCGATCGAGGGCGACGAGAACATCAATACGACCGTGCGGCTGCGCGGCGGCTGGGAAGTAGACGCGGAGCTGGGTCGCGCCTTCGTGCACCTCGACCCGGACGACTACCTCGGTCTGTCCACGATCGACGGCGATATCGAGCTGCCGTATGCGCCGCTCGACGACGTGAGCGGGCCGCAGCTCGGGATCGGTGTCGAGACGCCGACGTTCCAGGCGTTCGAGGCACGCATGAACATCGACTTCGGCCGCGTCGCCATCTTCCCGGAGGGCTCCGAGGGTCGCGCGAGCAGCGTCGACGTCAACGTGACGCTGCGGCCCACCCCCTCGCTGCGGCTGCTCGTTACGGGCGCGTACGAGCAGCTCGTGCGCACCCGCGACG
>CAYSGF010000334.1:0-10179 GCA_964430275.1 uncultured Gemmatimonadaceae bacterium
CGCGTGCGTCTGCGATGTCATCGATGGTCTGCTGCGGGCCGTCGGCGGGTTCGGCGGCCGCGAGCTCCACGCGCATGAGCACGCGCGTGATCGCCTGGCGCCGGCGCGGGTTCCGCTCGGCTGGCAGGCGTTCGGCGCGCACCGCGCTCAGGAACTCCGGGTGCCGGCCAAGCCACCGCAGCGGCTGGTGGTGCGCGCCCTCCTCGAGCTGCCCGTCCACCTGGAGCGCGAGCAGCTCGGCGAGCGCGGACTCGAGCATGCGCGGCCAGGTCATGGCGTCACCCCGTGATGCCTCTCGATGACGCGCCGTGCCTCCTGCAGCTTCTGGAAGGCGGCCGTGGTACCACCGGCATCGGGATGCAGCTTCTTCGCGGCGGTGCGGTAGAGCAGGGCATAGACGTTCGAGCTCTGCAGGATCTCGGCGGCTGAGTACAGCGAGTCGACGCTGTCGGCCAGGAACCGCGCCGCCTGGTCCGTCGTCATCGCGACCGTGATCGATCCGCCGGGCGGCAGCTTCGACCACCCCGTGTACTGCTCGCCGCGGCGCGTGACGCCGTAGCGATCGACTGCGCGCAGGTGCTCGAGTGCAAGCGCGATCGCGCGCAGGTTGTCCTGCCAGTCGTCGAACGTGTCGCACGGGTAGCGCAGTGGACCGAACTTCGAGTCGAAGCTGAGAATGACCCCCGGGCCGCGCAGCCGGGCGGATGCCCGCAGCTGCCCGTCAAGCCGAATCTGCGAGGCGTCCGCATCCGCCTCGATCACGACGTTGCGCGCGCTCAGGTGATCGAGCTCGCGCTCGAGGAGTTGCAGCGTTCGCCCGTAGCTCGCCTTGAACCGGGAGCGCTGGCGGACACGCGTGCGCTCACCCGGCCAGGCCTCGATGGATCGGAATTGGTAGGTCGTCACGTCGCACCTCCCGATTCCACCGAAATGTCCACCGGCCAGAGTCCCGTGCCGTTGCACGCCAGGCAGGGCTTGCCGTGGTCGGAGCCCCCGCGACACCGGTTGCATTGCTTCTCGAGCTCGAAGTCAGGGTGAAGCGTCCCTGCGATCTTCCGCGCGAGCGCATCCCACTCCGAGGCCTCGGCGATCTCCTCCGGGCTGTACGCGTAATTCGGCGTGCCGTCCGGGTGGCGCGCCGTGTAGCTGTCGCGGAGCATCGCCGCTGCCTCGAGGCAGAGGTCGACCTCGCGCTCGGTGAACACGGGCGCGTTCATGACGCACCCGCCGGCAGCACGATCCGGCCGTCGTCCGGATTCACCGCCTCATGCAGATGGAAGCAGTTCGGGTGCGCGTTGACGTACTGGTCGGAGGGCGGGAGAACGACGACCATGGTGACGTCGTCCGGCAGCAGCTGGTAGCGCGCCTCCGCGAGCTCGTCCCACGTCGGGTAGCGCTTCGGGTGCGAGATCGAGAGATGCCAGCCGAGGCTGGGTGTGTGTTGCCGGAGGATGCGACACGGCCCGAGCGTCCAGGCATCGAGTGTGTCGATCTCGATGCCTTGGATCCGCCCCGTTGCCCGCAACGCCGCGGCGGTTGTCTCGTTCATCGGTGCCGGCCGGCAGTGGCCGACCATGATCCGGCGCGAGCGGCGCATGGCGGTACTCATGACCGAGCCTCCGGCGGCAGCGGCCGCGACACGACCTCACACGCGGTGCACACGCCGATGCCCCGACGGCGGTCGACGAGCACCCAGCCGCACCCGCCATCGCACGCGCGCGAGTCCGTACAGCCGCAGCCCAGGCAGGTGGCTTCGCCGGCGGCCTGTGCGGCCCGGATCCTGGCCTCGAGCGGGCTCAGACCGGTGTGAAAATCGGTGGGTACCTGGTCAATCTCCGCGACTCCGGCACCCGTCGGCCCCCCACCCCTCCCGGCTGTCAGAGGGGCGTCATATGCTTCCGTGCACATGAGCGGCAACGGTGTCGTTGCCCGAAAGGGAACCGAAGGTTTTTCTTCGATTAGTCTGCGAGAGCGCGTTTCTGCCATTATTTTCGTTCCCGGTGTGAAAATCGGTGTAGACATTTTCAAGTTTGCCCCTCATGCGTAGGCCGGGCCGGTTCGGACCGCTTCGGCGACGTCCTCGGCCGTCAGGTGCAGGTACGTCCGGACGATCGTGTCCACCGTGTCACCGAGCAGCTGGGCGATCACCGACTCGCGGATCCCGCGCCTGACCATCTCCGTCGCGCACGTGTGCCGCAGCGAGTGCGGCGTGATCCCACCGGGCACCTTCGTGCCGTAGCGGACGTCGACCCGCCGGCAGAGACGCGCGAAGTCCTTCGCGATCGCGTCCGCCCGCCAGAGCTGGTTGTACGCCGGGTTCCGGAACACGTAGTCGCCCGGTTCACACGGCACGTGCTCGAGGTAGCGCAGGATCGAGCTGCGTAGAGCCGCCGGCTGCGCAGGCACGTGCAGCACCCGGTAGGAGTGCTTCGCCTTCGGCCGCCAGCCGTGCGACTGACACGCTGCACAGCGGCACCGCGGCTCCGGCGGGTGCTCATGGATCCGCCAGACCCAGTCGCGGATGTCCAGGTCCTCGTGCAGGCGCGTGTGGATGAGCTCGCCCTCGCGCAGCCCCAGGTGCAGCAGCGGCCGCAGGTAGGCAGTCTGATAGAGCTCCGCGCCGGCCAGCAGCCGGATGATCTGCTCCTCGCTCGCGGTGACGACGCGCACGACGCGATCGCGGCGCTCGATCTTCGACGCCGGATTGAACGACCAGCGTGGCGCACGATCCTCGATGCGCGCCGCGTCCGCCTCGTGCCGGATGCTCCACGTGTAGAGACCGGAGATCGCGTTCACGTACCCGTTGAACGTGTCGGGCGCGAGCTTGCCCGCCAGGTCCGTGAGCACCGCGTCCAGGTCGGCGACCGACGGCTCGTTCATGCGCATCTGCCCGAGCGGTCGCCGGCCATCGAGCTCCCGGGCGAGCATCCGCCTCAGATGCCAGGTGCGCTGGTGCAGGCTCTTCGCGGCCCGCTTCCTCTCGTACCATGCGAGGTACAGCTCACTCTCCTCGTCCAGGGTCGGCGTCTGTCCCGTGCGATGCTCGGCGAGCCGCTCCCGCAGCAGCGCGACGGCGGTCTCCCCGTGCTGGGCGACATTCGCCACCACGTTCGCAACGTGCAACTCTCCGTTGGCGACCGCGCGCAGGATGTCCCACGCCGCCCAACGACGCAGCTTCGCGAGCTCACCACGCCGGCGCTTCGCCTCCGTCTTAAGGCTCGTGCCGAGGCTGATCTTCATCCGGCCACCCGGCCACTGCTCGCGCGGTACGTCGCGGCTGGCGACGTCGTACGTCAGCGATGCTTTTCGCGCCACTACGACGCCTCCCGCATCCGCTTCGCGAGGGCTATCGCCTGCTCGTCCATCGCCTCGAGCTCCGCCTTCAGCTTCTCCAGGTATGCGTCGCCCTGGCCACGCTGCTTCGCCCGCTCCCAGCCCCGGATCCGCGCGTCGGCCGCGACGACATCCGCCGGGTGGTAGCGCCTGTGCTCGCGCGTGCCACGTCCGTATGGCACGTACGGCAGCACCTCCATCGGCAGCGCGCGCACGACAGCGCGAGAGAGCCCCAGCCGCTTGCAGACCGACGGCAGCGGCACATAGCTCTCGCCCTGGATGCGATCGCGCAGCTGCTCGATCGCGCGCTTGTTCAGCAGCAGTCGCTCCTGCTCGTCCATCACACCTCCGTCCCCCCTACCTGCTGCAGCGCTTCGTCGCTATCACGCCGCGACGGCGGCAGACACGGCAGACCCGCCGCGCGAAAGAAATCGTCCTCACTCGTGACTGATAGCTCGCGTCCGGTCAGCTTCTCGATGATGCGGCCGCGCTCACATTGGTAGCCGTGCTCGTGCATCCTGCTGACCGCCCACTGGCTGAGCGTGTGCGGCCCAGTCCGGATCGCCAATATCACGTAGAAGTTCGCCGGCGGATGCGCGATAAACAGGTCGACCTTCACGTCGCGCCTACCCGTCCGCACCTGGATCATCCGCTCGCCACCCTTCACGATCTCACCCCACTGTGCAGCAACATGCCGAATCGATGCGATGTCGGGCCGCGACTGCCCGAACAGGTCTGCCGGCCCCGGCAGCGGCTCGACGACGAGCTCGACGTCGGAAACGTGGCAACGCCGGCGGCGGAGCGAGCCCGCGACCTTCACGCGCGAGACCACCGGTTCGAGATCGGTGACGAACGCGCGTGCGATCGCCAGCGCGTCGTCGAACGGGACCCGGACACCGAGGCTCACGCCAGGACCGGCAGATCGATCTCGCGCGACTCGAGCTCGCCCTGCAGCCAGCCGGCGATCGAAGCGATCGCGTCCATCTTCCATGCTCCGCCATCCGCCTCGAAGAGCGCGGCCGTCACCGCGTCGCCCTGCTTCCGGACCCGCAGTACGAACGGCGAGACCGGCTGACCTACCTCAGCGAACGTGCGGAACGGCGCGAGCTGCACCGGGTTCGGGACCGGGACCTGGTCGACCATGGAGATCCCGCTGCGCGCGGTCACGGTCTGCGATACGCCATCGTCTAGGCGCTTGACCGTGCCCTCGGCCGTGAGATTGCCGATAAGCTTCAGGACCGTCGCCCGATCGCCCTCCGCCTCGAACAGCGCCTGCAGCGCGATCACCATCGACTCGGTGTCGACGTACGTCCCGAACCGGAAGCCACCCGGGATGCCAGCAAAGCGGTCGGCGCATGTCACGCCGGCGAAGACCTCACGCAGCTTGTGGTGACCATTCGGCGGCCCGAACAGTGTCACGCGCGTCGGGCTCTCGACATGGAGCACGGCCGCGTCGAGGTTGATCCGGTCCCGGTTCGCGGCTACGAACTCCATCAGGCCGCCCAGCGTGTGGAGCTCGATCACGGCCACGCGTGGATCCGGGCGGCGCGGGTCCTCGAGCTTACCTCCGATCGCGACGAACTGCGTGCCGCCGGCAGTGATGATCTTCGGGTCGGCTGCCTTCGTAGCGAGCTCCGCGACCGCCTGCACTCCGTCTGCGTCTCTCATCCCTTTGTCGCCTCCCGGCGTGCTGAGGTGATCGGCGAAACCGTCGCCTGGTCATCGCCGCCGAACATGTCGCCCTGCTTCGGGTCGAACGCGACGGCCGCCAGCTTGCCGTCCTTCATGCCGAGATGGATCGGCTGCGAAACCGAACGCACCGGCGCCGTTACGATCTTGACGTCGATGCTCATGCCGGCCTGCTCGCGCTCGCTGTCCGGCTGGATCGTGAGCGTGAGCGCGATCTTCCGCTTCGCTCGTGGATCCGTGTTCGGGTCCTGCACGTTCGCGAGCAGCGTTCGGAACGCATGATCGAAGCGCTCACCGGCAGCGCCCTGTGCCAGCGTTTCGAGCGTGAGTTCCTTGAAGTGGTTTTCCACCGGGTCCGGTCCTTTCCGAAGTGGGTTGGTAGTCTGATCGCTCATGACGTCACACCTCCGCCATTTCAGCGGAATCGACCTCGGCGTCGTCGTCCTCGCGCTGATCAGCCGCTTCCTTGCGCTTCGGCTTCTTGGATACGACGCCCGCTTCGCCCAGCACGCGCCGACGCAGCGCGGCGAGGCTCGAGGCGTATCGCCGCCGCATGACCCCGTCGACCTCCTCCTGCAGGGGGTCCTTCCACGTGAGTCGACCGTTGCGTTCAGCGACGAGGATGAGCTTTGCGAGCAGCAGCGCATCCGCATCGGACAGCGTTCCGAGCTTGTCGTAGATCTGCCCGTGCCTGCCGAGATCGATGCCGTGACGTCGCGCCAGAATCGCGAGTTGGTCGGTCGCCGGCCGCTTCGCCAGGATCGTGCGGATGATGTCGGCGGAGGCGTCCGATATGCGGTCGGCCTCGGCGCGCTCCTCCGCCACGACTGCGGCAACACGCTCCTCATAAAGCGCCTTCCGCTTCTCGTTGGCCGCCTTGCGCGCGCGACGCACGGCCCCTTGGTCTGTGCAGTAGACACGGGGGTCGCCGATGTGGTGATGGGACGAGCTGGTCACCACCGTGAACGTCGCATCACCGAGCTCGCCCACGTCGAGGGGCTCCTCACCGATGGCCTTGCGGTTGTATCCGTACTCCTGGTAGAACCGGTCGGCCTTCATCTTCTTCACGGCGGTCGTGCGGCCCTTCTTTTCTGCGGCTGCCCGGAGTCGTTCCTGCTCAGCCCGTTCCGCCTCCCGTCGCCGCTCGGCACCGGTGCGCTGCGCGGTGTCCCACCAGGCGATGTCGAAGCAACGCAGGCCGGCGTTGCCCCAGTACCGGAACACAGGACCGCCGCATCCGCATGCCTCGTGCTCCTTCGCGTCGAACTGCAGCTCGATCGAATGCTCCACGTGGTAGATGCGACCGGCCTGATCGATCGGTCGGCTCAGCTTCGCCGCGACGTCGGACACGACGCGCCGCGCGTCGTCGACGTTCGCGACCTCCTGCCGGAGCTTCTTCGCCACCGTGTCCAGGAACTGCGTGCGCTGCGGTTCACGTAATGCCGCGAACGGCAGCAGCACGTCGCGAACGACGGTCGGCCCGAGCTTCCCGTCGTCGATCAGGTCGAGGATGGAGTCCGGCAGTTTCAGCAGGCGGACGGCGTTCGAGATCGTTCCCTGCTCGCGGCCGACGAGCTCGCCGAGCTTCCGCTGCGTCATGCCCGGCAGCTCGAGTCCCTTCTGCAGCGCGCGCGCTTCCTCGATCGGCCGCAGGTCCGCACGCTGGAAGTTCTCGATCAGCATCAGCTGCACGAGTTCGGCGTCGGAGTACTTCCGGATCGTGGCCTCGAGCTCGAAGTCGTCGCCGAGCAGCTTCGCGGCGCGGTAGCGGCGCTCGCCCGCGACCAGGTGTTTGATCGGTTCGCCCGTGTCGTGCAGCACGACGGCCTGCTGCTGCCCCATCTCGCGCATCGACTGCGCGAGCGAGCGCAGGTCTGCCTCGTCGAAGTGGCGGCGCGTGTTCAGGCCCGGCGCCGGCACGACGTCGCCGACACGGATCCGGATCCGCTGTGGTGGTTCCGGTGGTGGTGGCGCATCCCCGAGGAACCGCTTCTCCGTGACGCTCACGCCGGTCTCGGCCGTGACCGTCATCTTCTTCCCGTTCCGCTTCGCCACTGTGTACTCCTCCTGGCCGCCGTCAGGCGCTCGGCCGGTTCGATGGGTTCTTGTGCAGTGTGCAGAACACCGGCATCCGGCCCTTGCCGATCCACTCGAGGACGGCGCCGCAGCCATCGACGATGCACACGAGTTCGCCTGCCTCATTGCGCTTCGTCCGATGCCGGTTGCCCATTCTCTTTCGGGTCTAAGTCGAGATTCGACGTGTGCTCACGGGGTGCTCCCCACGGTTTCCGTTTGAGGCTCGTTGAACGACGCGCATCCGGTTGATGCATGCCATGCATGGCTCGACGAACTCGACCAGGTTTCCACTGCCGTCCGTGTTCGGACGTGATCGCAGCTCCCCGTTGCATGCACGGCAGTACAGCCGCAGCCCGCCATTGCGAATCACCGCTCCACTTCCCGCCGCACGCGCGCCTCGAGGCGCGTCAGCACCCGGTCGATCAGGTGTGACTTCTTCGCGACTGCCGCAAAGCCATGGCGCTTCTGCAGCTGGTAGTAGGTGCGGTCCCGGCCCTGATCGATCAGCTGGTCCGCCTTCTTGGCCAGCCGCTTCCGGCGCAGCATCGCCGCATGTTCACAGTCGATCGCGAACATGCGCAGCAGCTTGCCGCGGGAGATCCGTATGCGCGTGCGGCCCTTGAGGTCGACGGTGCGGCCGCGCTTCATCTGGTCGATCGCGGCATCGAATAGGTCGCTCACCGGAGCCTCTCATGTGTGTGCAGCAGGCCGCGGAACGTGTCGACCGCGGCATTATACTCACCCATGTCCGGGTGCTCGTCGCGCTCGAGGTAGGGCTCAACGGCCGCCATCGCATCGAGGAGCGCGGTAGCGTCGGCCATCAGCGCCACATTCGCGCGTGTCTCGTCGGTGATGTCGTCATGCTTGCGACCGACAGGCACGTCGTCGCGGAACCCGGTCTCGGGATCGGCCTCGCCATGAACGATTCGAAGCCCGCATGTACGCGTGTGCTCGACGAACCACGGACCGGGAGTGTGGCGCGTCATGCTGCCACCTCCTCCGCGAGTGCGTCCGCTTCCGACTTCGATGTAGTCAGCTGGCTCACCCGGCTGCAGCCGGCGCCCTCGTCGAACGTGACCTCGATCACGTGGTCGACAGCATGCTTCGTCTCGTCGACGTGGCTGATCAGCAGGACCTGGGTGAACAGGTCGCCGAGCTGGCGGATGAGGTTCAGAACGTTGGCACGGCGGACCTCCGACAACGACCCGAACGGCTCGTCGAGGATGAGCAGGGATAGCGGGTGCCCCGCGCGCTCGGCGATCATCTGGCTGATCGCGAGCCGCAGTGCGATCGCGGCGATGTCTTCCGTGCCGCCGGAGATCACCTCCATGTCGATGCCCGACTCCTGGAGCACCACGTTGAACGTGTCATCCACGGTCACCGACTCGTGCCGGCCGTCCGTCAGCAGCGACACAAAGCCGCTGACCAGCGCCTCGAGCTCCGGCCGCAGCAGCTGCACCTGATCGTCGCGGAACTCGTCCAGCCGCCGGGCAGCCGCCTCGTGTGTGCGGATCTGCGCGCGCAGCGCGGTCAGCTTCTCCGCGCGGCCGTCGTATGACGCGAGTGAGGCCTCCGCCCGCGTGAGGCGATCGCCGGCAGCGGCCGCAGCGCCCTCGGCCCGTGCGAGCGCAGTCTGCGCCTCCGTGCGCTGGTCGCGCAGCCGCACAGCGGCCTCGTCCGCCTGGTCGTAAGCCTGCTGGTCGAACGGGATGGCCTCGAGCGCGCGTCGGCGTAGCAGCGCGAGCTGCTCGGCGTCCGCCGCGGCCGCGGTCGCCGCCTCATGCTTCTGCACCAGCTCCGGCACGCGTGCGACGTCCCCGCGCAGCGGTGCGACCTCCTTCTCGAGCGCCTCGAGCTGGCCGATGCGCGCGGTCGTTGTCTGCAACGCCTCGGCCGAGTACTCGACCGCCGCGGGCAGCTCCGTCAGCCGGCTGCTGCGATCGGCGTGCGCGCGCTGCGCCTCATCCAGCTGGCGGGCGACGCCCGGCCGGTCCCGCTCTGCCCGCGCCGCTGCGCGCCACAGCTCCTCCTGCGCCTGCAGCGCCTCGAATGCGGGCGCGATCGCGGCGTCGGCCGCGAGCTCGTCGTCGTCCGGCTCAGACAGGGACGTCGCCAGCTTCTCCTGGCGCTGCATCCGCATCGTCTGCTCGCGTGCGATGTCGCCAAGAGCGGCGAGCACGGACGTGATCTGCTCACCGAGCACGCGTGCGCATGTCGGGCACGTACCCTCAGCACCGCGCCGGTTGATCTCGTCGATGCGGCGCGTGGTCAGCTGCAGTTCCTTCCGTGCCGAACTCGCCTCGGCCTCGGCCGTCGCACGAGCATCGCGCCGGGTCCGCTGCAACCCCGTCAGCCGATCCGTCGCCGCCTGGTGCGTGTCCTTCGCCGCGCGGTGTGCCGCAGCGTCATAGCCGGCGATCGCGGCATCGATGGTCTCCAGGTCGGCGGAGTACTTCCGCACGTCGTGCTCGGCGGCCGACACGAGCTGCTGCAGCGACGTCCGCTCACCGGCCTGCGCACGCGCGGCGACCAGCCCCTCCTTCCGCTCGCGCAGTACCGGCAGCTCGGCGAGCTCCTCGTCCGCGGCCTCGACCTTGTCCGCTGCGATGCCGGCGTCCGCCAATGCCTGGGCCAACCGGTCCAGCTCGGCTTTCACCGCCGCTTCCGCACGCTGCGCGTCATTCAGCTCGCGATCCGCCGCAGTGTGCCGGTCGAATAGCGCAGTCAAATGCTGCAGCTCCTCCGCCGCATCGGCCGCCGCCTGGCTGGCCGTCTGTGCAGCCGTTTGCGCTGCCTGCAGGCTGGTGTGGGCCTCGACGACCGCGGCCTTCGCCGCATCGCGCTCAGCGACCAGCGGTGCGCGATCGCCGAGGCCCTCCTGCAGCCCGCCCGCCTCCTGGCTGAGCGCGCTCCTCCGCTTGCGGCAGGCGGCCAGCGCATCATCGATCCGACCGATCTGCATTACCTCGCGGATGAACGTCTGCCGCTCGGTCGGCTTCATGCTCGCGATACGGTCGATCGACTTCTGCTCGCAGAGGAACGTCGCGCTGAACTCGTCCAGGCTCATGCCGATGAGGTCCG